>CAYWIC010000075.1:10853-23339 GCA_964458115.1 uncultured Anaerolineales bacterium | reverse complement strand
ATATTTTAAGAACTAACGCAGTTCAGCGAATAAATTGCTCGTAATCGGGGGGGGGGGCTTTGCCCCCACCCCCTATTCCTAGCAACCAAGTCTCAAGTGCGTAACTCCAAATTTTAATTCAACACTTCGATGTTCGGTTCCAGAGGGATCCGCTCGATCAGATCTAAGAAATCTGCTTCGACGACTTCAGATTGTGGTTTGTCCATCAGAGCCAGTAAGGTTGCTTCCATAACGTTGGTTCCAAAGCTGCGGCCTTCTAAGCGCGGCGTCGTCGTCACCAATATATGCAAATTCCGTTCACGCAGTTCTTCGACATTTTTTGCCGTGGTCGTATTGGTCACGATGATCTTTCCGCTCAAATCATCCGGTATATGCGTGCGGATCGAAATAAAATCACCCGCCAACACATCGGACTCCCGGTAATACGATTCCCAGCGAGGTTCTGGCGGTTTGTCCTGGGCAGTACCCAAAGTATAAAGCCAATGAAAGGGGAATTGCGAAACAAAAGGCAGCAAAACTGCGGCTAACAGCCTGACAGTTGCCAGATTGCGAACAGGTATGGGCAGACCAAATGAAAACATCAAGTCACAACTGGTCACATCACAGCCAGCTTCGGCCAAGGCAGCAGCCATAATATAGCGATCAACAGCATTCGTTTTCATGGCCTTCATCCCCCTCAGCGTCTTGCCTTCTTTGCTATTGAGATGCGCCTCTAAAGCAATCAAGGCACGTTTTACCAGCAAACCCTTGACCCCATTCCCATCCCCAATTTTGCTGATCTGTACCGCCTTACGGATGCGCTTGGCCTCTCGCAGGTAATAGCGCCGCTCACCAACCCCCAAATAGAATTCCAAACCCCCGACCCCAAAAGCATCAACCACCCCATCAAACTGTTTATACATCTCGAGGGCTTTGTTCAAATCGCCATTGGTGCCCTGGCGAGAAAGCTCCACTTCTTGCCCCAAAAATTCTCGCCGTGTAGTATGATCTCGAGAAGCCGATCCGATGCTAACCGAGAGAACTCTCTTCATTTTGACTGCCTCCTAATGGAAGTACGCATATTGATCCTACCACGAAAAATGGAAAATTTCATTCGAGGTAAAATGGGACTCTGGGAATTCCGATGGTGAACTCGAGATTTGAGGGTATTGGGCGTGCGGGGCACGCCCAATACCCTCAAATCTGCTATCTTCCACGGCGATTCCTTAAGTGCCAAAAATAAGAGCTATTGGACCAAATATAATACCAACCATGAAGAATATGCACAAACTCAAATTCCGTTACGCATTTATTTTGGGAATCACCCTCACCTTGGGAGCTTGTCAATCCCAAACCGGAGGTTCAAATATGGAACCTGGGTTGACAGCTACACCCATTGCTTTCACTGTGCACCCCAGCGCCACCCAACCGCCCCCTACAGCAATACCAACAGATACCCCCATCCCATTTACAGGGACGCCATCGCCCACATCCACCACTACAGCAACACCCATACCCACGAACACCTCTACGTCCACTGCAACAGAGACTTTCACACCCACCGCCTCTGTGACCCCCACCTATGCCATCCTGCGAGGCAAAGTCATCCCCGACCGCGTCAACTGCCGCTACGGACCTGGAGCGGCCTATCTCTACAAATATGGATTGGTGGGTGGGAGCAACCTCGAAGTCATTGGTCGGAATCAACTGGCTACTTGGGTCCTGATCCAGGCAATTGGTGGGGATAATCCTTGCTGGGTGAAAGGGGAATTGATGGAAATCAAGGGGGATGTGCTCAGCGTAGAACCCGTGGACCCCCACATCGTCCAGGCCTGGTCGCCCTATTACGCTCCACTGACCAATGTAACCGCCAGCCGAGATGAGGATGATCCCAGCAAGGTCACCGTGTTTTGGTCACCCCTGGTGCTGCGGGCTGGGGATGATGCCGAACAGGTTCCCTATGTGGTCGAGGTTTGGGTCTGCCAGAACGGAGAGATCGTCTTCACGCCTATCGGCGTCTATCAGGCCGTCGCCGAAGTGATCGATGAGCCCGGTTGCCAGGAACCATCCCATGGGCGCGTGTTGGCCGCCGAGAAACACGGCTACACTCGACCCGTCGAAATTCTCTGGCCATAAAGAAACCGGTGTATGGACAACGCAAAGCGTTGTCCATACACCGGCAGATAGTTATTGGAAAAAATAGTAGTATTAGTACTCTGTTTCAATCTCTTGCAAGACTTCTAAGTCTTGTTTGAGATTCTTGAAACGAACAAAATAGCTAGCTAAATAGACCAGCATCACGCCAAAAAAGACGACAAATCCACCAACCATATAAGTGGTGGTATCAGGGGGAGCTAGGAATAAAGATGTAAACATACGATTTCTCCATCGAGTATCTGATCAGAAAAAGATCTTATCTATGAACCATTGTGAACTATGCTGAAACCTTCAAGCGCAGTTCTTCCACTTTGTCAGCCAGCTTGCCCATACGCACCCGGTGCCAGAACAAATCCACAAACATCACCGAGAAAACAAACAAGCTATAGAAAAAGGTAGTCTTCATCGGGCCAGTCATACTGAAGCTGCCCTCTGCGCTGGGGTCGTTGTTGCCGACCACTACGGGATGAATGGTGCGCAGCAGGCGGATGGAGATGAAGGTCAATGGGACACTGATGAACCCCAAGATGGCGTAGACCGCGCCAAAGCGTGCCCGTCGATCGGGGTCTTCGATGCCCTGACGCAACATCAAATACGCGGCATAAATCAACTCGACGATGGTTGCCGTAGTCAGACGTGGATCCCAGGTCCACCAGGTATTCCACACTGGGCGAGCCCAAATCGAGCCCAAGATGATGGCGATGAAGAAGAATACCAGACTGATCTCGATAGCTGCCAAGCCGGCGATATCATATTTGCGGTCATTCTTCACCAGATAGAAAATTCCCACAACTGCAGCGACCATAAAGCCCAACATACCCACCCAAGCAGTGGCCACATGGAAATAGAACACTTTCTGCACCTGTCCCATAGTCCGCTCGAGAGGGGCATAGAAGAACACCATCACCACGGCAACGACGAACAAGACCGCAGTGAGGGTATCCAAGATTGAAAGAAAACGGGGTTTTGATTCCATATAATAACTCCTATTGACTAAAGATTACTCCTCTACCACAAATTCAAAAAACATAAATGCCACAGCCACGAAAATCACGTCATAGACAACCAACAAGTTGATCCAGGTACTGGCTTCGTTCAAAGGCAATCCTTGCAAAAATACACCGCTGGCCTTTACCGCAGCAATCATAATGGGGACCACCAATGGGAACAACAAAATTGGAAGCAGGATGTCACGCGTTCGGGCCTGAACAGCCATTGTGGATAATAATGTCCCAACGGCCACATAACCGATTGAACCGAGTAAGATCACTAACAACAAACCAGGACGGAACAAGTTGATGTTGTAGAGCACACTGTAGATGGGCAAAACAATCACTTCAACAACGAACATGAAGATCAGGTTGCCAATCGCTTTACCAAAATAGATCGCACTGCGATCTACTGGGGCTAACAACAACCCATCCAAGCAACCGCGGTCTTTCTCAGTAGCCATGGAGCGATTGAGGCCCAAAGTCCCCGCGAAAGCAAAGGTCACCCACAGGACTCCCGAGGTGACGCTGGCCCTAGCTCGAGCGTCTAACTCCAAAGCAAAGTTGAAGATCAAGATCACCAACAAAGCAAAGACCAACATTGCAGTCAGCAGCTCGCGACTGCGCCATTCTGCTGAAAGATCCTTCCAAACCACAGCCCATAATGCGCGCAAGAAATCGCGCACTGGGGAGCGTTTTTCTGGGAACGAAGATTTCCGAGCAGAAAGTTGAGCTTCACTCTTCATGCTTCACGCTCCCGGACGGCATCGCGATAGAAGGCCAGAAGATTGTCAGTCGTGTCCATCTCATCCCGGCGGACCGAGGCAACGATCTTTCCCCTGGAGAGCACATCGAAGCGCGATGCCAAGTCCGCAGCGCGGGCCAAGTCGTGAGATGTCATCACTACAGTACGACCACGGGCAGCGACCTCTTGCAAAACGGTATCCAACATCACGCAGGCGTCTTGATCCAAACCGGTATGGGGTTCATCGAAGAGCATCACATCGGGATCATGCAGTACTGCCCGGCCAATTGCTAAACGCTGCTGCATGCCGCGCGAGAATGTCCGCACCAGATCTCGCCGACGGGCTTCAAGCCCTACCATTTCTAGCACTTCGTTAATGCGGTTATCAAGACCCGCTACAGCATACATACGCCCAAAGAAGCGCAAGTTTTCCTCAGCGGTAAGGTCGCCATACAACAAAGGCAGGTGAGAGACCACTCCCAAGCGACGCCGAACTGCCGATGCCTGTCCTGGCAAATAATATCCTGCGATGTTCACTTCCCCCATTGCCGGGCGTGATAGCGAAGACAGGATTCGTAAGAAGGTGGTCTTACCGGCACCATTCGGGCCAAGCAAAGCCACAAATTCGCCTGATTCAACTTCGAAATCTAACCCGCGTAGCACCGTCTTCGGCCCAAATCTTTTTACGAGTTTTGTTACATTGATCATGCAATTCCCACCACGAAGGCACAAAGATTCTAAGAATTTCTTTGTGTCTTCGTGTCTTTGAGGTTATTATTTATTCGTCAGATTGCACTACTTCTTGTAAACGTGCTTTCAATTCCTCTCGCCGCTTCTGATATGCTGCTTCAGGCAAATCACCTGCCTGATACAGATCATCCAGGGCGATGATGGCGTCCATCAACTCGTCGGGAGTTTCTGCAACTGCGGACGATTGATCGCTAATCTCGGAAACTTCATCCCATTCATCATCCGCATCGGCGATGCGATTACGCTGCCAGAGGTAAATACCCGTGACGACCAAAACCACTCCTAAGGCTCCAATACCAATCATCAAATTGGTTGTGGGGTCCGTGCTAGTTGACGCCGATGTGTCCTTAGGGAGCTTAGGGGTCCCAGAGATTGTAAAGCGCAGTGTTTCACCTGCTGGCAGGTTGTTGGAGTTATATGTACGGTAGGGAATGCCCTGAAAATCTCGCGAGCCACCATCTTGAAGCTGGTCACTTTTCAGCTTGACTCCATCCTCTGGTGCAATGATGATTGCCGCTGTAGTATCCAATGGAACCGGCAATGAGATATCAGCCTTTTTCTTATCGTAAGGGATCTCGAAAGCAAAGGTTATATCGTAAGGTTCTGCCGACGGGCGTACGTTTCCTATACCAAATCCTGCTTCGGTTTGCAGGTAGCGCAACTGCATACTCTCCTGAACGTCTAAATTGAAAGCCCCTTCTGGGAGATCAAACTCTATTACCGGGCCATCATCTGCCGCAATAACTGTATTCCCACTGGTGTTTGAGAGCAGCACTAACTCGATGACTTGAACAGTATCCGGATTGACGAAATCGAAGAATATATGCAGTCGTTCGATGGCCAGCCCAGAAGTGTCTGTAACCGAGTCGAAGACCATTAGGCTCAAACTCGCTTCGGAACTATCAACGGTTGTCTGTGAAATATTCGAGCCGTATGCCACCTGATCGTATTCGGTAGTAGCCAGAAATACTCGGCCTTCTGGCATAGGGATCTCTTCGAAAACCAGCAAACCTTCTTCAGGCAACGTTTCGATTTGAGTGAACGACTCTTCCATACCATCATAGCCATGTAAAATTACATCAGCGCCTACGGGGAGGTCACCACCAGAGCCATTGACTACTTGAATGAACACGGTCCCTACTCTCGCAGCGGGATCTTCAACTTCAGCAGGAACCTCAGCCGACGTTTGAGTGGGCTGAGGCGCACTCTCAGCGGGTTCTGCCCCCTCAGAGGTCGCCTCCGAGGCTTCCTCCGCCATAAGATCCTCAGGAATTGAGAACGTCAGCGAGCGCAGGAAAGATGTTAGGGCCCAGCGATCCTCTTCACTTACATCTTCAAATGCATGCATCTCACCCATCCCCCCAGAGATGGAATCGTACAAATCATTGGCCGTCTTATAGCCCATAAAGGCCTGATCGGTGAAATCAACTGGCGAGGTGGCTAGTTCACCTGCCTCGGGACCATCCCCCTGGCCCAGCTCACCATGGCAGGCAGCGCATTGTTCTTGATAAACCACCTTCCCGCGGGAAAGTTCTTCTTCGGATGTACTCAAAGAGAAAACATAGGCGATCACATCCCAACGCTGCGGCACGGAAAGGCTCTTAAATGGTGGCATATAACGCTGGATATTGCCATTGGCGACCATCAAATACCAATCCGTTGGCGTGGCCTGGCGGGAGAGTTCAAGACTACCAATCGCAGTGACTGGATTCGGGAGGCCATCAGCATCGGGACCATCCCCTAAGCCAGAATCTCCATGACAGGGCGCGCATTTTTCAACATAAATGGATTCGCCACGTGCAGGGTCAGGAGATAAAACCGGGAAGACTAGTTGTTCCACGGCAGGGGTGGGAGGTGGCATGGTAGGCATCTCAGAACCAGGTGGCGGGGTGATATCTTCAGAGAGAGCGCCACACCCGGTCAGGATGAGCACGAGCAGCAAGAGTGCCAGGGTGAAGGGAAGGTATTTTCGTATCATGATTTTATTAATTCGCTGTAGAGAAGAATGCGTTGTGAGTGAGGCGATATATTTCATATATCACTCTTCACTCGATGCTTTACGATAAAGCATTCCCACATTTTGGACAGAATCGGTCTGACCGGACTACCGGGCCACCACACTGTGGGCAAAAACCCCCAGGTTTTTCTTGGCTTGCGCGCCGACGTGCAGCGATCAGAGCTTCCAGATCATCATCGGGGTCAACTGCTCCGGATTTCAAAGCGGTCTCGAGGCTGACGTTAGTAGAATCGGGAAGCCCTTCCCCTTGGTATTCATCGAGCTGGCGCAAAATTTCTGCACCCCTCTTCACGAGCTGGTCGCGTCTCAGCGGATAATCTTCAGTGGGGATCTTACCAAGGGTGTGGTCGAAATCCAACTCAGAAATAGTGTTTAGTATTCGATCTCGCTCAGCTAATAGCGCCGAGAGTTCTCTCCCCAATTGTTTGGTTGTTGTGGACGTGCGGTCATATAATGGCCGTCCAACATAAAGGGCAGTGAGGATAAAAAGAGCAAGAATGAGAAAAATTGAGCCAATGTCCATGGGTTATTATTTTAAGTTGAACGTTTCTTATACTACGTTTACTGATTTAATAAGGGGTCGATGACGGCAGTGATTTGCGAAAGCGATGTAAATGGTCCTATCTGAGCATGAGATAGGATCCCATCCTGGTCGATGATATAGGTCTCAGGGACACCGCGGATCCGGAAGGCTTGAGAAATTCGTGTGCCTAAATCTGCACCATTGGGATAGCTAATATTGAACTTGTTCAAGTATTCCATCGCTTCAGGCTCGGTATCGACATAATCCACACCTAAGAAAACCACTTCACCGCCCTCAGAATAAAATTGCCATGCAGTCTCTAAATCGGCGGCTTCTTGTTCGCATGGTTTGCACCAAGAAGCCCAGAAATTGAGCACTACTACCTTGCCAGCCAAATCAGCAGAGTCTATTTCCTGGCCGTCGAATGTCGTCAAAACAAATGCTGGGGCGGCTTGGCCTGGGCCTACAGGTCCTTCCTGGGTGCGCTGGAGACCTAACGCCACGACGGTCAACAATACCAACAACCCACCCCACACAAGAATGCGGCCCCATTTTGGGCCAATGTTGTTTTCTTCTTCAGTTACGTTCTTTTCTACAACTTCGGTCATAATTACTCCGTATCAGTGACGGTGTTCTGTTGCCAGTAACCAACAAACAGAGTCTAGCCCTGGTAACGATTACAAATAACTATTCACTGCTGACTGCGACGCAATTCTTCCTCTAACTGAGCAACATAATCATCCGGCGGATTTTCTATGGCTGGAGATGTTATTTCAGCATCTGCACTCTCAGAATCAATCTGTTGCCAGCTCCTCACACCTTTATAGAGAATATAAACGCCAGCCAGAAAGGCAATTGGCGGTACAACATATACCAACAAATTTAGCCCTTGGCGAGGAGGCTCTGCCAAAACGCGCGCGCCATACTGATCAACGAAATACTCCTTGATCTCGTCTTCCGTCCAGCCATCATTCAGCTTTTCTCGGATCAAAGCCCGCCATTGGGCGCAAGCCTGTGTACCACAAACGTCCAGAGGTACATTCTCACAAACTGGGCAGTACATCTCTTTGGCAATGGCGTTGACTTCGTCATCTGTGGGCGCGTTGGGATCGGCCTCTTGGGCTAGCACAGTACCAGGTACCAGCGTTGCCAACATAACAATAATCAATACAACCAGACGAAGTACGAATTGTGATTTGTCAGTTGTGATTTGAGAATAACTCTTCATCTTTTCTCTCAATTCTAGGGCTTGCAATGTTCAACCGTTGAACGCGCATCATGTCACGCTTTCACTGTAGAATATTCTCGTTTGCGGTTGCGTGAAGGAACGGAATCGGTCTCTCTCTCTGGCCAGGCTGCCACCAAGGTTCCGAAAATGAATACCCAAGACCCTAACCACATCCACATCACTAGGGGATTGTGATACACCTTGAAGGTAGCATTACTGGTGCTGATCTCTTCCCAATCCACCAGCAAAATATAGAAGTCATCCTCGATGGTGCTGCGCACGCCCGGGATGGTCATGGGCTGTTGTGAATCGTAGAAGAAATCCCTACGTGGATACAACTCGCCCACGGGTCTGCCGTTCTTGCTGACACTGACCACCGCGCGGGCCACATTACGGCCATCAGGTGCATCGAAAACTGCCAGAGAGTCATACGACATGGTATACGCGCCAAGGGTCAGAGTTTCGCCCTGGCTCAAAGTGCCCTGAGTTTCACTCTGGAACATTTCGATCCCAATAATGCCTATGGCCAACATGGCCATGCTCAAGTGGATGAGATACCCACCATACCGGCGGCGGTTGCGTTTGACCAGCGCCCACAACGCCACAAAGAAGTTTTCGTCATGTCGTTTCCCACGGGCTAGAGCACCGCGACCGTATTCATACAAGGTAACTGCGATCACCAATACCGTCAAAAAGACACCGATCAGAGCATAGGGGTTGGTAATCCCTGCGATAAGGACAGCGACTACAGCCACAACGGAGACAATCGCCGGTTTCCAGACAGCGCGACCCAGGGTTTTGATGGTCGAGTGGCCCCAGGCAGATAAAGGTGCGATGGCCATCAACAGGAGCAAACCAGCAAATAATGGCCCATTGGCGCGCTCGTAAAATGGCGGGCCTACGGTCACTTTCTGGCCGGTGAAAAGCTCGGAAATCAACGGGAAGATCACACCCCAAAAACAAACTACCAGGATGCCGATGAAAAGCAAATTGTTCAACAGGAACAGGGCCTCACGGGAGAGCATCGAGGTCATCTCGGTTTTGGCTTTGAGATCATTCCAACGGTGAAGCAACAAACTCAGCGAGCCAATGAAGGTCACTCCGATGAACGCAAAAAACAGAGGCCCAATGGCGCTCTGGGCGAAAGCATGCACCGATGAGAGCACACCCGAGCGTGTCAGGAAGGTACCGAAGATCACCAAAGAATAGGTCAGAATGATCAGGACCATATTCCACTGTTTGAGCATGCCGCGCTTTTCCTGGATCATCACTGAGTGCAAGAAGGCTGTCCCGGTCAGCCAGGGCATGAAGGCGGCGATCTCCACGGGGTCCCAACCCCAGTAACCACCCCAGCCAAGCACATCATAGGCCCAACGACCTCCCAACACCAATCCCAGAGAAAGGAACATCCAGGCCCACAGGGTCCAACGGCGAGTCAGGCGGATCCAACGGTCATCGGTGCGACCAGTCACTAGGGCTGCGATGGCGAAGGCATAGGGAATCACAAAAGAGACAAAACCCAGGTAAAGCATCGGTGGGTGAATGATCATCCCAGGATGGCGCAATAGCGGGTTCAAGCCCTGTCCATCACGCGGATAGAACAAAACCGATCCCGCCGGCTGAAACATCTTCTCAACAACTTGACCCGAAGGGGATTGCCACAAACGGGTGAATGGATTCTCGATGAAGATATTCAGGGAGATGAAGAAGGCTAATGTAATCAGAGAAACCACAATCACCCAGGGCAAGAATTCGCGGTCGCGATCCCATTTTCGCAAGGTGACTGCCGAAGCAAAAGCAGACATCAGCCAAGACCAGAAAACCAAAGAGCCAGACTGACCGCCCCACAAAGCTGTGATCTTGAGATACATGGGCATGCTGCGGCTGGTTACACTGGCAACATACTCAACTTCGTAATGATCAGTTACCAATAAAACGATAATGCTCAAAGCCGAGAGGGTTAGCAACGGAAAGGTTAATAACATGCCATTACGGGCGCTATCCACCCAGGCAGGGTTATTCCGCCGCACGCCATAGAAAGCTGCGCCGGCCCCATACAGGGAAACAATAAAGGTGATAACTAAGGCGCCATAACCAAGATTTGCAATCATAAATTCTCCAAGAAAAGTTTCAAGTTCAAAGTAGCAAGTTTCAAGTTTTAAATGCTATTAAATCTTGGAACCTGCACTTGAAACTTGTGACTTGCGACTTGCGACTCTTAAAGCCCCTCAGCCTGCTCTGGAACTGCCTCTTCGTACTTGGTTGGGCATTTGAGCAACAGCTCATCAGCGTAGAAAACACCATCAGCGCCTAAACGGCCGGTCATGATTGCCTGGGCTTCATGCTGCAACAGATCGGGCATAGGACCTTCGTAAACGACTTGTACACGGGATCGACTGGGATCTGACACAGCTGCATGCAAGGCCTCGGCCAAGCCGCCCTCAGATTCGAGTTCGGCATTATCCCCTGCGACATGTGCAACCAAAAAGGTGAGAGTCAAGCTCTCACGCTCATATTCGATGGAATCGCCAATCACTGCACCAGAAATTCGCAGGTCGCGGTCAAGAACTTCATCCCCTTTGGCGACAACTTCATCAATGGTAAGGAAGTACTGCGCGCTGGCCTGTGTTGAAGAAACGATTAAGTAGATCACAGCAGCGACGATTAACGCGCCGCCTAAAATAAATTTCATCCGGTTCGATGAACCTGAACGCATCGATGTTGATTCTTGCATCTTTTTCTCCTATATTTGTAAATCAGGAATGTATATACCAATAAAGTTCCATAACTCATAAGGATTGGGTAAAACTACCCGTATATTTTGTCACAATGAGATTAATGCACGGTTAGTAAGCAGGGAAAATCCAATTAAAGATGGAAATATTGGATTAAAAGTCAAATCCCGATAGGCAATATTTCCTATTGAGAAACAAGGTGCACGCAGCGCATTGCGCTTGAGTGCACCCTGTTCTAAATTACCTCTCTAGGGGGAAAATCGAAAAACGAACTGGGGAATGATTATTCCTTACGCAAACGCGCTCCACAAGTACGGCAGAAGCGGTCCCCAGAGGCTGCGCGTTTACCACACTGGTGACAATACACTCCCTCACTGCCACTTTCCTCAAAATGGGTTTGTGAAGTGGATGTTGCTCTCCGACCCCGGGAGGTTGGTTTCGATTCTGATACATCTTGACCAGATCGCCAGTACCAGAAAATGCCTCCGACCACTAAAAGCAACCCGAGACCCCCCAAGAGCCAAGGAAGTAGCGAAAGTAAATCTACATTTGAGCTGCGTTGTGTCCCCCCCTCGGCAATGGGCGCACTGGGTTGAACCTGGAAACTCTCTATACTCAACGAATCAGAAGATTTTTGGTAATCGATCTTAACCGAAAATTCATCGCCCGCTGAAGGCGCACCAATCTCCATAATGTAATATTGCATGCCATCGGAACCTGGTTCGAACTCACCTAGATCTGGTTCGATACTCATCTGGCTAGAGCCCAAAGGTTGTTGCACTTGCACAAGCATGGACTCCACATCATACTCCCCCAACCAAATGAATTCGAAATGCCTGGTGTCTTCGCGCTTCTCTAATTGCGGATCGTAATATTCCAACTGGATGTCGGGTGTCGTGGCTGTAACTGTCACATATGCCCATTGCGCCTCTTGTTGGTGCTCGAACATGGCATTCAACAATGCGCCATCTGGTTGGCGTACTGCGACTGCGTTTGGTTCACCAGCCGCGGCTGGGATACGAAAGGTCACATCAACCGGAAGTGACACATCAGCAGTCAGACTCGCCCGCAAGATCACCAGCATTTCGGGACGATCATATTCTGGCCAGAGATCAACTTGCAGATAGGCTAACCGGATATCATCCTGAGCACCGACACCAAATGGGATCACGATCAATAGCAACAAAAGAAAAATGGAATATCGCTTTAGCATTTCGTCTACCTCTATAAAGAATTTCAGCCACAAATCTTACCACGAAAAAATGTAGGGCCTCTGGGAATTCCCGAGGTGAACTCCATATTTAGGGGGTTGGGGGGGGGGGGAGACGCCCCCACCCCCCCCAAAAAAAGAAAAAGAAGAGGC
>CAYWIC010000075.1:0-10843 GCA_964458115.1 uncultured Anaerolineales bacterium | reverse complement strand
GGGCATCCCCCGCGCGAATCTCTATTTTTGGGGGGGGGGGGCGCCCGCGCCCGCCCCCAACCCCCTAAATCTGCTAACTTCCACGTCGATTCCTAGAGAGCCAAAATGTGTCAACTGATCATCCAATGGCTTCTCGCAACCGCTGCGCCAGCTCTCCGAACTCTTTTGTATAGCGCATGTGTTCCTGACGAGGGCGCGGCAAATCAATGGCAACATCCATGCGCAGTTTACCGGGCCGCGGGCTAAGTACCAAAACCCGATCTGCCAGGAAGATCGCCTCTGTGATGGCATGCGTTACCATGATGATCGTTTTTCGTCGTACCCCAATGCCTGTGGCATGCATGGCAACTCGCAGCAATTCATCGCCCATTTGCTCACGGGTCAGCGCGTCCAACGCTCCGAAGGGCTCATCGAGCAGCAGCACCTCAGGGTCATGTACCAGAGCTCGGGCGATGGCAACCCGTTGGGCCATTCCCCCCGAGAGATCACGCGGTAGCCAATTCTCGAAGCCGCCCAAGCCCACCAGCTCCACCAACTCTTGAACCCTGGGTGTGATCTTGCTCATCGATGCATTCTGTAATTCCAGAGGAAGGTAAATATTCTCGAAGACTGAGCGCCAGGGCATCAGGTTAGAATTCTGGAATACGAATCCAACACCCCGGCGCGGACCAACCAGCGGCTCCCCGTGAAAGGAAACGCGTCCCGTGGTTGGTTGCAGCAGCCCCCCAAGGATACGCAGCAGAGTGCTCTTCCCACACCCTGAGGGACCGATTACACAAACGAACTCCTGCCGCTGCACTGAAAAGGTCAGGTCATCCAATGCCTGCAAGTCACCGTTGCCATCAGAGAAAACGGCGCTTAAGTTTTGGATGTCCAAGACCGGTTCAATTATCGATGAATTCATTAGTAAAGGCAGCTTCCAGATCCTGAGGTTTTGTCAACATGCCCATATCCAACAAAACCTGCTGCATATTTTGCCAGGCTTCAAGATCGGAATAGCCCAAATTCTCGCGCTTGTAAAGCAGAATCGAGGCATCTAACACTTCCTTCTGGACATGGGTATCGGCATCCGTGAGGCCTTCGACGAATTTGGTGCTGATCTCGAATGCGTCTGCGCGATGTGTTACTGTGTAACGGATTCCACTCATCGTAGCCTGCACCATACGGCGAACCAGATCAGGATTCTCTTTGATAGTCTGCTCATTGGTGATCAGTCCATTGGAGACAAGCTGCATATAGTCAGCCACTTGGATCACATCGACATCATAGCCCAACGACCGCAATTGCACTGGTTCGTTGGGTACATAGATGACGGCCGCTTCTTCTTGATCGGTAACCAAGGCTTCCACCTGATTGAAGCCAATTGAGTCCAGGGTGACATCAGCTTCAGTCAAGCCACCAGCAGCGAGGATGGCTCGCAAGCCAATATAGCTGGCCCCAAATAACCCTGGCAAGCCGATCTTCTTACCTGCGAGATCTTCAGGTGAAAGTATCCCCTGCTCTGTCTTTGCAACAACCCCTACTGGGAAATCGTTATACCAGGCCATCACATAGACCACTGGTAAGCCCTGTTCGCGCGCCAGCAACACTTGCTCACCTGAAGCGACAGCAAACTGCAGGTCATTGGCCCCCACCAGGGCTACGCCATCGGTTTCGAAGCTGTAATCGAACTCGATCTCGATCCCTGCGTTCTGATACTCTCCCAGGTCAACCGCCGCATAGAATGGCGTGTACTGTACATTGGGGATGTAGCCCATTGGCAAGCGAATATGGGTAAGTTCTTCTTCAACCGACTCTGGGGCTGGTGAATCTAGCTCAGGTTTCTCACCACTGCACGCAGCCAGCAGCACAACCAGCATGATAGAAATTGATAGAATGTAGCGTTTTGACATCGAATATCCTTTCAATCTTTCCAAAACAATTCTCAAATAATGTATAGGTGGCAAATACCCAACACACCTTCTATGAATCAGTTGTCATCTGCCCGTCGCTGCCAGGCCAGAAGACGCGCTTCCAGCCCAACGACAATACCGTATAACATCAAAGCCATACTGATCAAAACAAATATTGCTACAAAGACCAGCGCGGTATCGTATAATCCACGCCCGACGTTGATCAGAAATCCCAGGCCACTATCTGCTCCCACAAATTCTCCAACTACTGCGCCGATCACGGCCAACGTGGCACCCACCCGCAAGCCTCCGAAGAACACCGGCAGCGCGGCGGGAATCTCTAACAAGCGTAGCGTCTGCCAGCGGGTAGCTTGCAGAGAGCGCATCAGGGCGTGTAGATCTTCAGGAACAGCGCGCACACCTACCACAGTATTCACCAACACGGGGAAGAACACGATCAAGGCAGCGATCAAAATTTTGGAGATCAATCCTGGTCCAAACCAGATCACCAACAACGGTGCGATCGCTACCATAGGCACAGACTGGCTGGCGATGATATACGGAGCCAGAAGACGCTCGATCCAACGAGACTTGGCAATCAGATACCCTAGGACCGTAGCCGTGCTCACCCCTAGGGCTAAGCCCAGGAAAACTTCCTTCAAAGTGGTCGCCAGGTGGTGAAACAAGCTGCCATCCCGCACTATCTCCAAGAAACGTCTCAACACATCACCTGGAGAAGGCAAAATAAAGCGTGGGAATTCTCCGAATTGGATCAATAACTGCCAGGCAACTAACAACCCAGCTATTGATAAAAAAAAGAATAAAACTCTACGTGAACGCATCATATGTTGTTTTGATTTCCCCAGAAACTACGGATTTTCTGGGGAAATCAAAACGCCCCGATGAAATTAATCGGGGCGTTAGTAGTCATAATAAGACTCTGTGCGCCAGTGTATAAACACTGGCGCTGCGAAATGGCTAATTGGACCTTGCCATTTCGCGAGAACCCCGAAAACAAATGTTTTCGGGGCACATGACAACAGCCAACCCTTACGGGCCAGCTCTTTGATACCTTCTACCATCCGGACTATACCGTCGGCGCCGGAATTTCACCGGGTCATGTGCTTCAACCACCTATGGTGTCAGCACTCGCGGGCTTTAACCGCCGGTCGGGAATTGCACCCTGCCCCGAAGGTTATTCAATTGTTACGAGGATTATACACACCAAAAAAACGCTCGTCAATTGACGTTTGTCACGCAAAATATGGGCGTGCAATAGTTTATTATTCACAAGCCATATCTGCAGGATCAGGATCCTCAGCCTCAGCCCAGCGACGTTCGAATTCGGCCAGATATTGAGCTGCGACATCGGCATTCGTGACGATCAGCACATTCTCATCGTTGCTCTCATCAGCATTATTGGAAAAGTTCAACGACCCGGTCACGACCATCTGCTCGTCAATGATGAAGACTTTGTGATGGAAGGTGCCTTTGTTGCCATCCTGGCGGACAGGTACACCGGCACAATACAGGGCTGGCAGCTCGCTGTATTCGGTTTCGCTACCGCGCTTCTCGAAAATGCCCATCACATCAACACCAGTATTCGCTTTGGCAAGCACTGCGGCCCCGAGGTCATTATGAGTAAACGAGAAAGCCATAAAGCGAATGCTGTTCTGAGCGGCAATGACCATGGGGACCAACAAGCTCATCACTTCATCTTCAGCGGCGAATAAGACCTGGATGGGCGTGCCGTTGACTGTTGCGAATTGCTGCACGACGGTCGAAGAGGAACGTGGTCCGAACTCGCCATCCCACATCTCCTGAAACTCACGCTCATAGATCTCGGCAACACGGGTGGATTGCACCACCATCACGTTATTGTTGTTGCGGAAACCACCGTTCTTGGTAATGTTGGTTGAACCCGTCCAAACTGTATGGCCATCAAAGATCCAGAATTTATTGTGCATCAGAGCGGATCGCTGGTCATCTTTGACTTCGATACCAGCGTCTTCCAGCATCTCGAATTGGCCATGATCATCCTCTTCGTCAGATTCGAGGCCGTGCTCATCGTCGGTAACCCAACGCACTTCAACACCGCGCTCATGGGCAGCTATTAACGCCTCGGCGACAGGGGTGAGATTGAACTCGAAGGAAGCGATGTGGATCGATTGTTGAGCGCTGTCGATAAGCGATATCAGCTTCTCGGGGATCGACCCAGCCAAATTCTCAGGATCATTGATCGTAGCAGGGTCGGTAAAATAAACCTGCCACCATCCGCCGCCGGTGGCTGACCCAATGGGTTCGGCATCAACTGGCTGCTCCTGAACTGGCTCTTGGATAACGGGCTCCTCGATCACTTGCTCTTCCGCTACAGGGGCTTCTTCCAATTCGGTAAATAATCCCAAAGGATCAGAACCAGTAAACAAGTACAATGCCCCAGCAGCAATGATCAAAACAATCATAATGATTCGGAAAGTGCCACTAGATTTTTTTGAACTACCTCGATTTGCCATGCTGTTTTTCTCCTTCTATTTCAAGACACAGATAAATTTGAAGCCGAGGATGTTTCACCTTCTACAAAATTGCGTATTTTAGTGATCAATTGAGGAATATCCACAATGGAGCCCTTGATCTCAGACAAGAAAGCATTCCTTCGATCAGAGGTTGGAGGAATATAGTCGCTACCATAGATAATACTAGCCTGGGTAATGATCTTCTCCAGTATCTCCACATGTCCATCATCGCCTAGGATTTCATAGCGTGAAACCCATTTATTGATCGCACGCATCATCCGGCGAGTAGCTCGCATGGGTTGATACATGGCGTCCTCAGCCTCCATTTCATCCAACCCCAGGGTTCCTTGAGAGATCACCCTGGCGCACGTGACGCCCCAATCAAGAAGAACGTTTGCAGCCTCATCGTCTAGGTCAGCAGTCAGCATCTCGTTCTCTAGAATACTCTGTGCAGCTTTTTCGATGCGACCTTTAATTCCATCCATAATCCAGCACTCCGATAACAGTTTACAAAGATAGCGCTTCAAAAAATATCCATCACAATATTCCGCCGTGATACATTAGAGTAGTGCGAGGCTCCCAAACATATTGCGTCGTGCAACTAGTACAGTGGCGGTTTTCAACAGAGCCAATGATATTTTCCAAGTTATACCATATCAACCTAGGTTTGGACTGTTGAGTAGAGCGGGTTCTCTGGGATTCTACAAAATGGTCTATTCTTGGCGCTTGATACCCCATAAAATCTAAGCCCACATATTCCTACATGAAATATAATTCTTGCAGCGTAAATTCCAGGCACTTTTCAAAAGGCAACTGAACGGCTCTCTAGGATTCATCGGGGCAATTCCCCAGATTTTGGACCCTCGCAGATTATTATGAACACCTAGAAGTATATAAGGGTAATACTTAAAGGTTCTCCAGTAATTACCGGGATGATCCCCCAGATGTAGGGGTGTGTGGGGTGCGGAGCACCCCACTCACCCCTACATCTGGAATGTCCCACGGCGATTCCCATTACCCTTTTTTGTTACGATCGCGAAGGTTGTGATCGATGATAAACTAATAAATTGAAAGGACGATAATGTGAAAATACTTACTGATTGTGCAGCCGATCTCCCTTGGGATGAGGCTGAAGCCCTGGGTGTGACCGTTGCACCCCTGTATATTCAATTCCCCGAAGGAGAAACTAACTCCGCGGAGATTACCCCGGATGAGTTTTACGACCGGTTGCAAAAGATGTCTCCGAATATCCCCACGACTGCCCAGCCAGCCCCGGGCATTTTCGAAAATATGTATCGCAAATTTGCCGAGGCTGGTGAAGATATCCTTTCGATCCATATTTCTTCGGGGTTGAGCGGAACGATTCAATCTGCTCGCCTAGGCGCTCAGCAGGTAGCAGATGCCGCTGTGACGGTCTTTGACAGCATGACCCTCTCTGGGGCGCAGCGCTTCCAAGTTTTGGCTGCAGCTCTGGCAAATAAAGCGGGCTGGGCGAAGGAATCCATCGTCGAACATCTGGAGGACCTCCGAGAGCATACTGAAGTTATCTATACGTTGGACACGCTGGAATATCTAGCACATGGCGGCAGAATCGGCCGGGTGCAGGCGCTGGCGAGTTCATTGTTAAATATCAAACCAGTGATCCGCGTCGATCGAACCGATGGCCAGTACAGCACTGTCAGCAAAGGGCGCACTCTGAAGAAAACGATGACCATAATGGTTGAACATTTGGCTGAAATGTATCAGGCGGATTCTCCCTTATGGGTATCGGTGATGCACGGTCAGATGGCTGATAAGGCTGAAGAGTTCGCTGAAATGCTCAAGGAGCGCCTGGATATCGCCAAATTTGAGACTTTGCGAATATCGCCCGTCTTAGGTGTGCACACGGGTCCTGGCATTGTGGGTGCAACGGTTGTACCCATGCGCTTGATGTCTGAATTTGCGTAATTCTTGAAATGCCAGGTGGGGTGCACCTACCCAAGGTGCACTCCACCTCATGCTGGGAGGGCACGATGATATACACAAAACGAACAGATCATTTGAAGCCCGAGGGGGCGTACCAGGTATTGGCGCGCGCTCAGGGACTTGAAGCGCAGGGGCGTGAGATCATCCATTTGGAGATCGGCCAACCAGATTTCGAGACCTATCCCCATATCCGTCAGGCGGGTGTCGATGCCATCGAGGAAGGGATGACGCGCTACACACCTCCGGCAGGGGTGCCGCTTTTGAGGTCTGTGATCGCCGAGCAAGCCAGCGCACGCTTGAATGTTCCTATCGAACCCGAGGAGGTTGTGGTCAGCCCAGGGGCTAAACCCAACCTATTCTTCCCGACCATGGCCCTGGTCCAGGAGGGTGATGAAGTTATTTACCCCAACCCGGGATTCCCGACGTATGAAGCGATGATCGGCGTTGCCGGGGGTGTGCCGGTGCCGGTGTCCTTGCGAGAGGAAAACAATTTCTCTTTTGACCTGGAGATTTTCGATGACCTGATCAGTGAGAAGACCAAGCTGATCATTCTCAATTCACCCAGCAACCCAACCGGTGGGGTCATCCCCAGCGCAGATTTGGAGCACATCGCAGAGGCAGCGCAGCGTTATGATGCCTGGGTGCTCTCGGATGAGATCTACACTCGGATTGTCTATGACGGGTTGGAAGTGCCCTCAATAGTTTCGCTGCCTGGGATGGCAGAGCGCACCATCATCATGGATGGTTTTTCGAAGACCTATGCCATGACGGGTTGGCGTTTGGGTTACGGGATCATGCCTCGGGAGCTGGCCAAACGCGTGGGCTTGTTGCTCACCCATTCGGTAGGCTGCACAGCCCACTTCACTCAGTTCGCGGGCGTTGAAGCGCTGACTGGGCCTCAGGATCAGGTTGATCTCGTGGTCGCAGAATATCAAAAAAGACGCGATGTGATCGTGGAGGGCTTGAACGCGCTCCCCGGCGTGAGTTGCCAGAAACCCCAGGGAGCTTTTTATGTGTTCCCGAACATAAAATCTTTGGGTATGTCTTCAGTGGAGTTGGCCAACTTCTTGCTCGACGAAGCCGGTGTAGCGCTGCTGCCAGGCTCTTCCTTTGGATCAGGTGGAGAGGGGTATTTGCGTCTTTCGTACGCCAATTCGGTGGAGAACATCCAATTGGCAATGGCGCGCATGGATGCATCGTTGCGCGGCTTATCTTGACGCTGGAAACGTAACTCTGGCGAAAATTACTGGTTTTAACTATTTGGAAAAGGAGAAGCTATGGAGTATCGACGCCTGGGAAAGGCTGGTGTGCAGATTTCTGTAATTGGATTGGGGACCAACCGATTTGGCTCTGAGGTAGTCTCGCAAACACAGGTAAACTCAATTATCGATGCCGCCTTGGACGTGGGGATCAATTTCATCGATACCGCGGATGTTTATACCAAAGGTGAGTCCGAGCGAACCCTGGGTGAGGCATTGAAGGGACGCTGGGACAAATTTGTTCTGGCAACAAAATTCTATTTTCCAATTGGGGAAGGGCCTAACGATCGAGGCAATTCGCGCCACCATATACTGAATGCGGTAGAAGCCAGCCTGGATCGCTTGCAGAGCGATCATATTGATTTGTACTACGTACATCGTTGGGATGATGACACGCCTATCGAAGAGACTCTGCGCGCTCTGGATGATCTCATCCGCCAGGGAAAAGTGCGCTATCTTGGCGCATCGAACTTTGCCTCCTGGCAGTTGGCTCATGCCAATCTCCTGGCTGAAGTCAGCGGCTGGACGCCCTTTGTGGCCTTGCAGTCTCATTATCACATGCTGGAGCGCGGGGTTGAGTCCGAAATCCGTCCCTACTGTGAAGCCCATGGGGTGGGATTTGTGCCCTATTTCCCTTTGGCAGGTGGTTTTTTGACCGGAAAATACAAGCGCGGGCAGGGCGCGCCGGCGGGGTCACGGGGTGAGACCAGTGAATATGTGAAGAAGTACATGACAGATGCCAACTATGCCGTGACGGAGAAACTCGAAGCCTGGGCTGGGGATCACGACCGGACATTGTACGAGTTAGCAGAGGCCTGGTTGATGGCGCAGCCCTCGGTCTCTTCAGTGATCTCTGGAGCGACGAAAGTAGAGCACGTTCTCAGTAACGCCAAAGCGGCTGATTGGGGTCTGAGCGAAAGTGAATTAGACGAGATCGAGGGGATCTTATCTCAGGAATCAGAGTAAAAATGGGCGTGCGGTTTCGCCGCACGCCCATTTTTACTCTAAAAGGAGGAATTATGTCATCTATTGCCATTGTCACTGATACCGATTGCAGCCTACCTTTTGAGCTTTCTGATAAACTCAATATCCGGCAGGTGCCTATCAATATCCTTTTTGGGGAGGAGACTTTGAGGACGGAGATCGACATCAACGATGTGCAGCTTTTCGAGCGTATTGACCGTGAGGGTGCATTGCCAACCACATCGGCGCCCTCGCCTGGTCAGTTCGCTGAGGCCTATCAGGCAGCTTTCGCCGAGGGTGCTGATGAAGTGATCTGTTTCACAGTCAGCGGTGAGGTCAGCGCGACATTCGACGCGGCGGTCAATGCCAAAGAGCTAGTCCCCGACAAGACTATCACCGTGGTCGATTCGCGCAGTTTGAGTCTCGGGCAAGGTTTTATTGTGCTGGAAGCAGCTGAATTGGTCAAAGCCGGGAAAAGTCGCGATGCAATTATCGCTGCAGCCAAGGATATGGAAAAACGGTTGCATTTCTTTGGGGCGTTGTCCACGCTGAAATACCTGGCCATGAGCGGCCGTGTTGGTCACCTGGCAGCTGGAATGGCTAACTTGCTGAACATCAAGCCAATTGTGTCCATCCAAGATGGAAAACTAGAAATGCTCGAAAAAATCCGTACCCGGAGCAAAGCCTGGTCACGTATGCTGGCATTGATCGCAAATGCGATAGGCGACAAGGAAATCGAGCGGATGGGGATTGTTCACGTCGCGGCATTCGAGGATGCCAAAGAGTTCGAAACGCTCCTACGGAGGGAAGTCGATTGTCCCGCAGAGATTTTGGTTACTGATCTCACTGCTGGTTTGGCCGTACACACTGGATCAGGTCTGGTCGGTGTGGGGTGCGTGTTGGCAGAGTGAATTCAAGCCAATTAACGTAATCATCAAAAATTGGAGATACCTGGGCTGCAACGCAGCCCAGGTATCTCCAATTTTTGGCTTTCTTGCCTAACCTACTTCCTTATGCTATGATGAATTCGTACCAATAAGGAGAGATAGCCATGAGAGGATTTCGCGGGGAGGTATGTAAAGGATGCCGAGGGAAGGGGGCCTGTCGACGCTGCTCGGGAACGGGGCACGATCCGGTTTTCGGATATCGCAAGAAGTGCATTCAATGCAGTGGCAGCGGGAAATGTTCTCGTTGTAGGGGAAGCGGGTTTGCCACACATAAATTCAACCGATAAACCACCAACATCATATTTCGCAGATCAAGGAGATTGAGGATGAAACTGACAGAACTCTGGACTTCGAAGGGCAAACCAACTCTCTCGTTTGAACTATTCCCGGCGCGAACTGAAAAAGCAGCCGCCAACCTGGAAAAAGCCATCGATAAGCTGGCTGCTTTAGAGCCGGATTTCGTTTCCGTGACCTTTGGTGCTGGGGGCTCAACACGTTCGGGATCGTTCCAACTGGCTGAGAAGTTGAAAAATGAGAAAGGATTGGATGTTTTGACCTATTTTGCTTGCTATGGTCTAAGCCCTGAAGAAATCACCAGTGTGCTGGATGATTATCGAGCTTTGGGCATAAAAAATGTGTTGGCAGTACGCGGCGATGAGCCGCGTGAAGGCGATTTCGAGCCTCATCCCGAGAGCTTGCTGCATGCCACAGACCTGGTGTCCTTCATCAAGCCGAAGTATGACTTCTGTTTGGGTGTCGCTGCGTATCCCGAAGGCCATATCGATGCCGAGAGCAAAGCCAAGGATTTGGAGTACCTTAAGATGAAGATCGATCTTGGGGCAGAGTACATTATCACGAATTATTGCTATGACAATCGCTTTTTCTTCGACTTCATGGAGCGCTGCCGCTCAGCAGGCATTGAAGTACCCATCCTACCTGGGGTAATGCCCATCTTCAGCATCAAGATGATGGAGATGCTGGCTGGTCTTTGTGGAGCTACGATCACGGATGAGATCAAAACGGGGATCGCTGCCTTGCCCGAGGGAGATACGGCTGCATTAGCAGACTTCGGGATCGAAATTGCGACGAAACAGTGCGCCGAGTTGCTCCAAGCAGGCGTGCCGGGCATCCACATTTACACCATGGACCGCAGCAAAGCCTCGGTGGGGATTGTCGCTCAGCTTAGAGAGGTTGGTTTGTTGTAGTATTGATACGATTCCCAAAAAATAAAAAAACACCCTGCTGATGCGGGGTGTTTTTGCTGGGGGCCAGGGATTCGAACCCCGACTGACGGTTCCAGAGAC
>CAYWIC010000074.1:0-23478 GCA_964458115.1 uncultured Anaerolineales bacterium | reverse complement strand
CACGATCACTTTCGATGAAATTATGAGGAGGTGTATCGACCCCCAGGTCAGTGATCGTGAACCCATAGCTCTGAAGCATTGTCTTGAATATGTTTTTGCCAATATCGTGGATATCACCCTGAACGGTTCCTAAAAGAATATGCCCGGCTTCATCCCCTCGGATACTTTGAACCAGCACCGGTTCCACTAATTCCATAACTTCTCGAAAGATCTCGCCAGCCATCATCAAACCAGAAATGTAATATTTCCTTTGTTCATAGAGCTCGCCGACTTGTCGCATGCCTTCTTTGGCATCTTCTATGACCGCTAATGGATCATCGCCCTGTTGAATGCGTTCTTTCACCAAGGCCAGGACATGATCTTCTTTTAGCAGTTTTATATTCTCGATCAACAACAAGCGATTATCTTGTGCGTTCATCTCTTATTCCGTTGGATGGTTCCAGGCCTACTCGTGTTTGGAGTCTAAGGCGATCACTGGAGCACACGAACCACCCCCAACTAAGAGGCTGGTCATTGAAATCATAAAATATGTGCTCCAGCATCATCCCGGGGGTTTGTTGGTGGAGTTGAAGCAGATCGATTTCCTCATCATCAAGGATGGTGGCTTCCAAGTTGATCTCGCCGCTCTTGATCAATTGATTTCCCGAACCTTGGAAAACCCCCCTCAGCTCAGTAACTTCGAGTTCTGCCTCCACCACAGGGCGCGCTGGATCGTTGATTAAATATCCCCGGTGATAGAATACAGGCTCTTCGTCGACGAAGAGCAGGCGTTGAATCGAAATTACTTTGGTGCCAGGTTGAATTTTCAATTTTCGGGCAATGCGTTCGTCAGCCAACACAAAGCTCGCGCCAACGACTTTCACCGTAGTATCTCTGCTGTCGCTGAAGAACTCTCCTAGATCTCGCAGGTAGAAAGCAGCATCTTCGATCGTGACAGGTTTGACAAAGGTCCCTTTGCCCCGAATTGTTGTGATGACATCTTGGGCAGCGAGCAGATTGATCGCCCGGCGGACAGTCATTGGGCTGACACCGTACTCGTCGACCAACCTTGCTTCGGAAGGCAGTTTTTCACCGGGGTCGAAGACACCTTTCAGAATTTGCTGGTGGAGCAGATCAGCCAGTTGCGCGTAAACAGGTTGATCTGATTGTCGATCAATCTGATAGCGAGGAGGGTGAGCGGCTGCCCGGCCGCCTTTGATTTCAGCCATAAGTCAGCAAATTGGGTCGAAAGACGTTTAGAGTTCGGCGCAGCGATTGTCAGAATTTATTTTTGCGTATCGCACTCGAAGAATTAAACTCCAATAAATTGTAGCAAGGCATGCTGAATTTGACAATAATCTTGACATTAACCCTATTATACTGTAAACTACCCTATGGAAGTTAAATCACCCTATAGAAGTTGAATAGAATTTAATATGCACCTGCTCCTAGTGACCGGCTTTTTAGGTTCTGGCAAGACCACCTTCATCATCAAACTCATCGATCATGCTATTGAGAGCGGATTGAAATCGGCGATATTGGTAAATGAGATTGGTGAGATTGGCATCGATGATCAATTGATGCGCCAGCTCGACCTGAATGTCTGGGAGATGATGAATGGCTGTATCTGTTGCACCCTCTCATCGGATTTGGTTTTATCCCTTCAGCAGCTTGACGAGCAATATGATATCGATCTGGTGCTCGTTGAGCCATCTGGCGCGGCGGAACCAGGGAACATATTAAACGCGCTGCCTTACTACAAGGGCCGACCAATCCAAAGCATCAAATCAATCGCTTTACTGGACCCACTGCGGATTCACGAACTTTATCAGGTTCTGACGCCTTTGATCACCAAGCAAGTTGAAAAAGCCAACCTGGTAGTTCTCACCAAGGCTGATCTTGCCACAAATGAGGATCTCGAGCGTGCCAAAACAATTGCCCATGAAATAAATCCTACTGGGCAATTGTATGTTTATTCCTCGAATGAATCGTTATCCAGGAAAATGCTTCAGGGAATCATGCCATGACCAATTTGTCGCTTGAGCCCTATTCCGCGGTGATCGAATGGCAGTTCCAAGAGCCTCTCTCGGTCGCGAATTGGCAGCGCATTCTGAGCAGCTTTCTAGAAAACTTGGCCCAAGAAAGTGCCCGGCTCGAAAATACAGTCATCGGGCACATCAAAGGGTTTGCGAGCATCGGAGAGGATGGATTTCTTCAAATCAGCGTCGTCAGCGCAGATAGACCAGCAACTGTCACGATCCAGGAAAACCCAAAGGAAGAGTATCAACACCTTTCCCTGACGATCAACCTCCTGGTTTACGGCTTGCCCTTCCAGAGGGCCAGGGAGATCGTCAAGCATTCGGCTGACGTGCTGGCGAAATCTGAACAGGGATCCATTACCTTCTCCAGGATTTCAGACCCATCACAATCAAGCCATCATCATGAATAGGGCATCCAAAAACAAAACTATGGTTCTGGCCTGTGCCACCGTGGTCGAGGAAATGCTGACCATGATGCCAGTAGAATATGATCACGTGGTGCTGGATTTTGGGCTGCATGTCAACCCTGAAGCGTTGCGTGTTGCACTTCAAGGAGAAATCGATAAAGCCAATGGCCAGTATGACACCTTGATCTTGGGATACGGCCTATGTTCGCAGGCTGTGATCGGGTTAGAGGCCAAGGACTGCCGACTGGTCATCCCCAAGGTTCACGATTGCATTTCAATTTTCCTGGGTTCTGGCGATGAATATGATCGTCAGGCCAAACTCGAGCCCGGCACCTACTATTTCACTAAAGGTTGGATCGAAGTTGGGGATACGCCTTTTCATGAATATAACTTGATCGTGGAAAAATATGGACAGAAACGCGCCGACCGCATGATCCACCTGCTCTTGCGGAATTACACGCGGCTGGCCTTTATCAATACTGGTCTGAATGATCTGGAGCGCTACCGGCAGCACTCGAAAGAAACTGCTCAGAAATTCAACCTACGTTATGAAGAGATTCAGGGAAAAAGTGATTTGGTTAAAAAGATGCTCTTTGGGCCTTGGGATGATGAATTTGTCGTCATCGATCCTGGTGAGAGCAGCACGTATCAACACTTCTTCCACAGTGAAGAAATTGTCCACACCCATCCCGAATTTTCAATCAATAAAGGAGAGTAAAATGACCAACGAAATCATTCAACTGTTGTCTGACTTAAAAGAGGAGGAGGTGCTGACTGCTGTTAAGCAATCTTTAGAGAATGGCACAGACCCTCTGATGATCTTCGAGGCCTGCCGGCAAGGCATGGTCGAGATTGGCAAACGCTATGAGACTCAAGACTATTTTGTTGCTGACCTGATGATGGCTGGTGAGATATTCAAGCAGGCTAGCGAGATTCTAAGTCCCTCTATGACCGGGTTAGTCGCGGAGACCAAAGGCGAGGTGGTGATTGGTACCGTCCAGGGCGATATCCATGATATCGGCAAGGATCTGGTGGTCGCATTGCTGAGGGCCGATGGTTTCGAAGTACACGACCTCGGTGTTGATGTACCCCCTGATCAGTTTGTTTCCAAGTTGAAAGAAACTGGCAGTAATCTCCTAGGGCTTTCCGGGCTCATTACCACAGCGTATGACGGCATGAAGGACACTGTGACAGCTCTCGATGCAGCCGGGATTCGCGATCAAGTCAAGGTTATCATTGGCGGCGGTCTGGTCAATGAAGATGTCAAGGCCTATTCTGGGGCCGATGACTGGGGCAAAGATGCCAATGCAGCCGTGACATTGTGCAACAAGTATTTGGGATAAGGCATAAGGCCGAGAAATGAAGTGAGGTGAGCAAGATGATTAAAGAAACCATGACCAGTATCGAACGCCTGGAAGCGGCAGTGAATTTACAGCCCGTAGATCGAGTACCTGTATGTTTGATGGTTTTCTTTTTTGGCGCGCGCCAACAAGGAATTCTGGCGAAGGATTTTGTCGTTAGCGATGAATTGAATGAAGAATCCCATGAAAAAACATTCGATGAGTTTGGCGGCTGGGACGTCATATTCAGCGGCGGCCGCATGGAGCCGATCCTGTTTTCTCACAGCATACCCGCTCCCATCAAGATGCCGGGCACAGATCTTCCCGATGACAGCGTCTGGCAATTCGATGAGAAAGAATTGATGACTATCGATGAATACGATTATGTCATCGACAATGGCTGGGATAAGTATTTCTGGAATAAATACCTACCGCGCATGGTTCCAGGAAAACGGACTGGATTTCTGGGCCAGATAACCACTATCCCCAAGTTGATCAAAGCGGAACGTATTCAGATCAAGCAAATCAAAAAATGGGCTGACCGCGGCCATCCCACCATGATGCCGGCAGCTATTAGCCATCCCTTTGAAGTCCTGGCTGGAGCTCGTTCGATGGATAAGTTCTTCCTGGATTTGTACCGCCGTCCAGAGAAAGTCAAGGCGGCCATAGAGTCGATGATGCCAGATATCATTGCCTTGGGAGTTCGCAAATCAAAGGCCACTGGTATTCCACGCATCATGCACGGCGCTGCGCGTGGGGCAGCCTCTTTTATCAGTCCCAAAACCTTCGAAGAGTTCTATTGGCCAGGGTTAAAGCACATGGTCGAGAGTTTTCAGCGAGAAGGGATTACAACGCTTCTGCACCATGACTCCGATTGGACGTTGATGCTGCCCTTCTTCAAGGAATTAGAGCCTTGTTCAGCGATCCTGCAACTGGATGGCATGACCGACATCTTCAAAGCCAAGGAAATCCTGGGTGGTCATCTTTGCTTGATGGGTGATGTGCCTGCGACCATGTTGACATTGGGGACTCCCGAGGATATTGAAGCGTACGTCAAGAAGCTGATCGACATCGTAGGAAAGGACAATGGTTTTGTTCTAGCGACTGGCTGCGAAGTGCCCATCGATACCAAACCAGAGAATTTCCGTGCCATGATCGAGACAGCAAAATCCTACTACCCGCATTGATAGAAAGGATTGGGCATGAAAATTCCGGCCAAATACGCAGGGTTGATCTCGGGTGTATTGATCTCCATGTTCTTTAGCCTGGTGATGTCATTCATAATGATTGCCATCAATGTCGGATTCAACGCGCAATTTCTGCCCGCCTTTTTGTCGAGTTGGTTGATTGGTTTTGTAATCGCATTTCCTCTTTCAGCCCTGGTTATTCCTCGAATTAACCGGCTGGTGGAAACCATTACCGAATGATCATCGATTTGGAGAAAAGTGATGAAATATCCCAAACGCCCTGGTCTCTACCAGAAAAACTTAGAACGATTTCAGAAAGTTATCAATTACGAAGCAGTTGATCGAATCCCGGTGGCCTTTATCGGCAGCGGGTTTGTGCCACGCTATCTCGATATCACCATCGCTGATTTTGCAGCGGATATGAAGGTTCAGCAGAGGGCAAATTTCGAGGCCGCCGAAAAGCTCGGTGGCATCGATGGTTTCAATGGACCGATTACGGGCGCGCCTTTTGATGTTGCCCTGGGTTCAATCTGGCTATCGAAAGTGCTCATGCCGGGCAGAGAACTGCCAACGGACACCCTCTGGCAGATCGAAGAGAAGGAGCGCATGACGGTTGAAGATTATGATGTGCTCATCGAGGAGGGTTGGAACAAATTCCAATCTCGCTTTTTTTCAGAAATCTTGCACGACCCTAAGGGGTATTCAAAGTTCATATTTCGCACCATTCTAGCAACGCCTGGCTCCAATCGACGGTACAAGAATGCTGGCTACGTCCCTCTCTGTGGGGCCATTGGAACATTCCCATACGAATCGCTATGTGGGGCTCGCTCCATGAGTAAATTCTTCTTCGATCTCTATCGCATTCCTGATAAAGTTGAGCAGGCCATGGATGTGATGCTGCCCGATATGATCGCCACGCTGGTCAGAGCTGGCAAAAGTTCAGGGGCAATGGGTGTATGGATTGGCGGGTGGCGTTCCGCAGGCTCCTTGATCGGCCCGGAGCAATGGAACCGTTTTGTCTTCCCTTACATGAAGAAGACGGCTGAAGCCGTTGTTGCGGCAGGCTTGGTACCCATCTTGCATATCGACCAGGATTGGACGCGCGATCTGGAGCGCTTTCTAGAATTTCCGGCCAAGACCTGTTTGCTCAACCCCGATGGCATGACTGATATTCGGAAAGCAAAAGAGATCCTCGACGGGCATATGGCCATCATGGGTGATGTTCCCGCATCCCTGTTTGTTGCTGGATCCCCTGGAGATATGTGGAATTACGTGCAGGAGTTGGTGAGGGATGTTGGCCCCCAGGGCTTGATCCTATGCCCTGGGTGTGATGCACCGATCAATGCCAAACCAGAGAATATGGAAGCCTTTGTCGCAGCATGTCAAGAGTTTGGTGCGATAAGCTGAATGATTTTCAATCTGAGTTTTTGAAATGTCATTGCGAGTAAGCTCACAGCATCCTTGGTTTCGATATAAAGGCATCGGTGTTCTCTGTCAACTTTTTGGCTCATAAAATGTAGGAGATCTTCGACATGCAAATTATAGGTGAAAAGATCAACGGAACGCGCAAACGTGTTGGGCAGGCAATCTTGGAAAGGGATATCGAGCATATCCAAAACCTTGCCATACGACAGACAGAAGCCGGGTCTGCCTACCTGGATGTCAACGCGGGTACCAGCCCCGATCGCGAACCCGAGGACATGGTCTGGTTGGTCGATACCATCCAGGCTGTGACAGACTTGCCCCTCTGCCTGGACAGCCCCAACCCCGAGGCGATAAAAGCAGGATTGAGTCTTGTAAACAAGAAGCCGCTGATCAACTCGATCAGCGGCGAACGCAAACGCCTGGATGGCATTCTCCCCCTGGTTGCAGAGCACAACTGTCCGGTCATCGCTTTGGCCCTGGATGACTCTGGGATCCCTCACAATTGCGAAGAGCGGGTAGACATCATCACCACAATCATCGCGGAAACAAGGGGTGCCGGAATCCCCGATGAGCACCTCTATATCGATCCGTTGGCGATGACGTTGTCCACAGACACCAATGGCGCTAAGATCGCGCTAGAAACTATGCGGCTTATTCGCGCCGCGTACCCGAAAACCCACTTTACGATTGGATTGAGCAATATTTCCTTTGGTCTGCCTGCCAGAAAATTTGTCAACCGCACCTTTCTGACCTTGGCTATGGCGGCCGGGTTGGACAGTGCCATCCTCGATCCCCTCAACAAAGATATGATCCAGACCATACTTGCCGCGAACCTGGTCTTAGGGGAGGATCGTTTTGCGCAAAGTTATCTGAAGGCCTACCGTGCCGGCGTGTTCGAAGAGTAGGCGTGATCGAAAAAAATATCTGCCAGTTGCTAAAGATCTCCCTTGAGATATTTTTCAAAGCGAACGTTCATCATCATATTGCCGCTATTGGCGCTGAGTTGAAAGCCATCGAAAATGTGGTTTTGGTCGCGCGAAAAAACAATTTCCTCACACCAGGGCTGATCCCCCAAAAACGTATCGGGGCCGATATACGCCAAAACCACGTCTTCATGGACTAGGTGCTTCATCACCAGACGCCCATCTTCTACAGACAGGACAATTGCCCCTAAAACATCTTCACAAAAATAAGTGCCAGGCATCCCCGCTGCCTCAACTTCCGATGGGATTGTTTCCCGTACATGGCTGAGAATATAGTCTTCGCCGCCCCGTATGACCAACTCTTCGATTGGTTCCAGGCCGTATGGCTGAAAAGATAAGTGAAAATCCGTACCCATTGCCCTGAAATTTCCTTGCCCTTCGGGGGCCAGCAGCATCTCAGGAAGCCAGTTGGATCGAAACACAAGCTCTCCATCTATACACTTCAGGTTCGCTTTATGGTAAATACGGCTGGCTTCATCGCATCGATAGACGTACTCCCCCAAGATGTCATCGTTCCACTCCGCCGCCACGCTCGCCGTGGTCTTGTTTTCGCCCTTGTGTGGCTTTGGTTCATCAGGATGCATTTCCGCAACATCGAACATGATCTGCCGCACAGCATCATGCGTGTTGACGAAATTGGGCGTCCGATTGGTCATGAACAAGAACGACACCCTCTCGACGGGGAAATACACCAGTTCGCAGGCAAAGCCATTCCAACTTCCCCCGTGCCCCAAGCAAGCTAGCTCATTCCAGTGCCCATGCGCAAATCCAAAATTGTACTGTGAAGTTGAACCATCATTCAAAACCGTTGGCGATAACATCAACTCGAAGTGTTCACCTTGACCGACGAATTGAGCATCGAGATACTGGGCCCAGGAGATCATATCGTCCAGGGAAGAAAACAGCGAACTGCTCCCTATGGCGGCCAATCTGGTTCCACCCTGTCGATAAATGCCCTCCTGATCACGGAAATAGGGTATCGCTCTGTTTTTGACGATCGCTTTCTCATTCTCCAAGAAAAATGTGCTCTTCATATCCAATGGCGCAAAGATATTTTCCTCCGCATACGCCCGCAAAGGTTGCCCTGTAAGGCGCTCAAGGATCTTCGCCAACAGGAAATACCCCGAATTGCTGTAGGCAAACCGGCTGCCCGGAACGAAATTCAAAGCCCTCTGGCGGCATATTATGTCAAAGAGAAATCGTTCGGAAATCGAATCGTCTTCGCTCCGGCCGGCAAGCTGCGCCAAGTGGAACCAATCTCGCAATCCGCTGGTATGCCCCAGGAGATGCCTGAGCCGGATGGTATGGCCGTAATCCGGTAGCTCGGGCAGGTAGGCGCGGATATCATCTTCCAGGTCAATTTGATCTTCGAGAATCAGATGCGCAAAACAAAAACCGGCAAACTGCTTGGCCAGGGATGCGTAATCGAACACGGTTTCCGCGGTAAAGGGAATTTCATATTCATGGTTGGCAACCCCATAACACTTTTTGAAAATGATCTGGCCGTCCTTCAATACGGCCGCTGCGTACCCACCAGCCAGGTCTTCACGATCGAAAGAATCGAACAGATCTGTAAGTTCAGTTGCTTTGTGTGATAGAAGGATATCCTGCTCTCCATGTACCCGTACTTTGTCCTTCATTCTGCCTCCATCGTATAACCTTCTCGACGTTGTCCCAAAGAATTGATCCAGGCTGGACGGCTCCAAAAGGGGAATCGCCGGGCCTTCTGAATTGCATGCTTCAATTTCCTGGTAAATATCCGGTGTTAGTCCTTCCCCAACTCCACCACAATTGACTCGAGCTGCATCATTTGCGTTTCTTCCTTTTCCTCCTACGGCGCTTTTTCTTGACCTCCTCAGCTGATTGTTCTTTTTGCTCAGCAATTTGGTCTTGGAGTTGCTCCAATAAGCGCTGAGACTCTCGATAGGCTTCCCACTCACTTTCAGTATCTTTCATCCATTGGAATTTCTGCGGTGGGGTCAAACGTTCTTCGAGCAGGCCCAACTCGATTTGAAAATCCTCGAAATCTCCCATCACGGAGATATCCACGTTCCCTGATTCAAAGACCCTTTCCACTTGCGCAACCGCTTCGACCGCCTTCAAATCTAATAGATAGGAGATCAAAAATGCATTCAGCGTTTCATCGTTTTCGAGAAAACCTTCCAGTGCAGATTGGAGGACAGCGATACAATCATCACGACTCCCTGGGTGATGGTTGCCAATTTTTTCGAGTGAGTGGGCAATGGTAACTGCCGCCCAGGGCTGCCTTTCAGGGCTGGTTAAATACCCTCTGAGGGCGGGGATACTCTCCGGGCCAATCATCCCTAAGACAACCGGGATTTCTTCACCTATCCAATCGCTGTCGTATTCTTCGTTTCCATGAGCCAGGAATATGAGCGTATCGATGGCTTCATTGGCTTGAAGCTGGCCCAAAGCCCGCCAGGCATGGATGGGCGTGTATCCTTGATCATCATCATATTCGTCATCGTTCCAAAATGATTGGATATAGCGAACGATACGTAATAACTCAGGGATGTGTTCGGTAGTAAGACCAAATGCAAGATAATCAGGCCATTGGCGGCCTCGAGCAGCATCTTCGCCAAGGAAGAAAAGTTCTTGCACAGGTTCGGGCAGTTTATCGAAATTGATTTTCGGCATGATCCATATTCTTACAAGTTCTCAGATGGTTTGTTTTGTGTTGCATAATCCCAATTTGATAGGATTGTCCTGGTACCACTCCCATTTTAATGGATAATCCTGGATATATCCACGAATGGCGTTCAATTCATCATCCCCCTTCTCCAAGACCACATCGGCCTCGTCGGTGATCACCACCGTCACCTGGGTTACCTGCACACGGATTTCCTCGCCAACGCCCCGTTCCAGGCGCTCAAACCCACATCCGGAAATTCCGGCGGATTAATCCTAACCTGCTCGAATAGATACCCCACCGCTATATCGAAATATATTTATGTGAACTTCCTACCATTGTTGGCCAGGTACCCTTCTTTGATCTTGTCATAACTTTGCTGGTTGAAGGGACAAACCTTGATGCACACGGAGCAGCCGTGATAGATCGCAAAATAGGGAAAGCATTTCTCGTTATCGAGCACGGTCACTAAGCCATTGTCATGTTGAACGGGTTCTTCATAGAATGCATCTGGAGGACAATCGCGTATGCAGCGTTTGCATGATGCGCAGAAGTCGAGTACCCAGGCGTGTTCGTCACCCTCGTAGAAGGGGAGATTTTCGATCTCTGTAAATACAGCTGCTAATCGAACCCGGGGACCAAAATCGGGCGTAATCACCAACCCATTGATACCGCGCCACCCCAAACCAGCGGTCTGAGCCATTGGCGGATAAAGGGCCATCCCACCTAATGGATGCCCGGCGTGGGCGGCGTAGCCGCGTTCCCGCAGCCAATCGGCGATCATATTAGAAATTTGCCCCAATTGGTTATAGGTCTCGTGCACCATTACCGCTGTATCCGGGTTGGGGGCCAGTTCCATGCGGTCTTTGTCCATCTCCATCACCAGCACAATGGCCTGGTTGTAGCGGATGGCGGTGTGCTTAAATACCCATGCTCGAGGAACTGGGGAAAAACCGATCTCATCGGCACCGATAGAGCGGGCAAACTGGCGCAGTTCCTTCAGTGTGCCCTCATCGATCTGTTTCTTTCCTTCCTTAGGGTTCAACTCCAGGTCATAAATCGATTTGCGAATATTGATGATGCTGCCGATCATCTGAGGAGCGGATTTTGGAAAACCCGGCAAGGGGGCGTGATCGCCTTCCAGCTTAATTCCCTCGCGAGGAATATTAAACCGTTCTGGAGAGTTTTCTCCACCCCGAGTGGACTCCGGGATATCCACTACTATCTGTTCCCAACGATCTTGCCGGTTCATCTGGGGCTCCAAGATGCGGTGTTTGAAGGTCTGAATTAAATGACTTTTCAGTTTCATCGTATTTGTTGTAAGTAACCCTCGATTGCAGCTTGCAGTTTCTTGGGTTTAAAATCGTACGGACCCAATCCGCTACCGTAAACCACCTTACCATCTAGACCGATCAAATACAATCGAGTAGGCCAGGCGGCATAGGCCTCGTTGACGGCGTCGTCCATGTCATCGACATAGGTGCGGATTCCATATTGCAATGCAGTTTCACATTCGCCAGCGATGGTCCGGCGTTCCTCGAGGGTTTTGGGGTCGTAGTGTTCCAGGGATGCTTTGGGGGCGATTTTTTGGGTGATTCTTTTCGTCAGACGACGCCCCATCCACCAGCCGTCGATGGGGTGGGCTTCACGAATGTATATGCTTAGGAATTCGACTTCTTCGTGATAATGTTCGTAGAGCTCGTGGAGACTCACGGTCCCTCTGACATAGGGAGGTCAGGTAAAGCTGCCAAACACTAATGCAACGGGTTTTTTGCCACGAAAATCCGACAAGGTGACGGATTCGATGCCGCGGCTATCTGTGAGAGTGAAATCGGGGGCCAGATCTCCCGCTTTGGGGGCGCGCTTGTCGAGGTCTTTCTGGATAGGCATCAGCCGGCTGCGTTGCTCGATCATGAATTTGAAATCGTCATAAAGCTCTGCTAAGACTGACATGTTTTGCTTCTCTTGATCTTCGCCATGATGTTTCACTTTATGCTTTTGTCGAAGGTAATGTTAGTGATTACTAACTAAAATATAGCACAAATTTTATTGTAAGTCAACACTAACATATGGTAAAATGACGAAAATCAGATTTTTGAGGGGCTCGGGGAAACGCTGAGGGCAGATGCAACCCGGCATGTCCTGGAGAACCATTTTGGAGATTCAAATGCCCAAAATAATTGCAGATGAGGAAATTTTTCAGGCCGTTCTTCAAGTTGTCAGTGAGTGCGGATATGCCAGGGCCACGACCAAGCAGATGGCGGAAGCTGCCAATGTCAGCGAGGTGACACTATTTCGGAAGTTCGATAGCAAACTTCAATTGATCAAGCAAGCGGTTACTTCAATCGTAGCAAAAACAGATTTTGATGCAGCGACTCAATTCACCGGGGATGTATCAGAAGATCTGTTGAGGGTGGTGCAGGCTTATCAAGATTCAGCAGTCAAACACGGACAATTTATTTTTATCTTGCTTTCAGAACTGCCGCGTTATCCTGAATTGCGTGACCTCCTTGGCACTCCATTCAATATTTTCTCCAGTATCTCCGAACTATTAAGTAAGTATCAATCACAGGGTATATTGAGGTCAGAGCACCCTATGCATGCCATGGCAGCTCTCTTAGGTCCACTGATCTATGTCACCATGACCCAAAAAGCACTCTCTGATACATCTATCCCTCCCTTGGGTCTTGAAAATCATGTGGCTTGTTTTTTGGAGGGTAGGCGGGTTTAACACAGGTATTGGACAAGTATGAACCAAAATTTATCTCTTAAAGTCTCCACCGGAATAAATAGGGTTGGAGGGCTTCGCCACCCAACCCTATTTATTCCGCATAGCCTTGATCAGCGTCCTAGCACCCTTGAAGAATTTCCCGTTGATCATCACCAGCAGCGCGTCGATCATTTCGCGCGTCAGCGTACCATCGCCGAATGTTAGCATGCCCCGTAACGGCAACTCACGAATCATGGCTTCCATCAGCATGGCAGTTGGCGTACCTTCAATCCCAGCAATCATCTTAGCGATTTGCTTATTCATAATGCGGATCAATTGGCGACCGATGAGTGATCCGTTTAAATCACCCACTGGAGTGTTGAGCGTGTACTGGCCTATTCGCGCTGCAATATTCGAGGGTGCTGGCTTTCCGAGCAAGGATTCGAACTCTTTTTGGCTGATGGCAGTGCCTTTGGGAAAATCGAAATAGGCTGAGAGTTTGTCTCGATCGGGCGCAGGAACATCAGGTCCACTCGTAGTGACCTCCACAATAGCGGAGAGTCGCACATCACGCGAAGATGCGCTGACCAGGATCTCAAAGGTGCCCGCTTCGACATGCCAGTCATGGATATCCGGGTTGTAATAGGCAAACGCGCGCTGTCCAAGTTCAAGTGAGATCTCTGTCTCTTCACCGGGCGATAGCTCGACTTTGGCAAAACCTTTGAGTTCTTTATCCGGCCGGAACGCTGAAGTTTCGACGTCGCGCACGTAGAGTTGAACGATTTCTTGCCCAGCCACAAGTCCGGTGTTTTTAACTTTGCATGTAACGGTCAGCGAATCCTGCTCGGAGAGGTGATCCTGGCTGAGTTTGAGGTCACTATACTCGAAGGTGGTATAACTCAGCCCATGCCCAAATGGGAACAGCACATCTTGCTCAACGGTGTCGTAATAACGATAACCAACGTAGATGCTCTCACGATATTCCACGGTTGCCGGTCCCTGGGGAAAGTAATGGTAGCTCGGGTTGTCTTCCAGCTTGAAGGGAAAGGTTTCGGCCAATTTCCCACTGGGGTTGGTCACCCCATACAGGATATCGGCCAAGGCGCTGGCACCAGCCTGACCTCCCAGATACCCCTCCAAAATTGCTGATACATCCTCCACCCATGGCATCTCCACAGGCGAACCATTGCTCAACACGACGACCACCTTTGAATGAGCCGCAGCCATCCGTTCGATTAAAGCCTCATGCCCTGGCGGCAGGCGCATATGCTGGCGGTCGAGCCCTTCGACCTCGTACCGATCCGTAAGCCCAGCACAAATCAGGACCACATCGGCGCTTTCGGAGATCTCGAGGGCTTCCTGGATCAAAGCCTCCTCAGCCTGATCTGCGTTCTTCGAATAGCCAGGTGCATAATGCAAATTCTCAACGCCGGTGAGTTTGACAATCTCAGCATATAGGTTGTCTACCTGGGAGGGGTTGATCAGCGAGCTGCCCGCGCCCTGGTAGCGCGGTTCCTTGGCAAAACGCCCGATCAGCGCGATTTTGGTATTTTGCTTCAGTGGCAGGATGCCGCCATCGTTCTTGAGCAGCACAGCCCCTTCGCTAGCAGCCTTTCGAGCCAGGCTGTGATGTGCCTGTGGATCGTAGGTGAAACCCTGCGAGAGGGTGTCCTCGGCTTTGTATATCAGTGTCAAAATGCGTTCGACCGCCTGATCAAGAACCGCTTCATCCAACTCCCCCGAACCCACAGCGGCCAGGATTTTGGCATCGTTGCCATTGGGCGCGCCGGGCATTTCGAGTTCCACTCCGGCCTTCAGGGCGGCGACGCGGTCGTTCATCGCCCCCCAATCGGTGACCACCAGGCCTTCATGCCCCCATTCGTCCTTGAGGATCTCATCCATCAAGGTTGGGCGCTCGCAGCAATAGGTCCCATTGACCTTGTTATAGGCGCACATCACCGTCCAGGGTTGGGCCTCTTTGACGACAATCTCGTACCCCGATAGATAGATCTCCCGTAAGGCGCGTTCGTCCACGACCGCGTCGATGACCATGCGGCGGTATTCTTGGTTGTTGACCGTGTAATGCTTGAGCGAAGTACCAATCCCCTGGCTCTGGACGCCGTTAATATGGCTCTTGGCGATCTCGCCAGTCAGGTATGGATCCTCGGAAAAGTATTCGAAATTGCGTCCGCATAAGGGCGAGCGTTTGATGTTGGCCCCCGGTCCCAATATCACACCGACTTTCTCCTGGCGGCATTCTTCACCTAAAGCCACACCAACCTGATAAACAAGATCTCGGTTCCAGGTAGCAGCCAAGGCCGAGGCAGTGGGGAAACATGTTGCTGGAACGCTTTTATGCAGCCCTACCTGGCCGGCATCCCCCACCTGTTTGCGAAGCCCGTGGGGTCCGTCTGTGACCATAATGGAAGGAATTCCCAGGCGCTCGATGCCTTTCAGGTACCAAAAATTCAGGCCCGAACACAAGGAGGCTTTCTCTTCCAAGGTCATTTGGGAGATGAGATTATTAAGATCTTTCATGATGATTTCCTTAGCTTACAATATTCCTGGATCCCTCAGATTGCCAGGGCAGCCGATCGAGATCAACATTGCCTCCGGACAGGATGACGCCCACCCGCAACCCCGTCAGGTCGATTTTGTGTTCCCAGAGCAAACCAACAGAGACAGCCGCGGAGGGTTCGATGATGATCTTGGTTCGTTCCCAAATGAATTTCATCGAGTCGACGATCGCACCTTCGCTGACGGTGATAATTTGCTCCACGCGCTTCTGGATGATGGCAAACGTTCGTTCACTGAGAGAGGTCCGCAAGCCATCGGCAATGGTTTGTGGGTTGATGGAGGGAAGGAGTTGACCTGATTTGAGTGAGCGATGCGCGTCATCGGCCATCTCTGGCTCGGCGGCGATGACTCTAGTTTGGGGTGATGTCTCGGTCACAGCGATGGCGGTCCCGCTCAACAGGCCGCCCCCACCCACAGGTGCGATGACCACATCCAGTTCGGGGATCTCAGTAACCAAATCGAGGGCAGCTGTTCCTGCGCCAGCGATGACATGATAGTTGTCATACGGGTGGATCTCTACGGCGCCGGTATCGCGCACAACCTGTGCTAAGGTTGTTTCGCGGGCTTCGAGTGTGGGTTCGCAATAGGTGATCTGTCCATCATAGCCAGCAACCGCAGATTTCTTTACGGCCGGGGCATTGTTGGGCATGACTATGTTTGCCGGGATGCCGCGTATGCGGGCAGCCAGTGCCAGAGCCTGGGCGTGGTTGCCGGACGAATGGGTAGATACGCCCCTGTGGGCTTCGGCATCAGACAGGGAAAGCACAGCATTACAGGCCCCACGGAATTTGAATGCGCCTGCTTTTTGAAAATTCTCACATTTGAGGAAAACCTGGGCCCCAACGCGCTGATTAAGGCTTTCAGACGTCAGCACCGGGGTATGGTGAATATAAGGCCTGATGCGTTCGGCGGCTGAGCGAATGTCATTGTGAGTTGGTTCAGTTATTGGCATTCCTTGTCTCTCCAAAAGACTACCGGTATCGAAATCTTTACTCGTGAAGATTTTACTCGAATATTTAGTTCTCTAGGAATTACCGGGATGATCCCCCAGATGTAGGGGTGAGCGGGGTACTTAGCACCCCGCTCACCCCTACATCTGGAATGTCCCACGGCGATTCCCAGAGCCCCCGAATATTTGGGTCACTCATTGACAAGAACATGTGATTTTTATAAACTCATTGATGTTGGGAAAAATAATTGCCGTCACTACCTCAAGGAGTCGAAAATGGCACAAGAGCATATTTCTCCAGTCTGGAAACGAATATTCCCCCTCACAATCACACGCGGCGAAGGATGTTATGTTTATGATACCGATGGGAATCGACACATCGATTTCACCTCAGGAATTGGTGTCACCAACACAGGGCACTGCCACCCCAAGGTAGTTGCAGCGGCGCAAGATCAGGTTGGCAAGCTGATCCACGCTCAGGTCAATAACTATTATCACATCCCATTGATCGAGTTAACCGACGCCTTTTTGGGTGTTGTGCCAGACCCGTCTTTTGATAGTTTCTTCTTCACCAATTCGGGCGCTGAGGCAGTGGAGAGTGCCATGAAGCTGGCCCGACATGCAACCAAAAGACCCAATATCATCACTTTCCAGGGGGCTTTCCACGGGCGCACCAACCAGACCATGGCCACGGATACCGGTCATCATATCTACCGGGCTGGATATGCTCCCCTGGCATCGGGGATCCATGTGGCTCCCTTCCCCTATTATTACCGCTATGGGTGGGAGCCTGAATATTCCAGTGAGTGGTGTCTGGGGGAGGTCCGGCATATGCTGACGGCGCAAACCGCTCCCTTCGAAACCGCAGCCATCATGGTCGAACCCGTCATTGGAGAGGGCGGTTACATTGTGCCCCCTGCCTCATTCCTGGCAGGATTGCGTGAGATCTGCGACGAGTATGACCTGCTCCTGATCTATGACGAAGTTCAGACTGGGTTTGGGCGCACGGGGAAGTTTTTCGCTGCCGAGCACTTCGATGTGGTCCCCGATATCATCGTGATGGCCAAAGGGCTGGCATCCGGTTTCCCGCTCTCGGGAATCATGTCACGCCAGGAGTTGATGGCTAAATGGATCCCGGGCAGCCATGGCGGCACATATGGCGGTAACGCCGTGGCTTGCGCAGCGGCTAAGGCGACAATCGAAATCCTCCAAGAAGGTCTGGTCGAGAATTCAGCTCAGATGGGGGCGATCCTGATCCGCGAACTGGAGTCTCTCCAAGAGAGGCATGCTATCATTGGTGACGTACGCGGTTTGGGGTTGATGGTGGGTGTCGAGTTCACCAACCCTGATGGCACCCCAGGAACTGAGGTCAGCGCTGCAGTGAAAAAATATTGCCTGGATAATGGGCTGTTGTTAATGCAGTGTGGAACCTACAGCCAAGTCATCCGCTGGATACCGCCCTTGATTGTAGGCGAATCGCTCTTAAGAGAAGCGTTGGTTATTTTTACACACGCTGTTGAGGAAGCTGTCGCATAACTTTTGTTTCACTTTGAGTTACCGGGGTGACCCCCCTAACTTGGGAAGCCCCACTTTGGTTCCGTGAGATCCACTTCTTCTTCAAATTAGTCTGGAAGTGAGGATTGAATCTATGTCGCAGCATAGGTAAAATTCGCTGGATGTCACCGCCAATATTTTTGAAGATTTAAATCCTTATGGCTGGACATCTTCAAGGAACCAGGTTTGCATGGTTCCCTTACCTTTGACATCTACTATTCCCCTGGGTGTACAACAAAACTCGTCCTTGATGAGTTCATACGTCCCTGGCCCGATCTGGATCTTTCCAGGCTCCCCGTGAGATTCCATGCGTGCTGCGGTGTTGACCGCATCCCCCCACACGTCATAATGGAATTTGGTTGTACCAATGATGCCAGCTACCGCTGGACCTGAGTTGACACCAATGCGAATTTTCAAGGAGTAGTTACCGTTCGTGTGATTTGTCATATAGGCTTTCATATCCAGGGCCATTTGAGCAACAGCGTGGGCGTGATTAGCTTTGGGGCGCGGTGCGCCCCCAATGACCATATAGCCATCACCGATCGTACGGATCTTTTCCAGGTCATATTTGTCTGCCAGGATATCGAAGAACGTAAAGATTTCATCGAGCATTTCAACGGATTGGTGGGGTGTAAAAATTTCTGAGAGCGGCGTAAAACCGACCACATCGGCGAAAAGCACGCTGATCGCGTCATAGCCTTCCGCGATGGTTCCATTTTCCTCTTTGAGACGACTGGCAATCTCCTTCGGTAAGACGTTTAATAGTAGTTTTTCGGCTTTGGCTCTTTCCCGCTTGGCGGCGGCAACATAATAGCCAGCGAAAATGAATACCACCACAGAGGCAATGCTGAGGTTCATGATGAAGAAAATCACCCTGGTATTTTCTGGCACTCCCTGACTAAAGCCTGCAAAGAAATCATTGAACACGACTGTAATGACCAAGTTCGTAAGGTACAGGGCAAACCACAAGATGGATTGCCTGAGGGAAAAGAACATCAACGAGCATAGAGGACCTAAAAAAGCCCAGACCAACACGAACCCAGAGTCGAAAACACCCCCGATGCTCCACTGAATGAACGTAGTAATGTAGATGATGCAGACAATTTGGGCGTAGATCGCGTAGTGGTGGTTCTTTGTCAGGTGTGATATGACCAGCGCGTTGCCAACGATGATCACAAAGGAAGCCGGCAAAAACGCCGTCAGCCCCCACCCAAAAGTGAAATAATACAGCGCGCTCCACATTATGCCTGCCAGGGTGCATGATCCTGCCAGCAAAAATGTGGCAAACTTTTCTAGCCTGATTTCATCCGAGTCAGCGAGATCGAAGGCGAAAAACGTTCTGAGATTTGTATGACGCGCGGTCATTGGGTTCTTTGTTATCGGGTTCTCAAGGAGTTTCCGAGTTGATCCCTAGAGAGCCATTTTATATCCTCAACACGTTCACCAGAATTTTGTTGCTCTTACCCTTCAACTCAAGTTGACGCTGTTCTAAGATCTTTGGGTTGTTGTAGTTGGCGTGTTTGTATGCAGATTGACTGACCAACATTTCGCCCACACCAGCCTTTGACGAGAGCCGTGCGGCCGTGTTAGCAACATCTCCTAGAACAGTGATATCGGTAGCTCCATCCTTACTGCCTAAGGAACCTACAAAGGCAGTCCCAGTGTGCACACCAACGCCCAAGGGGATCCAGGGCTTGGATCCGTTACCATGCCCTGTGCGCTTGAGAATCATTTTTCCGGCTTCGATGGCCCTTTGGGCATGATCATCACCGGCAAACCCGGGGACATAGATGCCCGCGGCCTGGTCTCCGATGATCTTATCGATGATGGCATCTGAATTGGCCAATATCTCCGTAGCTGTGCCATAAAAACGGTTGATCAATTTCCCGAATTCAGTGGCGCTCATGCCCTCGGCCAGGGTCGTCGAGCCGCGCACATCTGCAAAGAGCAGGGAAAGTTCGATTTCCGCGCCGCCAGGGTGCTGTCTGGCAAAATCTTCACATGTTGTGCACAGATGCGGATTAAAGTTCGATGGACGTTTGTGGTAGATGTACCAGGCAACTTTGGATCCTGCTCCTTGAAAAGGCGCGTAGCAGGTTTTGCAGCGTGGGCTGCCAGGTAGAAAGCGCAGGATTTGTCTCTGACGTTCCTCACGCATAAATTCACCTGATGCCAGCATCTTGTGCCAAACATCTTCAACCTTCGGGGGACTCGCTAAATTTTCCGTCATTATTTTTCTCCTTAATATCTAATCAGCAGAATTTGCCACGATGGCTGGATCTAAATTAAGTACCTCCATGGCGTTTGTAATGAACACGTCACGCATTTCTTGATCTTCGAAGAAACTTTCGATTTCGTTGATCATTTCTATGGCTAGGATCTTCTTTTCCCGCGCGGCCTCATCTTCATTCACCATGTGAAGGGCTTGAGCCGATGCGGCCTGCGCTTGCCAGACCGTAGGCCGATAACCCATCGCCTGGGCAGTATGCTCGGCCTTTGTGAACTGATTAATTGCGTTTTCAGTTTCACCCTTTGTCAGGTAAACTTTGCCTTTAGCCAGACTAACCAAGGGTTTGATATGCTCTATTTCGCGATCATCCACAAAGGTTTGAGCTTCTTCGAGCAGTCTTTGTGCGGACTCGATATCTCCCTCCATCAAGTTGACGAACGCGCTGCCCATCAGCAACTGAGGACGAGACAGGTGCATCATCGCTGTGGGGACTGTCAGGCCTTTTTCGAACATCAATTTAGCCTTATCTAAATTATTGACTGCCATAGCGCAGAACCCCAGTTCTGCCCAAACCGCGGCACCCATGATTCCGCCAATTGGGTTTTCAAGCAAAGTTTCTGCTTTATCGTGGTGATAGCGTACCTTTTCCTTTAATCCAGGCCCTAAATCCAAGATCGTCGACCCCAAAAGCCCGAGTATCATCGCGTCTTGATACGGGATGCTGCCTCCGCTGATATCCAATGCGCGTTGGAAATGATCCATGGCTTTTTCATATTCACCCTGGAGCCTGGCAATGAAGCCTAATACGAAGTTTCCAGAAACGTTAGATGGAATCGAACTGATCTGTTGGGCAATCTCGGTGCCTTCCTGAGTCTTATTGCGAGCTAACTCGATATCACCATTTCGTATGTGGTAAAACGGAATCGAAAAGGTCAGCAGTTCGGCCTGGTATTGGCGGTTCCCCGTTTCGGTTGCGAGTGCTTCAGCTTCCTGGATGGTATCCCAGGCCTCATTGAAGAGGCCCATGAAGATGTACGTGTTGGCGATGTGAGTCAACCCGTAAAGGCGTGGTTCGTCGGCCTCTAATTGGCGGCCGATTTCAACCGCCTGACCTAAGAAGTTCACCGCGCCGTCGAAATCAGCGCGAGCGGTGCAAAAGGCACACTGGATCATACCGCCTTCAGCCAACCCAGGGAGATCGTTGACCTGGGTGGCCATTTGCTCTGCTTCTTCCAAAAGTTGAAGGGCTTCGGGCAGTTGCGCCATTCCAAAGCCAACCGCTTTGGCGAGCTTGTTTTTTCCCGAAACCTGCATAGGGATGTCAGCATGGTTCTCACCAAAGGCGATCATCTGACTGTACGTCTCAGCTGCCTTGGGGAAATCATAGGCGAATTCCAAAGCGCCGCCCAGCCCCTCGAATGCACAACGAGCCAACTCCAGATCCATATCGACCTTTTCGAACAGCTCGATAGCCTGGGTATACAGCTCGATAGCCTCTTTGGTCGAATAGGCTTTGGCAGCGCGATTGCCAGCTTCAACCAGATGAGGTAACGCCCTGGCAAATGCCCGTGCTTCCAGGAAATGGTGGGCGATGACATTGGCGCGCTCAGGTTCATTGACATCCATGCACTCAGCCACAGACTTATGCAGCTCGCGGCGTTTCTTCAATAACAGGGAGGCATAAACCGTCTCTTGCGTAAGTGTGTGCTTGAACATATACAGGCGCTCGGGCAGGCGACTTTTCTCGCGGATCAACTCCCTACGCTGCAAATCGGTCAACGTGCGGTCTAAGGGGTCTTTGCTGAAGTGCACGGTTTCCAAAATATTGAAGGGGAACTGACGGCCGATCACCGAGGCTGTCTGTGCCACCTGGCGGGTATCCTCGTCGAGCTGGTCCAGGCGGGTGGTGATCACCGCGTTGAGTGTATCGGGCACAGAGATGTTCTCGATTTCGCTTGTGGTCTGCCAGTGCCCATCTTTGTGGATGATCAAACCTGAGTCCAGTAGGGAGCGGATGACCTCTTCGACATAGAAAGGGTTGCCCTCGGCCTTTTCCATGATCATGGTGCGTACTCTCTGGGGTAGGTCGTCCACCTCGAGCAGGTTGGCAACTAGTTCACGAGAATTGTCCTTGTCGAGAGGCTGCAAAACCACAGAATGATATCGATGCGCATAGTCACGAGCGGCGGTTTCGTGGAACTGCCAGGAAGGTTCTTGCCTACGGGGCCGGAAGAGCGCCATCAACAAAAAGGGCACACGTTCGGTCAAAGGCAGCAACTGCTCCATTAGGTCCAGGGAAGTGGGATCGATCCAATGCACGTCATCCAGAACCAGAGCCAGAGGGCTTTTAGAGGCAAGGGCTTCTACATAGGTGCAGACAGCGTTGTAAACACCTTGGCGCAGTTGGGGTGGAGCCAGGTAGCGGATGCGTTCGGCATCTTCACCATCGATTTCGATTTCTAGCATGCTGGCGTAATATGGAGCGATCTCCTCGGCAATTTCAGGCACGTTTTGCACCAGGCAGCTCTTGATGACCTGATAGCGATCGGGATCTGTGTTCAGGGATTCCAATTCGAAGTGCTGCTTGAATAAGTCTATGAAGGGTGCGTAGGGTGTGGATGTCTCGTAAGACAGCGAGCGCCCCTCCATCCAGGTTAACTCAGCTTTCTTGGTGGCTACCGGCGTGGGGGATTTATGCAGTTCCGATACCAGGCGTGATTTGCCCAGGCCCGCTTCCCCCATCACCGAAACGATCTGGCCGCGCCCTTCCCGCAGCTCTATGACGATTCCACGCAGCGTGTGCATCTCGGAGTCACGTCCGATCAGGGGTGCATCAAGCCCTTCAATGCCGCGGATTTGGCCTGGCGCGGACTTTATCCCCAGAACACGATATGCCTGGACAGGCTCTTCTTTGCCCTTGACCTGGATACCGCCTAAATCTTCAAAAGCGAATATCGGTGCTACAAGGCGGTGGGTATCGGCCGAGATCTGAATCGTGCCCGGTTCAGCCGTTTGCTCCATGCGGGCAGCCAGATTGATGGCATCACCCAGGGCGGTATATTCCATGCGCAGGTCGGATCCCACTCCACCCACAACGACTAACCCGGTGTTGATGCCCACACGCACATTGACTTCCATAGCCCACTCTTTGAGGATCTTTTCCCGGTAGCTCACGATGCCTTCTAAGATTTCAAGGCTAGCGAGCACGGCCCTTTGGGGGTCATCTTCGTGGGCGATGGGTGCGCCGAAAAATGCCAGGATGCCATCTCCCATCAGGCGTGCGATGGTGCCCTCATATTTGTATACCGGCGCGATCATATGCTCAAAAGCACCGTTGACGATCTCGTGCCATTCCTCGGGATCTAGTTTTCCCGCCGCGGCCGTGGAACCCTGGATATCACAGAACACCATGGTCACAATCCGGCGCTCTCCTAATGCATCTTGTGTT
>CAYWIC010000073.1:0-24154 GCA_964458115.1 uncultured Anaerolineales bacterium | reverse complement strand
GGTGAGTGGGGTGCGGAGCACCCCACTCACCCCTACATCTGGGGGATCACCCCGGCAATTCCTAGAGAACCGTTAATGTAGAAAGATGGCGGCTTAGAGAGACAAATAAAATTAAGTGTTTGGAATTTCGCTCACACGATTTCTTACCTACGACTCAAGGTAATAGGAATTCTCGCCAACATTTTTCGCTTTGTACAGTGCGTTATCTGCACTTTTGATGATTCTCATATAATCTGGGTGGCCGTCATATTCAACTACGCCGATGGATGCGCTCAGCTTGACTGAGGTTCCATTCTTCAAATCAAATTCGTGTGTGAGCAGCCTTTCGAGCATTTTCTTGGCGATCGAGGTGCCCACATCCGCTTGAGCACCTGCTAGGATGATCAAAAATTCATCCCCACCCAAGCGAAATACATAGTCAGTAGCTCTTACAAATGAAAGTAAGAAATCGCCGAATTGGATCAGCGCCAAATCACCAACATCATGGCCAAAGCGGTCATTGATTTCCTTGAAATTGTCCAAATCGCAACTGAGAATTGAGAAGACAGAGTCAGTAGAGACTGTCACCCGAATCATGCTCTGCAAAACCGAGGGCAAAAAGCGCCGGTTGAACAAGCGGGTCAAGGGATCGCGACCTGACTCCATCTCATATGCCTGGGTAGAGAAATCTCCTACCAACCAACCCACGTTGGATATACTCTCATTCAAAAAGTCAATCGCTTCTGATAGTTCTGCTTTGGAATCGTGCCCTTCCAATTGATTGATCTTGGTAATGGTGTCTTCGATCGAATTCATTTGGGATTTCAATTTGTCTATCAAATCGGGTTGATCTGATAGCAGCAATTCCGCTTTATAAATTACCCACAATCCAAAATCTGTGGTGTAAACCGAATCGAGGTTGGTGCTTTGTTCAGGATATCTCGAATAAATTTTCGTGATTGTTTTCCGCAGCCAGTCGAAAAGTGAAGAGCGCAACCGTTCTAGCTCCACTACGAAAGACACGCTCATCATTTGAGTTCTCAAGGCTTGCATATCGCGTTCATTTGACATCCGAAAATTCAGGTAGCTCTCATTGATCAGGGATGAAGAAAAATCTAAAAGGTTATTGACTAAAACTAATCCGAGATATTTTTGGGAATCTTCCAGGTCTGCCTCGACAATCAAGTTTCCCATCTTTGATTTTAATAGTCTGATGCCATGATTTACTAGGCGCATGGGAACATTCACTCGGGCATGAACATCTCCAACGGTTCGCTGCCATTTCATATGCTCCGCGACAGAGCGTTCATCGCTAGGGAGAAATAGCGATTGGATCCACTCTTTCATCGATTGATGAAGACGTTTGGAAACAAGTTCATGGTCTAAGAATTGGTGTGATTCGTTGATCCCCATCAAATTGGTATAAAAATAGTTTGCAAGATCGACTGCGTTTGGATTTATGATCTCCTGGATTTCCACGAGCAATTTGCGATTGTCGGATGTGTAAATTTGGTAAAGCCGTTCGTTGACTTTGCTTTGCGCGAATTCAGTATTTTGTTTCATTATTTCTCAGGGGTGTAATTTTGTTAAAAATATCTCAGGGCGTTGGCGATAGGTATCGATGGGAGTGTCGCCATTTGTCAGCGCAAGCAAAGTGTCGGTGAGTAGCTGGTTCACGGGGGTAGGAACCCCCAATTCTTTCCCAGCGCGCACGACTGCCCCGTTAAGATATTTCACTTCACTTTTGCCGCCCCCGTTGTGCAAGTCGATGTGGAAGGAGGGCATCTTACCGCCGCGCCCTTCCCCAACAGCTTTGCCCATTAAGGGGCGAGAGAAATTCAAAGGTAGATACTTTGCTGCGATTGCCAAAGCCCTGACAGGTGTGCCAGGCAAATCGACCACGGAAATATGTTGCGCCCTCATCACCTGCAATGCCTCGCGCAATTGAGCGATCTCAAGCTTGAACAAACCTGGATGTGCAAAGATTTCTGCGGGGCTCATGTCCAGGATCGCAGCAGAAGCGTTGGCTACCAGATTGGTGAGCATCTTAGACCATTTCATGTCGTCAGCACGGCGATAATAGCGACCATTCAAGCCAGCTTCATCGAACGCCTTGACCAGTACCATTGAAAGGGGATGATCTCCTGCAACGCCTACCCCTCGCAGACGCTCGAGAATGATATCTCCGGCTGCTTGGCGACCGATGGCCGAGGTAACGGTGCCAGCGATGACACTGTCAGCGCCAAGAGCATCAGCCAGGGCGGGCTCGTTTTCTATTCCATTAGAGAGACACAAAAACGTGGGTAGCGAGGAGCGGTTTGTAGGTAACGATTCGATAAATGCTGCGGTGTGATAGGATTTCAAGGCGAAGAGGGCGATATCGTAATTTTTGGTTGAGCCCGTTGAAGTGGCTAGGGCTTCTTCAATTGAGGGGACCACCACCGGGTTAGGTATTTGATGCTCCCCATCTGTGAGGGACAGTTTCAACCCTCGGGATTTAAGATCCTCTGCTACTTGTGGGCGTTCGACGAAAGTGACCTCGTGTCCTGCCAACGCTAGAGAACCCCCAATATATGTGCCGATAGCACCAGCCCCTAAGGTGAGAATTCGAAGATGGGTCATGACGTTTGGTTGGTCAAATGAGAATGATCGTTAAGGCCATCAATGACCCAGACATGACGATCTGGGATGAAATGCAGCGTACTGAAGGCCGTATTTTCGAAACTGAAGCGGATATTCGTCTGCGGGGGTATGCCCAGAGCGGCAAATAGGAAGCGACTAAGAATAGCACCATGGGCAACGATCAGCGTTCGTCTGGCTGGCCGGTTGATTAGTGTTTGCACGCTACGGCCAGCACGCAAGTATACGCTCCAGCGGCTTTCTCCGCTGCCCCCAATATTGTGATAGTGGTCATCCCACTGGATATCGGTACGCTGGCGGACTTGATCGCCCGTCAGACCATTAAGGTCTCCCCAATCGAATTCCATCCAATCTTGATCGAATTCCAATTCGCCCCCTATCGCCTCGACTATGATCTGGGCAGTTTCCTTGGCCCGTAGCAACGGGCTGGCCAGCACGCTATCAAAAGTGATGCCTTGATCGAGCCAGCGAGCAGCCAGCAGGCGCGCCTGTTCTTGGCCAGCTTCAGTGAGGGGATAATCTGCCTGGCCCTGCAACAAACCCTGCTCATTGCCAACGGATTCTCCATGACGCAGGAGCACAAATTGATGGTGATCGTCCGAAACTTTGGGGATCCCCGCAGCCTCTACTTGCTTGTTGATATGCGGTCGTTCATTATGGGAGAGAAGCCGCCACTGTCCTTCTTGGGGGGTATAGCGCAGTCGGGAATAGGCGCTATTTTTGAGAGGAAGAACAAACCCCTGAAAGTTGGGTATTGGACTGACCCCCATGATGGCGTGAAAGGACATGTTGAGCAACCCGCCATGCGAAATGATCAGGTACCTCCCGGGGGGGTGACGCATGATTGTCTCCATTGCGCTCGCGCCTCTCAAATAGAGTTCCCATAAGCTCTCTCCAGTTTGGGCGATGGGTTGGTAGAGGGGTGTAAATTCCGGCGCCGGATGGCGTTTTGCTGCTTCAGCATGAGAGAGGCCTGCTAGCTCACCATTGTTGCGTTCCATCCACACCGCATCGAATGAGAGGGGGATATCCAGCGCGGCGGTGAGGATCTCAGCGGTCTCATGGGCACGTGATAGCGGGCTGGCGATGGCGTGATCGAATGTGACACCTTGAGCTGACCAGTGTGTTGCCAGTTGGCGTGCCTCAAGGTGGCCTTTTTCGGTCAATGGGAAGTCTGCTTGACCCTGGTGGTATCCCTCGGCATTGCCGACAGACTCACTGTGCCTTAAAAGGGTAATATGATAATCATTAGGATTGTCGTATGATGTAGACATGGAAAAAATTGCTACGAGTAAAAGTAGGTCAGAATATGGGTTTCAGGGAAAATGTTAGGTTGTTATCCAATCTCTGGCACCTCGTAAAAACAAATCTCCAGGCATCGTGCGTTTGCCCGCGGGTTGGACTTTGTCAAGAATGAGTAGGCCCTCCGAGGTGCCTACAGCAGGGTAGCCTTCCTGGATAGAAAACACTCCAACCCCAGGTGAAGTTGCGCTATCAATGCGCGCTTTGTGGATCTTCAAGCGCTGATTTCCCCACAGCATATAGGTTCCAGGCCAGGGTGTGTAAGCCCGTACCATTCGTTCAAGAGAAATAGCTGGCTTGGAGAAATCTAATTCACCGTCCTTGCGTTTGAGCATCTTCACATAGGTCGATTGGCTGTCATCCTGAGGTTGAGGGATCAACTTGCCACGCAAGTAGGCAGGCAAGGTTTCGACGAGCAACTTGCCGCCCATTTTGGACAGCTTGGATGAGAGCGAACCACCAGTTTCGTCCGAGGAAAGGGGGATTTCGGATTTGCTTAGGATCGGACCGGTATCTAAGCCAGTGTCCATCTTCATGATGGTCACCCCACTCACCTCGTCGCCGTGGAGGATGGCGGCATTGATCGGCGCTGCTCCGCGCCAGCGTGGTAGCAATGAGGCGTGAACGTTCAGGCAGCCATGCGTTGGAATATCCAACACGGCTTGGCGCAATATTTGTCCAAACGCGGCTACCACGATCAAATCTGGTGCCCAAGTTTGAAGCTGCTGCATAGCCTCGGGGTCCTTCAGGCGGGCTGGTTGGATGAATGGCAGTCCGAGATCCTGGGCCAGTTCTTTGACAGGCGGTGATTTTAATTCGCGCTTGCGTCCGGCAGGCCGGTCTGGCTGCGTCACTACACCAACGATAGGGTACTTTTCCGCCAATGCCTTGAGCGTTGGGATGGCAAATTCGGGGGAGCCCATGAAGACAATTCTAGTCTCATCCATGGGGCGGATTTTAGCATAAATGGACAAAGATTGGTTTGTTAAACAAGAGGGTCTCTGGGAATCGCCGTGGGACATTCCAGATGTAGGGGTGAGCGGGGTGCTCCGCACCCCACTCACCCCTACATCTGGGGGATCACCCCGGCAACTCCTAGAGAACCAAACAAGAAGGACACTAAGTTTCAAAAAGGTTGGAGAAGTTTCTTAGTGCCGTTTATGCTTATGATATTGTGAAGTAGACTCCGGAAAGTTCTTTAATTACCTGTCATCCTGAACCCCATAGGGGTGAAGGATCTCTGCCCGAAGGGCAGGAGACTCTTCGCTTCGCTCAGAGTGACACATTTTTCAGACACTTTCCGATAAATACTTAGGACTTACGCAGCTTAAACTTCCCAGGGTAGAACCCAACTACGTTGGTGTAATTTTCCCCCCCTTTCTCCGCCCAACGTGGTTGGGTTTGTTAACCCCAGTGCGTAAGCCCTGATTGTTTAATCGATAGGCTATTTTTTTAGGGGACGCGCAGGTTGAGATTTCCAGCACCCATCTCTACATTGATCGTCAGCTTTGGGCCATCCCCAGCCTGGGTGTATGTACTGCCCGAGACTTGCCACTCACCGCGAGTAGTGACATTCGAGAGGCCGCCTTCGGTGGTGATCTCCACATTGGCGCCTTTTGGAATGGTCACCGTGATATTGCTGAGTCCAGATTCGATGAAAACATCGGCATCGTTTTGCAAATCGCCGGAAAAATCGAGTTCGTAGTTGCCAGCGCCGCCTTGGAAGATCATGGTATCAAAGTTGGCGTTGGCCAGGTTCGTCATCTCGATATTCGAGGCCCCAGTTTCATAGCGCAAGGCACTCATCACGGTTTGGTTGGGTTCAGCGAAGTTGAGCCTGACATCTGCGGCACCATCCGATATATGCAGATTGGTCAAGGACAGGCCGCCTAATTCCAATTCGCCAACATACGCGCCAGCTTTGATGGTCAGGTCGAGAGGGTCATTGCCGAGGTCGAATTCCCAGATATTTTTCACTTTCTCCCGAAAGTTTGGGATGCCGCGGATCTCCAGGTTGCCATTGGAGATATTGACCTGGTTCCCCTCTATTTGGGTTTCTGGTCTCAAGTCTTCGACGTTGAAGGTGGCTGTGCCTTCGAGCAGCGCATTTTCTGTTCCCGGGGAGAGAAAAAGCTCTCCCGCGCCAAAAGCCAGAGTCAATTCGGGATCATCTTCGGATGTATCCAACTGCGGGATGCGAATCTCTTTGATGGTGGTGGGGCCAGTTTTGATATCTGTGGTGATAGGTAGATTGATATCCACCCCGCAGGCTAGCGTGGCTAGTGCGAGAGCAAATACCGCTGAAATAAGAAATAGTTTACGCATTGATATGTCTCCTGTAAATTGTTAGCAAATATTCAGACGGAGAAGAAGTCTGTAAAAAGGGTGTGCAATGGGCGTACGCCCATTGCACACCCTTTTTACAGGATCTTTGTCATGTTGGCTGAATAGTTATTGTTGCTAATGTATACGCTTGAGACAGACTATTGTCGCGTTTGGAATTACAGCCCCAGTTCAGGCGCGATGGTTTGCATGGCCTTGATGACGTTTCCGACGTGCTCCCATAGCTCAACGCCAAAATCTTCTACAGCGTGGGCGACCTCTTCTCGGTTTACCCCGGCCGCGAATGCTTTGTCTTTCCACTTCTTCTTGACGGATTTGACCTTCAGATCAGACAGCGAACGCGAAGGGCGCACCAAGGCCACGGCAACGATCAGGCCAGTGATCTCATCGCAGGCCAATAAGGCTTTTTCCATCAAGGATTTGCGCGCCACCCCGGTGTGATCGGCGTGACTGAGAATGGCCCGCAGAATCTCTTCCGGGACGCCGCGCTGGCGTAATAGTGGGATGCCAGCTTGCGGGTGCTCATCCAGCGTGGGGTGGATCTCCCAGTCGTAGTCATGAAGCAGTGCCGTCACTCGCCACTTTTCGACATCTTCGTCAAATTTCTCAGCGTATAATTTCATCGCAGCTTCCACAGCCAGCATGTGCCGCACAAGGTTCTCGTTCGTGACGAATTCTCGGACGATGGCAAGGGCTTCTTCTCGGTTCATGGCTTCCTCCAAAGGAAAGAGGTCTGAAAAAGGGAGTGCTAGTAAGTTTGTTTCTGATTATTCGCGAAGATCGGCTCAGGTTCACCAAGTATGGGCAGTGGATGCAACAGATGCACTTCTAGCATGGCAACTAAGGTAGCAAAGGTCTCACGGGTGTGCCAATAGGCCAATGACCTGCGGCGATAGACGCGCTGATCTGCCTCTACGCCGATGGCTGCAACTCCCAGGGCATTGCACGTGTACAAGGCGCGGGGTAAATGGAATCCTTGGGTGACCAGGATAGCAGAATCGATCTCAAAAATATCGCGCGCCCGGTAGCAGGTATCATAGGTGCGCCTGCCGGCGTAATCCAGGACGATGGCCTCCTCAGGGACCCCCAAGTTGATGGCATAATCTTTCATGGCGGCGGGTTCGTTGTAATCTTCTCGGCTGTTGTCGCCGCTCATAAGCAGCTTCTCCACTTTGCCTGCGAAGAACAATTCTGCACCGGTGGCAACGCGATCGCGCAAAACGGGTGTAGGAGAACCATCACGCCACAGACCCGCCCCAAAAATGATGGCCACGCCATGAGGCGGAACATCGTCCACGCTCTGGACTCGCGTCCAAGCATGGAGTTTAGCGGTCAGCCTGGGGAGCAAGAGCACCATCAAGCCGCTAAATATTAGGGCAAATACTATCTTGCTGATTATCATCACAATTTTCTTTAACACGGCCCGATTCTACCATTCCAAAATACAAGACCCTAAAGGTTTGATTAGAAAACCTTTAGGGTCTCTGATGGTAAAGATGGGATATGCTAAACGAAGCGAGCTCGGATCTCTGCGCTCACATAATCTAGAATGGCAACTGTTATGGCGATGAACCACACTGCCATACCAGCGGAACGGTAATCTAGCAAGCGGATGTACTGTGCCAGCAAGAAACCGATACCTCCGCCACCCACGAAACCGATGATGGTGGACATGCGGATATTGATATCCCATCGGTAGATGGTGAAAGATACGAAAGGCGGGATGATCTGCGGGATAACGGCGAATATCACCACCTGAACCCAGTTAGCACCCGTAGCCTGAATGGCCTCGATGGGACCTGGGTCGATGGACTCGATGGCTTCTGAGTAGAGTTTACCCAGGGCGGCGATCGAGTGGAAGACCAATGCCAGGATGCCTGCAAATGGTCCAAGTCCAACCACGATCACGGCGATAATGGCCCAGATCAGCGGCTCGATGGAGCGAATTATATTCAGGACCCCCCGCACAAGATAGTAGATCACCAGGGTGACCGGAGAGGCGGACATAAGATTTCGAGCTGCGAAGAAGCTCACAGGCAGGGCGAAGATCACACCGAAGAAAGTTGCCATCATGCCAATGAAGATGGTCTCGATCATTTTCTCGACCACCAGGATGAAATCTCTGCTCAGGTGAGCATCGCCAATCGCTTCGACTTGCTGGACGAACAATTCCCAAATATAGGTTGGCTCTGTTGCCGAAGGGGGCAGCAGCCGGTATGGCATCTCGACATCGAATTCAAAATAACCATTTTCATCAGGGATGAGAACCACATATTCTCCGCCTTGGCGTTGGCGGAATTCATTGTTAATTGGGTCTGCCCACATAACGTCGACCTCGACCCCAGGGAGGAAGTTATAGCCTTCTAAGTGAAGTGTCGTCCCCGGAGTGCCATCTTGTTCTCGTAGCAATCCACAAGTCAAATCGGTGACGATTACAGGGTCATCCCCCGTGATTTCATTGATGGGGGGTGGATCGCCGTCTTCTGGGCAGGGCACTTCGATTTCAGCGAATGCGCGGATTTCATCGGTATCATATTCGATAGCCTTGATCCACGGCCAGGCGATGCGTCCCAAGGCCGGCAACGCTTCATCTGCCTGCGTGACCATGCTGAAAATGTTGATTTCTCCGATCTGCCAACCCAAGGCAAAGAACACCACCAGTATGATGAAGAAAACGACCACTGGGGTGCGATCGCGATGCTTGGCCAGAATAAAGGCATCATACGCAATCCATACATGCAGCAGGATGAAGAGAACGGTGATGATGATCAGGAATGGGTCCAGGTGCCAGCCCTTTTTGACGATATCCACAAAACCTTCGTCGCGAGGAGCGGCCTGGATAAATCGCCAGATAAGCAGCGCTAATATGGTCGCATATGAAATAAACAACAAGATACCGCGGCGTACACTGCGGGCAAAGATTTGCCCTAGACCAGGGATAATGAAGGAGAATAGCCCCGCGAGGGGAGCCGGGACCCAGCTTGGTGGGCGCATCTCTTCAGGAATGTGGTTGAGTTTGATTTTGTCGTTCATACCGCACCCCCTTCTTCAGCTTGTAATGCTCCTTCGAGACCACCGCCAACTCGCTCAGCATCTTCGCCATAGATCTCTTTGAATTCCTCATCGGACATAGCCTGGATATCTGCACGGCTGCCCTCGTAAACGATTTCTCCGTCGCGCAGGCCGATCACACGAGTAGAGTAGCGTTGCACCAGGTCGAGATAATGCAAGCTGCAGATAACGGTCATTTGATCTTCCTGGTTGAGCATTTCCAGGTATTGCAAGATGGAATGGGCTAGCACTGGGTCCAGGCTGGCGACGGGTTCGTCGGCCAGGATCATCTTGGGTTCTTGCATCAGGGCACGCGCCACACCCACGCGTTGCTGCTGACCACCGCTCAACTCGTCAGCGCGTTTGAGAGCCTGATCTTCGATTCCCAAGCGTTCCATTGCGGCCCAGGCTTTTGCTTTGTCTTCCTTGGAGAATCGACCCAGTAGACTCCGACGTGTAGATGTGTAACCCAATCGGCCAGAGAGTACATTGGTTAGCACCTGGGAGCGTTTCACCAGGTTGAAATGTTGGAAGATCATGCCAATTTTGCGGCGAGCCTTACGCAGTTCTTCCCCCTTGAGTTGGGCCAGATCGACACCGTCCCAAAGAATCTCTCCCTCTGTGGGGTCGATCAGGCGGTTGATGCAGCGCAGGAGGGTCGATTTCCCAGAACCACTCAAGCCGATCACAACTAAGAACTCGCCATCCGGCACGGTGAAGCTCACATCTCTGAGCGCCACTGTGCCATCATCATAAACTTTCGTCAGGTGACGAATATCAAGCATAAGCAACTCCGTTCCTTGAAATATGAGTGCAGAGGATCCATAGCGAACGTCCCCCGCACGTGTTCATGTAGCGTCAAATGTAGGACAATCATACCCAACTTACGGGGCGAAAGCAAGTAACTTTTTGCACAAAAGCGCTCCATGCTTGCCAATAGCATTCCATCGAGATTGTATCTTTGGTAGCTGTGTTTTTTGGGATGTGGTCTAACCGATGCCAGGTTTCTATTTCCCATACTTGATTCTTCTTACTTGCACCAAGGCAACCATGAGGTTAAAATCCTTTTGCTATGAGCAATGACCTTCAAAACCAATACCAAGCAGCTCTAGATTATATTTATGAGTATGTCGATTTCAGCCTGACCCACCAGGATGATCTCTCTGTTGAAGATTTCACCATCAACAGTATGGATACACTGGTGAAGGCGCTGGGAAGTCCAGACAAAGCCTACCCCACCATTCATGTCGCTGGAACGAAGGGCAAGGGATCCGTGTGTGCCTTCTGCGCGACCGCATTGCATGCCCAAGGCTACAAAGTTGGCTTGTACACCTCTCCCCATCTCAGGGATTTCGAAGAACGCATTCAGATCGATGGCCAGGCCATCTCGCGTCAGGAATTCGTCGAAATGGTCGAGAAGATCAAACCTTATGTCGAGAAAATTCCCAATCTGACCACATTCCATATCACTACCGCGATGGCTTTTTGGTATTTTGCATTACAAAAGGTCGATGTGGCTGTCATTGAAGTAGGTTTGGGCGGCCGGCTTGATTCGACCAATGTGATCTCGCCGATCATGACCGTGATCACAGCATTATATTTAGAACATACCAAAATTTTGGGGGATACCATCGTGGAGATCGCCGCAGAGAAAGCTGGGATCATCAAACCTGGAGTTCCGGTGGTCGTTGCTCCCCAGCTGGATTCTGCCATTGAGGTGATCGAAAAGATCGCCGCCGAGAAAAATGCTGAAATGACGCTGATCGGTAGAGATTATCGCTACGAACTATGCGAACACTCCCTCGATGGACAGTCGCTGACTATCTGGAACGGAGACAAACCTCCTGCAGAATACCAGATTGGCTTGTTGGGACCCCATCAAGCCGAAAATGCCGTTGTAGCCTATGCGGCTTTACAACTTTCCAACCAACAAGGGCTGATTGTTGAGGACCAGGCCATCCAAACAGGTTTCGCCCAAACCGAGTGGCCTGGTCGTTTTGAAATCCTCAATAGAGAGCCGCCAGTTGTGGTTGATTCGGGTCATACGCCAGGCGCGATGACCAAAGTTCAAGAAACGTTGGACGAGTATTTCCCTGGAAGATCCCTGTGGTTAGTGTTTGGCGTGTCCGATGACAAAGATGTCGAGGGAATGCTAGAAGAGTTCAAGCCGCGTTTGAAGAAGATCTACTGCGCGAAATCCACGCACCCGCGTGCTTTAGACCCTCAAGAGTTGGCAGAGCACTCGAAAGCGATCGGAGTCCCTGTGGCCGTGATTCCAAATGTAGGCGATGCGTTGGAAGCTGCCATAGCAGAAGCGCCTGAAGGCGATGTGATCATGGTCGCGGGCAGTATCTTTGTGGCAGCAACTGGGCGGATTGCCTGGTTCGAGCGAAAGCTCTGGGAGAAATAGATTCATGCAGCAAGATAATTGGGACCCCAACGACACCAACGAGTATGTTGAATCGTTGAACCGGCGCACCGAGGAACTCTACGCGATTAACGACCTGATGCCTGATGAACAGGGGATAATCGAAGCACCGGTCATGCCTCTGCGCGGTGTCGTGGTGTACCCTCAAATGGTCTCCCCACTGTTCATTGGCCGTGAAAAGACCCTTTGGGCAGTCGAAGATGCTCAGGAGCAGAATCAAACCCTGATCGCATTCGCTCAGCGCAACCCAGATCTTGAAGATCCCGGCCCGGCTGATTTTTTCCCCATTGGGATTGAGGTCGCCGTAGGTCGTCTGGTCAACATGCCAGAGGGAGCTAGTACCGCATTGGTTCAAGGCCGCCGGCGCGTAGAGCTGATCGAATTCATTCAGGGAGAGCCATATCTGAGAGCACGCGTGCGCCCCTTATTCGAAGACTTACGCATGGATCGGCACACTGAGGCAACCATGCGTTCAGTCTTGGATTTGTTCAAACGTTGTGTGCAGCTAAATCGCAGTCTTCCCGAAGAGGCGTACCTTTTTGCCATGAATATCGACGATCCAGGTTGGCTGGCAGACATGATCGCCACGGCTGTTGCCCTGGATATGGATGTGCGTTTGAAATTGCTCTCTTTGCTAGATCCGCGAGAACGCCTGAACTATATCGGCGAACTGCTCGCCGAAGAATTAGAGGTACTTGAACTGGAGGATGAAATCCAATCGCGCACACGCGGCGAAGTCGACCGTACGCAGCGTGAATTCTACCTGCGTGAGCAAATGAAGGTCATCCAGACCGAGTTGGGCGAAGGCGACCCCCACATGGGCGATGTTGCCGAGTTAAATGAGCGCATCGAGAATGCCGAGCTCAGCGAGCAAGCCAAAGCGCGCGCTCTCAAAGAACTCAAACGACTCAACCACATCCCGCCCATATCTCCAGAGGTGGGCATCATCCGTGGCTATATCGATTGGATTATTGATTTACCCTGGGAGCAGGCCACGGATGATAACTTAGATGTCAAGAACGCCGCCCAGGTGCTGGATGAACACCATTACGGGCTGCCGAAAGCCAAAGACCGCATCTTAGAATATATCGCGGTCAAGAGTCTCAAGCCCAAAAAATCTCGCCAACCGATCCTATGTTTTGTTGGCCCACCGGGCACAGGCAAAACTTCACTAGGACGTTCGATCTCTGCCGCACTGGGGCGCGAGTTTGTGCGCATCTCTTTGGGCGGCGTCCGCGATGAAGCTGAAATTCGCGGCCACCGCCGCACGTATATCGGCGCGCTACCCGGGCGAATCCTGCAGACGATGAAACGCGCCAAAGTGGTCAATCCACTTTTCATGCTGGATGAGATCGACAAACTGGGCATCAGTTTCCGCGGCGATCCCTCTGCAGCTTTGTTGGAAGTGCTGGATCCCGAACAAAATCACGCCTTTTCAGATCACTTTCTGGAATTGGATTATGATCTTTCTCAGGTCATGTTCATCACTACTGCTAACTCAGAGGCGACCATCCCAGATGCCTTACTGGACCGCATGGAAGTGATCGAGTTCCCTGGCTACATCGAAGAGGAAAAACTGGAGATCGCCCGCCGTTTTTTGATCCCGCGCCAGAGCGAAGAGAGCAGTTTAGAGGAAGGGGAAATCGAATTCGGCGAAGCTGCATTACGGCGGATCATCCGCGATTACACCTATGAGGCAGGTGTGCGCAACCTGGAGCGTGAAATTGGCCGCGTGTGCCGCAAAGTAGCCCGCATAAAGGCTGAAGGAGATGAGTATCCAAAGAAGATCGAACTCGATGAGGTTGAGCGTTTCCTAGGCCCGCCCCAATTTTTCTATCACCAATCGGAACGCCAGGACGAAATTGGTGTCGCCACTGCTGTGGCCTGGACCGCGGGCGGGGGAGAGATCATGCCGGTGGAAGTGATATTGGTCGAGGGCAAGGGCAGCTTGAAGCTCACCGGCCAATTGGGTGATGTCATGCAAGAATCTGCCCAAGCTGCTTTTTCGTACTTGCAGGCACGCTGCAAGGAGCTTGATGTCGATCCGGAGTTATTTCAAGAAACCGATATCCATATCCACATCCCTGCGGGCGCGATCCCCAAAGATGGACCGAGTGCGGGTGTGACCATCGCTACAGCCCTTATTTCAGCCTTTACCGAACGCACTGTGCGCTGCGATGTCGGTATGACCGGCGAAATCACCCTGCGCGGGCGTGTGCTCCCGGTCGGTGGCGTGCGTGAGAAGATCCTGGCCGCTCACCGTGCCGAGTTAAAGTCCGTTATCATTCCTGAAGAGAACAAAAAAGACCTGGTGGACGTGCCTCAGAAAGCTCGCGATGATCTCGATATCCGTATGGTCAAGCATATGGACGAAGTGTTAGAGATTGCCCTCGGGCCTGCACCGCAAAAGGGGGAAGAACCCCCTGAAGAAGAGTAAACAAAAAGAAACTGGGGCGGCGTAGCCGCCCCAGTTTCTTTTTGTTGATTATAATACTCCCATGACTACAAACGCGGCGGAAATCTATGCACTGCTAGAGAGCGGCAAAGGACCGCAGCTCCATTGGTTTGCAGATGATGTCTCAGTTTTAGATTTGGCTACTGTTTTTACCGGGATGGCCAATAGAGACGGTGGCATCATATTAATTGGGATCGCGCCGTGTTCGGGACAGATTTTGGGGGTCAGAGACTCTGAATACCTCACAGATATCATTTTTCAGGCCGCAATACTGGTCGACCCAACCTTAGTGTTACCTATTCCCCAGGTTCAGGACGTTGACGAGAAAGAAATTATCTCGGTCACTGTGCCGCCGGGATTGCCCCATGCTTTCAATCTCGAAGGGCGATATCTGGTTCGAGAAGGGGAGCGCACAGAGCCGCTGCTGCCGCCTCAATTGCGCCAATTGATGATCAGGCGCGGCGCGCTGCAATTCGAGACTCATATCCCTGACGAAGCCTCAGTTGAAGATCTCGACTTCGATCAAGTCTCTGCGTACAAAGATGCCTTGGATTTGCCCCCCGATGAGCCTGTTGAGGGGTTGCTATTCCGGCGAGGCTGTTTGAAAGACATCGATGGGGCAATGAAACCAACCTATGCCGGATTATTGCTCTTCGGCCGTCATCCCCAGCAATGGGTTCCCTCTGCGACGATCATGGCGGCACGCTTTTCTGGAGTGGCTATCTCAGACCAATTTGTCAAGCAAGAGATCCGCGGTACCCTTCCCCAGCAGTTGCGCCAGGCCGAGACCTTTGTGCGCGACCAACTGCGCTCCGTAGTACGATTGGTGGGGTTATCGAGGGAGGAGACCCCAGAGTACCCGCTGGAGGCGGTGCGCGAGCTGTTGGTCAACGCCGTAGCCCATCGGGATTACAATCAGGGTGGCGACAGTATTCATCTGCGCATGTTCGCTGACCGGCTCGAAGTTCACTCTCCCGGCGATCTGCCTGGCCCAGTCAACCTGGAGAATCTACTTGATGCACGCTTCTCACGTAATCCCGTTATCGCACAGGTGCTCTCAGATTTAGGCTATGTCGAACGTCTGGGTTATGGGCTCAACCGTGTGGTAACCGTGATGCATCAGAGCAACCTATCGGAGCCCCAATTTGATGAAGCTGGTGGATCCTTCCGAGCGACGCTCCTCAACTCCATCGGCGATCTCGATCCTGAACAAAGCGCAGCAAAGTCGAAGGATACGATGGAATTCGTTGATTTATCCGAATACGCTGATCATGATCTCAATCCCCGTCAGGAACTGGCTTTAGGGTTCCTGGGAACGCGAAAACGTCTGACCAACCGTGAGTACCAAGAATTATGCCCCGATGTCTCCCCCGAAACTTTGCGCCGCGACCTGGTTGATCTGGTAGATAAGGGCGTACTGTTGAAAATGGGTACCAAGCGAGGAACGTATTACATTTTGAAATAGCATGGAGTGGTCAGCAGTTAGCGGTTAGCTGTCAGATATTAGCTTACCACTAACTGCTCTAATATTGGAGAACCAATGTCAAAAATGAATCATAACCTAGCTGATCAAACACTAACAATTGGATTAGCTCAAATCGCTCCAGTATGGCTGGATCGCGAAGCCACACTTGTCAAGATGATTGCTTGCATCGAAGAGGCTGCGGAAACGGGTTGTCAATTGGTGGTTTTTGGTGAAGCTCTCTTGCCTGGTTATCCTTTTTGGGTGGAACTTACCGATGGGGCGCGTTTCAATTCGCAAATCCAAAAAGAGATCCACGCTCACTACCTGGATCAGGCTGTGCAGATCGAGGCCGGGCACCTCGATCAAGTCTGCGCGCTGGCAGCGAAAAATAAGCTAGCGGTTTACCTGGGTATCATCGAGCGGCCCTCAGACCGCGGCGGGCACAGCGTGTATGCTACGCTGGTGTATATCGATCCTCAGGGAGAGATCGGCTCGGTGCACCGTAAATTGATGCCTACATACGAGGAACGCCTGACCTGGTCGACAGGCGATGGCCATGGGTTGCAAGTCCACAAGTTGGGTGATTTCACGCTTGGTGGTCTGAACTGTTGGGAGAATTGGATGCCCCTGCCGCGCGCAGCTTTATACGCCCAGGGAGAAGACCTGCATGTCGCCGTCTGGCCGGGGAGCTACCGCAACACCCACGATATCTCTCGCTTCATTGCCAAAGAGGCACGCTCTTACGTGGTTTCGGTTTCGGGTTTGATGCGCAAATCTGATTTCCCTCTGGGGGCACCGCACCGGGACTTGATTCTGGAGAATTGCAACGAGGTATTGGCGAATGGAGGCTCATGCTTTGCCGGCCCTGACGGGGAGTGGGTTGTTGAACCAGTCGTGGATAAAGAGATGCTCAGCGTGGCGACTATCGATCACGCCCGTATACGAGAGGAGCGCCAAAACTTTGATCCCTCTGGCCACTACTCGCGACCCGATGTGACCAAGCTGACCGTTAATCGCCAACGCCAAGGAATCCTTGAGATTAAAGATTAAGAAATCAACCAGAAGGTGCACTTTTTGGGGTAATCTCTTTGTGCCCCAGGGTGTCCTTCGTGGTGAGCTTTCTAATTCAGCTCCTGAAAGCCAATCTATTACTTGCAAAAGGGGGACAGACCGATCCTAATTCGCTCTCAAATGCAGGACCAATGCGATGATCAAGAGAACTTCGTCGGCTTTGGTGAGTAATCCGAGCACACCATAACCAATCTCCGCGTTGAATACAAAGAACAAGATGATGGTCACCAAAGTGTACAGGATCGTCGCCCAGTGAATGAGAGTCTTCTGCCCTTCGAGGAATGCTGGGGGTTTCAAGATTGCCCACATTAAGACGATAAACCCTAAGCCATTTAGCAGGAATAGCAGATCGAAGCTGCCAAATACGAACGCGATGGCGATGTGGATCACTGCGGTAATCCCACCGAAAATCAAGATCGCTGTTTGAAGAGATTTCTTGTTCATGAGTACCTCCTGTTCGGTCAAATGACTTCGAAATTTAGTCTGGAAATTAGTTCGGCGAGCAACGCGGTTCCAGTTAGGAATCTCGCTCCTTGTGGAATGACCTACTATTTTTCTAACCCAATGGATTGAGATTAGATACGTGTAATGGCGGAATTCTTTGAATTGTTGAATATCAAATAAAGATCAAGGGCAGGCGTTTGCTCGATGTCCTTCGAAGGTTTCTGCGAAGTTATGCCGCCCTGAGTCATCGCAGGTAGCGCGGAAGTAATAATATGGGGTCTGGGCTGGGAATGCCACGGCGCGCAGCGCATTGATCCCCGGGCTGCAGATCGGTCCTGGTGGCAAACCTGCGTAAAGGTACGTGTTGTAGGGGGAGTTGACTTCCAGATCGGCCAGAGAGAGCGGATTAGTCCACCAGCGACCCTGGGTATGGTTGTAGCCAATGGCATATTGCACAGTGGGGTCGGTTTCCAGTTTCATGCTGATGGCCAAGCGGTTGAAGAACACGGAAGCGATCAAGGGCATCTCTTCATCGACCACGGCCTCGCGCTCGACGATGGAGGCCAGAATTACGGCTTCATGAGTGCTCAAGCCCTGCTGCTCGAAACCAGCGCGCATCTCATCAGTGATCGCCTGATCAAAAGCTGCTCTCAAGGTGGCAATTACAGCCTGGGGGTCGGTATCGCGGGGAAGATCGTAGGAACCAGGGAGAAGATAGCCCTCGGCTGCCTGCGCCTCTGCCAGATCAATAAACGCTTCACGCGTGATGGTCAACCCCGAGGTCGGTACGGCAATACCGACCTCCTCGAGACGCCAACCCCCAAGAATGACCAGAGTCGCATCGCTGGGATTTGGATCCAATAATGCCCGGGCGATCTCAATGGAGTTTAGCGCCGGGCTGAGAGTGTACTCCCCGGCCTGGATTTGTGTATCTAGCCCGCTGTAGATCAAGTAGGCCCGGAAAGCTTCTGCATTTTGGATCAAGCCCTGCTCTTCGAGCCGAGCGCTCACTGCAATGGGCGATTCGCCCAAGACGATCTGGAATGAGACCAAGTTGCCGAAGGGGTTTTCCGGCTCGATTAGTTGCTCACTGTAGCGTGCCAGTTGTAGGGTCAAGCGGAAGCGCTCGATCAGCCCCAGGTTCTGCGACGGCGTCCCGAAGGTATCCCTGACCCGGCTGGGCGCACTCATGGGGAAGATGACCAGGTAAAAGAAGAGCAGTCCCATAGCAGCCAAAATTGGCAGCAGGAAGATGGCGCAGAATTTTGAGTTGGACCGATTCATAATTTGAGTTGTTAGTATTCAATGACCAGTGGACGGTTTATCGCGTTTGGAATATTACTGATCGCTGCCACTATTCACTGGACACTGAGTCAAGATAGGATTGTAAGATCACCGTCGCAGCGATCTCATCCAGGTGACCTCGGCGTTTGGCTCGGGAGACATCCATAGCGATGCGCGCCTGGCGAGCAGATTGGGTGCTGCCGCTCTCATCCCAAAACTCGACCGGGATATCACTTTTACCCCGAATGGCTCCCCCCAGACGTGTCGCTAACCGACCTTGAAACGTGGGAGTACCCTCGTCATCAAGGTTTTGCCCGATGATGATCAAGCCGACTGCTTTCTCTTGCGCAATTTTAACGATAGCTACGGCATCCTCAGGACGCGACGTGTGTTTGATGACCGTCAGCGGATTAGCAATGCTGCCTGTGGGATCGCTGATGGCGAGGCCAATGTTCTTTTCACCGGGGTCGATTGCAAGAATTCTCATATCGAATGGTAGACCGAAAACAGGGTAGCAGCCCTTCCGCGATGGGTAATTTTGAATAACCGACCAACGCGGTTGGCCCTACTACCTCAGAGGGCATGGTTAATTGATTGATGATTGGTCTTGTTTATTGTCCACTACCCACTGATATCCTGAAGGGGAGAAAGGGTAGGCGTGGCCACCAGGCAGGCTTTGGGGCGATCTGGGCTGGGCTCTCCAAAGGTAATTCGTCGGTCAGACGTTGGGCGGCTTCCGTGGGTGGTAAGCCAATCGCCAGTTTTATGGCTTGTGTTTGATCGAGTTGAGCGTCGATCTGCCATTGGGCTCGCATGCGCCATTGCGCAGTGAGATCATCTTCATCGAGCATTACTTTACCCAGGTTGTTGAGTTGTAACGATTCGGGTTTAGGGTTGAAGCTCTTGGGTAAATTGGTTTCTAAAGCAGTTCGGCCCAATTCTCGTAGGTCCGCGCCTGAAACTGTCAACGCCTGAAATTCCAGCCGCAGGACCAGATGCAGTTGGTCGCTGGGGGCAGGCTCCACGGGTGTGTACGTCTCCTCATGGCTCTCGATGAGATCGGCTGCCTGGCTGATCAGTAAATCATCGGCTCCTAAATTGCCGCTGATTTCCTGTAAGGCGCTCTCTGCCAGTGTTTCAAAAAGCTGTGCGTAGAGCTGTTCGTAGTCTTCAGCGTTGGGGGCTGGGACATTCCGGTCCTTGCCGCCGCTAGTGGGTGTGGAGTTGACTGCTGTCAACTCTAAGCCCAGCGGTCCTTCGATTGCCAGAATACTCTCCGCAGGTACATTGCCCCCACTGCCAGGCGAAAGGGCTTCAATGGGTACAGAAACCCCTTCATCCCCAGGGGTAATTATTACTAAAGCCGTCGTAGCGAAGCGCACCGGCGGATCGTCTAACGTAGTCACAACCAGGCCTGCGGATAGCGGCAGAGTCTGGTCGGTGAGATTGGTGAAAGTGACATTCCCTCTGGCAAAATGGTCTGGAAGGGGAATGCTGCCGGAGGTAGAGATCTCCCCGCGACCTTCGACGATAACTGTGTCCCAACGGGCTGGGACAGTTCCAGAGAGGTCCACATCCTGGTATTCAGGGTTGGCAGCCACAGAAATGTTGATCGCGTCCCTGCGCGTTTCTGGAGTGAGTTGCAGTTCCGCGCTGGGGATGAGTAGAGCAGCGATTGCCAGAACCCCCAACACGCCCAGTGTAAAGGCCGCCACGCGTGTAATGGGATGGAGTATCCATCTTGGCGCTTGTGGATGTGCGGCTTCCTTTAATCCTTCTAATTGCATCGGGATGTGCCGCTTGCGCCAGAGTTCCGTGGATTGACGTTTGATGGTCAGGGGGAGCTGGACGCGTTGTTTGCGTTCGGGTCGCCAGTGATCTTTTTCTGCATTGCGGATGCTGTTATAAAGCGGAATTCCCAAATTTGCAGCATGATATCGAACGCTGGGATGACGTACCACTAACGCCAGTTGCGATCCTAATTCGGCGGAGTGCCGCTTGAGCATGATCAAGTCCAGGCGACGGTCCAGCACCCTTCCCCGCGTCGGCCAAACTAACAGGATACGCGCCGTTTGCCCCCAACCCATCTTGTCACGGGCTGAGTAAATATCATCGTGGGGTTCGAGCTGGATGATCTGCGTTTTCATACTGTTTTAACAGTATATCACTAACGAAATGGGGCTACGAAAGATAAGTACTGCGGGGTGCGCAGCACCCCGCAGTACTTATCTTTCGGTAATATTTTCCTCGACCCACCCAGCAACGCTGGCCAAAGCCTGCTCGATCTTGCTGGAGTCTTTGCCACCCGCTTGGGCCAGAGTCGGACGCCCTCCGCCGCCACCGCCTAAGGGTGCAGCCACGAATTTAACCAGATCGTCAGCTTTGATGCCGCGTCCGACCAGGTTTTCCGTGACGGCGGCGATGACGATGGGGCGCTCATCAACGACGCTGGCTAGAACGGCGACGCCATTCTCGGGGTAGCGCTGGCGGAAACGATCGGCCATTTGGCGCAGAGTGTCGGCATCGGCCTCTTTGAAGTTGGCAGTGAGCACATCCACACCGCTAACGGGTGAGGTTTTGTCTAGGACACGTGTGAAATCCGCGGAGGCCAGACGCTGTCGCAGCTCCCTGATCTTCTTGCGCGCCCCCGAGAGATCGGTGATGGTCGCCTCAGCCCTCTCGAGCAACTGATCTGGAGTTGACGACAACATGGCCGCGGCGCGGTTGAGGACGCCGAAGCGCTTTTGAATGAGTTTATAGGCCTCGCGCCCGGTGACGGCCTCAATGCGGCGAATTCCGGCCGCCGCGCTGCCCTCGCTGGTGATGATGAAGATGCCGATCTCGCCCGTGCTCTCACAGTGCGTGCCCCCGCAGAGTTCATTGGAATAGGGGGTGTCATCATTCTCTCCAGCGATAGTGATATTGCGAACGGTTTCCTCGTATTTTTCTCCAAACAGCGCCCTGGCTCCAGCCTCGATGGCCTGCTCCAGCGGTTTGAACTGGATTTGCAAGGGTTGGTCTTCCATGATGCGCTCGTTGACCTCGGCCTCGATCTGTTCCAACTCATCATGAGTCAGCGCCTCGGGATGGGTGAAGTCGAAGCGCAGTCGGTCGGGCGCCACGAGCGAACCAGCCTGACGGGCGTGGGAGCCCAATACTTTATCCAGGGCGTAGTGCAATAGGTGCGTAGCGGTATGGTTACGCATGATGTCCTTGCGCCGCTGGGCATCGATGCGGGTCACCGCTGCGTCCCCTACTTTGGGGTTGCCTGATACAACTTCCCCAACATGAGTGATGATCCCCGCGGCGGGTTTGCGCAGATCTAGGAGTTTGATCTCCCAACCTTCACCGCTCACGGTTCCCGTATCGGAGACCTGGCCACCGGCCTCGATGTAGAAATGGGTCTCTGGGAGGAGTACCTCTACCGGGTCACCAGTAGCAGCCTCCTCGGTTGTCTGTCCGTCCACAATCAAGGCCAATAGTTCACCTTGGAATTCCAGGCTTCCGTAGGGATCATGGACAACACCTTCTGAGTCAAGAATTCCGCGTTTCTGCAAATCTGCGCGAATTTCTCGATAAACTTCGACATCCTCGCCACCCAGCGCGCCCATGGCCTTTCCCGCACCCGAAGCCAGTCGGTGGGCCTCCATGGCCTGGTTGAACCCGCTCTGGTCGACATCGAGGTCGCGCTCCTGGGCAATATCTCGGGTTATCTCCAACGGCATGCCATAGGTGGTGTAGAGATCGGCGGCCAGTTCCCCAGAAAGGACTTTTTCACTAGTGTTTTCGAGATCGTCGAGCAGAGATGAAAGCTGGTCGGTGGCGCGGTCGAGGGTGCGCTGAAACTGTTCCTCTTCGCGAGTGATGGTGTCGATGATGGTCTGGCGATTGCGGGTCAATTCGGGGAAGGCTTCGCCATAATTCTCGATGACGGTCTCAGCGACCTTGGCCAGGAAAGGCTCGTGCAAACCCAACATGCCGCCAAAGCGATAGCCGCGGCGGATGATCATGCGCGTGATATAGTTGCGCCCCATATTGCCGGGGATCACGCCATCGCCAACCAGAAAGGCTGCTGCCCGCCCGTGATCTGCGATGACACGGTAGGGGGTGAAATTTTCCTCGATTTGCTTGTCCGTCTGGCTGGTGAGTTGTTGTGTGGTTTCGATCAGCGGCCAAAACAGGTCCGTCGTGTAGTTCGAGTCTTTGTTTTGCAGCACGGCGACGATGCGATCTAGACCCAGGCCAGTGTCGACGTGGGTAGCAGGGAGCGGCTCCAGGTGCGAGGGCCCCAGGCGATTGTATTGGATGAAGACCAGGTTCCATAGCTCCAGGTAGCGGGTGCACTCGCCGTTGACACCGCAATCATGTTCTTGGTCTTCCATATTGCAATACTCTGGCCCGCGGTCCAAGTGGATTTCAGAACAAGGTCCACATGGTCCGGTGTCGGCCATTTCCCAGAAGTTATCTGCCCGCCCAAAGTATTGGACATGCTCGGGGTTGATGCCGGGCTGTGCGCGCCAGTGATCAGCAGCTTCTTCATCACTGGGAATTTCACCCTTTTCGTCCTCGAACACTGTCGCATACAAATGCTCTTTGGGGAGCCCCCAAACTTCAGTAAAGAGTTCCCAGGCCCATTCGATGGCCTCCTTTTTGTAATAATCGCCGAAGGACCAGTTGCCCAGCATCTCGAAAAAGGTGTGATGCGTGTCATCACGGCCCACGTCATCAAGGTCATTGTGTTTGCCAGCCACACGCATGCATTTTTGGGAGTTGGCGGCGCGTGTGTAATCACGCTTATCAGTGCCCAGGAAGACATCTTTGAATTGCACCATCCCGGCATTGGTAAACAGCAGGGTGGCATCTCCGCCAGGAACCAGTGACGACGAAGGTACGAAGGTATGCCCTTTGTCTTTGAAAAAGTCGATAAAGGTTTTACGGATTTCGTTTCCAGTAAGATTGTGTTGGTCAGACATGTTTTGCTCCGTTTGTTTTTCGCAGAGAGCTCAAATTTAATTAATGGATTTATCTCAATAATGTCATCCTGAGCGCAGCGAAGGATCAAAAATTTTTGGTTCAGGAGATTCTTCGGTCGCTTCGGCCGCTTTACTACCTTCGCTCTCTCAGAGTGACACACAGGAATTTTTGAAATGGCTTTTACTCAGAGTTCTCTTTGCGAATAAAAAAAGCCCGGACGGGATTGTCCGGGCCGGGGATTCGATAAGATAAATTGAACAGCCTGATGATCAGGCGATGGTTTGCGACTCGGACATGGTGAGACCGGCGACTGTCCCGTCAGAGACAGCCGCCGCAATAGCAGCAGCTTTGGTATTCGAGAAGATCACAGTCTGTTCCGAATTCATGATTGCCGAATTATACGTCAAGAAGGGGGTTGCTGCAATATGGTGACTGCACATAAGAATTGACAGTAACTTTGCCAGGCAGAGTGACTGTCAATTTTCTAGAATTCCTCTCGTTGGGATGCTGGTAGAAACTCTTATGGCGTAGGTGAGATCGTCGGGGTAGGGGTATCGCTCGGGTTTGAAGTAGGGGAAGGCGTATTCGTTGGTTCTGGGGTAGGCGTAAAGGTCGGGGTAGGTGTTGCCGTTGGCGGCGGCATCAAAGTGAGTACGGGGAGATCACATCCGCTGGATAATTCTGCATAGGTACCACCAATGGGAATGGTGCAGACTCT
>CAYWIC010000072.1:0-24854 GCA_964458115.1 uncultured Anaerolineales bacterium | reverse complement strand
CGTGTGCCTGTGCCCATTCCTAAAACTGGCAACACTTAAACGGGAGACCACCCAAAATTCAAGCTGGCAAAAATGGCTCTCAAATCGAGCTGACAGTTAGCGATGATGGCGTTGGGATCCCCAAATATGTGGACATTGTACAACCGAATACCCTTGGCTTTCAATTGGTGGACGCTCTAGTGACTCAGATTGATGGGTCATATTCGGTGAATACCGAAAAGGGCACGAAAATTCGGATTGTCATCCCTTGGGATTGAAGCTTTGTGAGTATTCTAATGATAGTGAGATGATAAGTGGACTCCGGAAAGTTCTGTAATTACCTGTCATCCTGAACCCCGCAGGGGTGAAGGATCTCTGCCCGAAGGGCAGGAGACTCTTCGCTTCGCTCAGAGTGACACATTTTTAGACACTTTCCGACAAATACTTAATCGATAAGGGAGTGAGAATTTACCCTTCTCCCAAAAAACTGCAAAGTAATGTTTTGAGTGGTGTATGACATCTGAACAAGTATTGATCGTAGAGGATGAAGCAATCGTCGCACTCGACCTCAGTCATTGTATTTCCAAATTGGGATACACCATAGTGGGTATCGTTCGAAGTGGTGAAGATGCGGTCGAAAAAGCTCAAAGCTTGCATCCAGATGTTGTGCTGATGGATATTCATTTAGCTGGCATGATGGACGGAATCGAAGCCGCCGAGATGATTCGTCAGCTTTTAGATGTTCCAATCATCTATCTGACAGCGTACGCAGATGATGACACAGTGCAGCGCGCTATCTTGACCCAGCCTTTTGGATATATTCGCAAACCATTCGAAGAAAGAGATTTGCAATTAGCCATCGAGATGGCCCTGTATAAACACAAAGCGGAAATTGCATTACGAACTGCCAAAGACGAGTTGGAAAACAGGGTCAAGGAACGGACGTTCCAATTGGCTGAGAAAGTGAATGCCCTAGAAGCCCTACACCGCATAGGCGTTGCAATGTCTTCAGCGCTTGACCTGCCGTCTCTTTTGAACATTGTTGTTCAGGAAGCTGCTACATTGCTGTCTGCTAAGAGCTGCTCAATTTTGCTGCCCGATGACAATACTGGCGAAATGGTGTTCAAGGCATCCATAGACCCCATTGTTGGGATGCGCATTCCACCTGGACAGGGCATTGTTTCCAGAGTTTTTCGAGAAAAGACCCTTCAAATCATCAATGATGTCGGGACAGACCCAGACTATTACAACAGAATAGCACAGGAAAGTTCCCACTACACCCATTCGATGATTGCAGTGCCGTTGCTCTTGGACAATAACGCCATTGGGGTTTTAGAAGCGATCAACAAGCAACAAGGTGCTTTTACTCCTCAGGATGGCGAACTGTTGATGACCATGGCAAGCCACGCTGCCATTGAGATCGAGAACGCTCGCTTGTACGACCAATTGCAGGAGCATGCGGCAACGCTGCAGATACGAGTTGCGCAGCGCACTGAGGAACTGGCGCGCTCTAGTGAATTGCTTTCGGCGCTCAGTCAGGTTGCTAGTCAATTCGAAACCACGTCCGATTATGAGCTTGTGCTCAAAACTATTGGATTGGAACTAGCGAACTTGGGTGTATCCTGTTTCGTGATCCTACGGGAAGCCGGGTACGATCAGTGGGTTGTCAAGTTCATCTCTTTGGAGTCAATAATCATCTCGAGGATTCAAAAGTTAATTGGCGTCAAATTGAGTGGTTTTCATGTTCCGATCAATCAGTATCCAATGTATCAAAAACTCATTCTTGAACGCCAGACCCAATATTTTGCTGATGCAGATACCTTTGCTGAGAAGGTTTTACCGGGATTGTCCGGTCATATCCGCCAGAAAGTCATCCAGATCTGTAACTTATCGCCAGATGTCAAAGCGGCACTTTTTCCGTTGGGAACGCAAGAGCAAGTCTTGGGTATCCTGGCCTTGTGGGGGGAAGGCCTGCAGGAGTCTTATCTGCCAAGCTTCTCGATCTTTGCTGGACAGGCTGCCAATGCGATCAACAGCGCCCGTTTATACGCAGAAACCCAACGTATGGCATTAACCGACTCATTGACCGAAGCCTACAACCGCAGGGGACTATCCTACCTGGGCGGGCGTGAAATCGATCGTGTGGTGCGTTTTGGCCATCCCTTGGCAATAATCATGTTCGATCTTGATTACTTCAAAATAATAAACGATTCCCATGGACATCCAATTGGCGACCAGGTATTGATCGGCTTGGTGAAACGCTGTCAGAAAGCGATTCGCGAAGTAGATATTTTGGGCCGTTATGGCGGCGAAGAGTTTCTGGTGCTAATGCCCGAGACTGAATTAGATGCCGCCTACCAGGCTGCCGAGCGATTGCGTAGGAGTATTGAGGAAAAGCCCTTCCCCACAGATGTTGGCGAAATTTCCCTTACTGTGAGCTTGGGAGTTACGTGGACCAAATATGGTACTGAAACTTTGGATACATTGATAGTGCAAGCAGACAAAGCCTTGTATGTTGCCAAACAGTCTGGCCGCAACAAGGTAGAATTTTTTGATTAACCCAAAGAGGCCATCATGTTAAAGGCGAAAATACTTATAGCTGAAGATGAAGGTATCGTAGCATTGGATTTGAAATACAGTTTGGAATCGATGGGATTTCAAGTTGTAGGCGTTGCTTCTACTGGCCAAGACGCAATTGCCCAGGCGGAGATGTTCGACCCCGATCTTGTATTGATGGATATCCGATTGCAAGGCGAGATGGATGGTGTTCAGGCAGCAAAAGAGATCCTATCTAAATTTGAAATCCCAGTAATCTACCTGACAGCCATGGCAGACAAGGGCACAACAAATCGGGCTATGGACACTGAGCCAAATGGATTTATCACCAAGCCATTTTCAGAAAGTGAATTGAGAGCTGCTATCGAACGAGCGCTGGCATGACCTGGCTCTGGAATCCGCTGTTTGTCCCTTTGCTGATTGGCGCTCTCGCCAGTTTCGTCATCTCGATTCATGTCTGGCGCCGCGATACGCAATTGTCGATTTCTGGGACATTGCTACTGATTACCGCGGGGTTTTGGATTTTGGGAGCCGCCTTTGAGGTGCTAGGTGGGGATTTAGAAACAAAACTGCTTGCGACGAAACTACAGTACATCGGGATCTGTTTTGTCGCTCCAGTTTGGTTGATTCTTTCGATTCAGTTCTTTGGGCGGGAGGAATGGCTGACTCGTACCAAGCTTGGGATGATATTGTTGATTCCAACCGGGATGTTCATCTTGGTCTTGACCAATGACTTGCACGGGTTGATCTGGGCGGACGCCTGGCTGGTACCAGATAACCCCTTCGTATGGAAATTGAAGGGGGCCGGTTTTCAAACCCTTTTGGTTTATTCGTACCTTATGGTGGGAGTGGGCATTGCGATCACGGCATTGACCGTAATTAAATCCGGCCGGTTTTTCCGTTGGCAGGCTGTTGTTTTCTTGATCGTCATCCTGGTTCCAGTTATTACTCATGCCGTGATCGACAACCTTGGCTATTCGCCCGATCTGGAAATCGAGCTGACCCCCTTTGTGCTTGCCATCGTGGTCCCCGCGATGACCTTGGGGCTGGTCCGTTGGATTGAAGATAGTGTTGTCCCTGTGGCCAGGAACGCTGTTGTTGAGAATATGAGGGATGGTTTGATCGTATTGGATTACAGAGGGCGCATTGTAGATACCAATCCTGCTGCGCGCGCATTGTTCAACCCTGTCAAAGGAGACATCATTGGAGAACAATTGCATAACCTGAGTTTTGAAATAGCTGAACTTACTGAAACCGATTCTTTCATTCAAGAGATGGATATCGAAATTCCCGTAGATGGGGAGCTGCGCACATATAATTCAGAGCTCTCACCTTTATTGGGCCATCAGGGACAATTGATGAGCCGCATTTTGGTGCTGCGTGATATTACTGAGAGAGTTCGGGCGGAGAGAAAAATACGAGACTCTCTCCGGGAGAAAGAATCCCTGCTCAGAGAAGTTCATCACAGGGTCAAGAATAACCTGCAGATCATAACCAGTATGCTCAACCTACAGATAACGCAGTTGGATGACGAACGAGTCACTACTGAAATCATGGGCAGCCAAAACCGGATTTTGTCGATGGCGTTCATTCACGAACAGCTGTACCAATCCGAAAATCTTGGACAGGTAGATTTTGGGGGCTATGTAAACACCCTGATTAATTATCTCTTCGATGTCTATCGTGTGGAAGGTATAAATATCGGAGTAGAGATGCTCTTGAATGATGTCGTGTTGGATATCGATTCTGCGATCCCCTGTGGCTTGATTATCAATGAGCTAATCACCAATGTGTTCAAACACGCTTTCCCGGCGCTGAAATCAGGGCAGATTTCCCTGAGGTTATGGGAGGAAGCGGGGGATGAGGTCCATTTTGTGGTGAGCGATAATGGGGTCGGTTTCCCGCCTGATTTCAATGCCCAAAACTCTTCCAGTCTTGGGTACCAATTGATCCATTCGTTGGTCATGCAGTTGGAAGGGCAGATAGCTTTCGAGAACAGTCTGGGTGTCAGTGTAGAAATCAGCTTCCATCACCTGCAAAAATCAAGAGGAGAGCCCCTTTGACCTGGCAATGGAATTCACTCGTCATTCCCTTAACGCTAGGAGGGTTGACATCTCTGGTTGTGGCGATCATCGTCTGGCGTCGACGTAGTTATACCTCTTCTCTTGGCAGTATTCTGCTTATTGCTGCTTCGCTGTGGATATTTGGGAGTGCGCTGGAAGTAGTTGGGGGAGATCTGCATACCAAGGAGTATTGGGCACAATTCCAATATCTAGGAATATCGATCGTCCCGAGCGGATGGTTAATTTACACCCTTCGTTTTACTGGACATGATCGCAAATTATCCCCTCTCAGATTGGCATTATTGTTGATCATCCCCTTTCTGACGCTGATTTTTGCTTTGACCAATGATTATTTTGGATTCATGTGGCCAAATGCGGTCATCCAGCTAACTTCTCCGTTCATTAAGAAATCTCTCGGAATTTGGAATATTGTATTTCTTGCCCATGCATACATCATGTTAGGAATGGGGGTAATATTGATGGCCTCAATGCTGGTTCGCGAGGGACGCCTTTATCGCTGGCAGGCGATTGCCTTTGTGATAACTGTGCTCGCGCCATGGTTAGCGAACGCCTTTTTTGATCAAATGGGATTAGCTCCAGTTCGAGAGATCGAATTGACTCCATTTGTGTTAGGGATCACACTTCCGGCTATGGCCTGGGGTCTATACCGATTAAGATCAAGGGACCTTGGCCCGGTAGCCAGGGATATCATTCTGGAAAACATGCGCGATGCGGTGATATCTTTGGATGCCCAGGGCAATATTTCGGATTTGAACCTGGCCGCATCCGAATTGATCGGAAAATCTACCTTAGAAGTAACCGGGCTTCCCTTAGAGCAAGGTTGGCCTCTATTATGGGCCAAACTGAACACTGCCCAATCAGATTCCGTGGATATCGAGGAAATCGATTTATTTAATGACGATGTTTTGCGCACATTTGATGTTAGCAATTCTCCCATCTCCGGCATAAACGATCAGATCTTGGGCAGGGTGATCGTGCTCAGGGATGTTACTGGGCGAGAGCGGATCGAAAAAGCCCTGGCGCTCAAGGCGAAGGAATTATCTCGCTCGAATGCCCTAATCACCTCTTTCAGCCGTATGGCAGCCCGTATGGAGAATACTCTCGATCCGGATGATATGTTGGATGGGTTAGGGACAGAATTTGCTGACCTGGGCATGGGTTGTATGGTTTGGGAATTGGATCGAGAAGTTCAAAGTTTAAGAGTTCGCTACATTTCTGTTGATAACTCGATTATCCGGCGCATCGAGAAATTGCTCGGGTTGAGCGTGCAAACTTTCTGCATCCCAAAAGATAATTGGGAGAAGAGCGCACAGTTTAAGAAAATTATTTCTCGAAATTCATCCCATTTTAATCCAGACCCACTCTCCACAATGCACGAATTTTTACCTAAGTTCCCAAGATTTGTCATCGAGCAAGTGTTTGAATTGACTCGCATCAAGACCACCATTGTTTCGGCGCATCTGCCGTTGAGGGGTAAAGAAAACCTGATTGGCACTCTTACTGTTTGGGGGTCTGATCTACAAGAAAATGATCTATCCCCCTTATCGGTCTTTGCTAGCCAGATAGCTAATCATCTCGAGAGAGCGCAGTTGTTTGAAAAGGAGCGCCAGCGCTCAGAGGAATTGAAACGCGCTGATGCTTTTACTACAGCCCTTTCGCATGTTTCGGCGCAATTGGTTTCCACTGAAGAGCTAGACCATGTATTGGATATTCTCGGGACTGAATTGGCCAAATTGAATATCTCTGTATTAATTGCTTTGCAAGATGCCGACACCTTGAAAGTCTTACCACGATATCTTTCTGGAGATTCATCCTTGATCACCAAGGCTGAAAAGTTCTCGGGGTTAACCTTTGAAAAATTCTCGATCCCCAAAGATATCTGGCCTTTTTCCGTTGTTCTTCAACAAGATCAGGCAGTGTTTGCTGGGAATACAGGCGATGTATTCCACACGTCGTTGCCGAATTTGCAACGATCGATCATCAAGAAACTTCTCGAACTCATGGGTATCGATTTTGACACCCCCTCAATTTATTTACCGTTGCAGGCCCGAGAAAACATCATTGGGATAATGGTCGTATGGGGGCAAGATTTGCAAGATACCGATGTGGATCGATTTATTGTATTCGCCCGGCAGATCGCGGCCATTTTACAAAAAACAAAAATGCTGGCTGAACTGCAATCCCACACAGAGCACATTCAAGCCTCTCTGGATGAAAAGGAAGTTATGCTTCAAGAAATCCACCATCGGGTAAAGAACAATCTTCAGATCGTGAGCAGTTTGCTTCGGCTCCAAAGCTATCAGGCGGACGACCCGCGTGTTCTTGAAAACCTGCGTGATGGTGAGCAGCGCGTCCATATGATGGCATTGATCCATGAAAAACTTTACCAGTCAGAAAATTTCTCTCGGATCAGCTTTGAAAATTATTTGCCAGGCCTGATCGATGATCTATTCCAAATCTATTCAATTGAACGGGGAATGATCGTGCTTCACCTCGATGTTCAGGATGTCAATTTCGATATCGACACAGCCATCCCTTTTGGATTGATCATTAATGAGCTGATTTCGAATGCTTTGAAACATGCCTTCCCCTCTGGGCGGTGTGGTGAAGTTCGTGTTCAACTTAAGCCTACTCCTGATGGTGGGGCAAGATTCCTTGTTGCAGATAATGGCATCGGCTTACCCAATGATTTCGATATCAAATCAGCAAAATCTCTAGGGCTACAATTGGTAGATGCGCTGTTGCGCCAGTTGAATGGCACCATCCAGATCAATCGCACCCAAGGAACTGAAATCGAAATACAAATCTGACAGAGAATAGGGTTGGTGGGAAAATCTTCTGCTGAATTCTGATTTTTTGGGGCCTCTGGGAAACGATATGGGAAGGTTTTAGTGGGGTGCTCTGCTCCCCACCAAATCTGTGGGATCACCCTACCCTAGGGGGTCTTTCCCTAAAGTGATATATCCATAAGGGAAGGGGGAGTTCAGTTAGTTCCACAAACACAAATTAGTGTGACAAGCTATTGACACTGCCATGCAATATGGTAAACTAATTCAGTATTTATGATAAATATAGTCTAAAATATTGGATATGTCCAAAATACGGTGGGGCTACTGCAAGGTGACGCCTCGCGCTGGGCAATCCAGATCGCAGTTGAGCGACTTACATTCGTACGAGCAGCATCTTTACGGCTTGATCTTCAGGCTGATATCGATAGGAGCACCTATGACTGAGGAAACGGTTGAAACAAAAACTCCGGTTAATCGCCGTGAATTCTTGAATCTGGCCTGGTTGGCAACGCTAGGCTTTTTCTTTGTGGATATCGCCGGTGTGACATATTTCTTTGCTATGCCGCGTTTCCGTGAAGGGGAATTCGGCGGGTTATTTACAGTGGGGAAACTTTCCCAGCTTCCAACGGTTGGATCTGCGCCAGTCAACTTCCCCAAGGTAAAACTCTGGTTAGCAAATACAGAAGAGGGCATCAAGGCCATTTACAAAGTTTGCACTCACCTGGGGTGTTTGTATAACTGGAGCGACCAGGAAGTCAAATTCATTTGCCCTTGCCATGGGTCGCAGTTCGAGGTTGATGGCGCTTTTATTCAGGGTCCAGCGCCGCGTGATTTGGACGTTTTTGTTGTCCAGGCTGTTGATCCAGATACGGGGGAGGTGGTTGCAGAAACCTCGGCAGACGGCAGCGCTCTCTCTATCCCCGCCGGCAAGGATTATGTCATTCGTGTAGATACCGGGGCAAAGATCACGGGAAAACCCCACTCATAAGAGGCATGGTATGCTCAAATCACTGAATTTCAGCGAACTGCGTGAAAACGCCAAAAAAGCCATTGATGATCGCGTACGAATAATTACGGCCGGTCTCAGCATCAATGAATTGCGCGCCTTGTTGCGTGGTGATCCTCCTACAGAGAAACCCAACCCCCGCTACAAGGTTCACGTAACCAGTTTTTTGTTCCATATCCGGCCAAAGTTTTACCAGCGGGCAAGCACTGTGTTTTCGCACACCTGGCGGTTAGGTTTCTTTACTGTCTTCTTTTTCGCGTTGGAGATCGTCACGGGTCTCATCTTGATGATCTTCTACACCCCTTCACCCGAAGAGGCGTATAACTCAATTCTTAATTTGTTGAGCAATGTGCCCTTCGGAAAATTGATGCGAGATTTGCACCGATTAGGCGCAGAGGGAATGGTAATCTTTACGGTCTTGCACATGCTGCGCACATTCCTGACAGGTTCCTATAAGAAAGAGCGCTCATTTACCTGGCTGACAGGCGTTGTCTTACTGATTGTTACGCTGGGGTTAAGTTTCAGCGGCTACTTGCTGCCCTGGGATCAGCTGGCCTATTGGGCCGTTACGATTGGTACCAGCATGGTCGAGGCCGCACCCCTTTTTGGGAACGAGGCCAACTTACTCCTGCGAGGCGCCCCGGACATTGGCGCGGATGGCTTGTTGCGCTTCTATTTATTGCATATCGTTCTCTTCCCTGGCATCGCAATTCTGATGCTTAGCGTTCACTATTACAAAGTTGCCCGAGAGCACAGTATTTCTTTGCCGGCGAAATATGAACAGCAAGATTTACCCAAAGAAGTCACCAAAGAAGCAAAACAGCGCGTAGATCTGCTGCCGGATCTGCTGACTCACGAAGTCTTTCTTACCAGCTTGGGACTTTTTATCACCATCCTGATGACGACTTTCTTCTACGAAGCACCTTTGGAGAATATCGCCAACCCTCAGCAAACCCCGCTGGACACCAAGGCCCCCTGGTATTTTTGGTGGTTGCAGGGCATGCTCAAACTGGGTGATAAAACCCTGATGGGCATCATCTTGCCTACGATCATATTTGGTCTGCTCTTTGTGGTTCCCTACATCGACCGCAATCCCCACCGAGAGGCGCATAAACGCCCTCTGGCCGTAGCCATTGGACTGCTCTCGACCATTGCTCTGGTCGTGCTCAGTTATATGGGGCTGCCTGAATACGCTATCGAAACCCCCGCGGCCACGCGCATCATTCAGGATTTAGCCCCCGAGGAAGGTCTGGGAGAGCTTCGAGCAATCCCCTATGACCAATTACAGCCTGGTACGTACCTGGTCAATATCTCGGATACTGACGATCTTTGTCCAGACCTGTTATGGGGCTGCCCTGTGCTGGAAGCTGCTTTTATCGAATATAGTGACCGCGTCAACGAGGCGGCTGAAGAAGGTAAGCTCCCTGATGTGGAAGCTGTGATGGTCATCGAAGAATGGCAAGCAGACCTGGTGAAAGTGACCCCGCGCATTATTTGGACGGATGCCGAAAGTGGTGAGCGCAAGACCTACGAACAGCACATTTTCTTGCACAGTGACCACGACCGCGATCACTAAAAAAAGGAATCTTATGTCTCGCGTACAACTTGAAATATTCTTTGGCACAGCGTTGATCGCCCTTACAGGGATGATCCTCCTATATATTGGATTCAATGAGGAAAAGCGCATGAGCGAGTTTGACCGCTATCAAACTGCCCAGAGCATCGAGGTCGGCGCCGAACTCTTCGAGATCAATTGCCGAGGTTGCCATGGCTTACGCGGTGAAGGTGTACCAGGCTTGGCACCTCCGTTGAACGATGCCCATTTCTTCAAATCACGTCTCGCCGAGGTTGGCTGGCAAGGTAGCTTAGAAGATTACATCATTGCGACAATATCAACAGGACGCCAGGTCTCGACTCGTCCTGAGCTTTACCCAGGATCTGGCAAACCGGCAATGCCTACCTGGTCAGAGAAATTTGGTGGTCCTCTACGTGTAGACCAGATCGAAACACTGGCAGCATTCATTCTCAATTGGGAAGCGACAGCCGTAGGCGATGTCGAATTGGTCGAGCTGCCGGCGGTTGGTCCCAGCCTGGAAGATCTCGAAGACCCGGTTGAGCGTGGATTGGTGTTATATAACCAGAGTGGCTGTGGAGGTTGTCACGCTATCGAAGGTATCAGTGTTGGAGCGGTTGGTCCGAACCTCACTGCCATTGGCGAGATCGCCGAAACACGCATTGATGGCTACACCGCCAAAGAATACATCCGCGAGGCCATCGTCAATCCCTCTGCCTATATCGTGGAAGGCTTCGACGACCTGATGCTCAAGACCTTTGCCGACACCATCACCGAAAGCCAATTGGATGATCTGGTTGCATTCTTATTAGCACAAAAATGAAGTGGACACAGATGAGCACGGATGCAACGGATATATTGTAATTATCCGTGTAAACATCCGTGAAATCCGTGTACAAAATATGATGAACCACACAAATATTATCAGCAGAATTCTAATCCTCATCCTGGGTCTATCCTTGTTGTGGGGATCTGCTGTCCTGGCTCAGGAAGAAGATGATGAGCAATGGCAGCTTGGAGCGCAGATTTATGCCCAAAATTGCGCAGTATGTCATGGCGCTGACGGTGAAGGGCGCGTAGGTGCCACCTTATCGAAAGATTGGCCCTCCATCCGCCCAGATCTGGTTACCAAAGACACCATCGCCAAAGGGGTTGTCGGTTCACCAATGCCAGCCTGGAGTCAGGAGAACGGAGGGCCTCTCTCCAATGAGCAGATCGAGGCCGTTGTGTATTACATTCTCAGTTGGCAGACAGGGGGCGCACCCCAGTATTTACCGCAGGATACCCCAACAGCTCGCCCGCAGATCTCACCCGTACCGGACGTAGAGGGCGATCCAAACCAAGGCCGTGCTCTCTACGATCTAAATTGTGCGCTTTGCCATGGAGAGAATGGCGAGGGGCGTTTCGGGGCAACATTGGCGAAAGCCTGGCCGTCCTTCCGTCCCGATCTGTCTATCAAGGCAACCATTGAGCGCGGCGTCGAAGGATCTTATATGCCAGCCTGGAGTCAGGAGAACGGCGGGCCGCTCTCGCCCGCTGATATCGATGACTTGGTATCCTATGTGATGAGCTGGGATGTTTCCTCCGTAGAAGGATTGGATGAAGGGGCTGAAGTTGTCCAGGAACCCGAATCGGTATTTGGCGGCTTGGCAGGCGTAGCGTTTACGATTGTGGCGTTTGTGTTGCTGATTGCAGTATTCATTATGGGGCAACGCGCCAGTCGAAATAATCAAGATTAATTGATAAGAGTATTTTTATGAAACACTTTATTTTTGCAACCCTGGTAGTCGCCCTCATTACGGTTTTGGCAATTTTCGGACTGGAGCGGGTCGAATTGTTGCCCGAACAGGCCAGTTTGCAGGCGGTGGGCATCGATTGGCTCTTCGATTTGCATTTCAAAGTGATCGCATTACTGTTCGCATTGATTGTGGGTTTCATGCTTTACAGCATCGTGATCTTTCGCCGAAAGAAAGGCGATACGGAGGATGGCGAACACATCGAGGGGAATACCCCCTTGGAAGTGCTGTGGACGGTCGTACCCTTGGGTGTAGTGTTGTACTTCTCTTTTTTGGGGGCACAAGTCCTTGGGGATGTCGAGCGAATTGACCCTCAGGCGCTCGAGGTAGACGTGATCGGTTCACAATGGGCCTGGCGGTTCGAGTATCCCGATTCTAAAGTGGTATCGACGACGTTGGTCCTGCCCGTTGACCAGCAGGCAGTCCTGAACCTCTCATCGAAAGATGTGATCCACTCCTTTTGGGTTCCTGAGTTTCGTGTCAAACAGGATGTGCTTCCCGGTGATGAAAATATGATCCGCAATTTACGCATCACTCCCACGGAGACGGGCGATTTCACTGTCCGCTGCGCCGAACTCTGTGGCACGCAGCACGCCTATATGAACGCGCCCGTGATAGTAGTGGATGAGACTGAGTTCACCTCCTGGCTGGAGGAGCAAGCCGCTGCCATACCCGACGACCCCGTGGAGCGCGGTCGTTTGTGGGCTGAGCAAAATGCATGCCTGACCTGCCACTCGGCTGATGGGTCTCAATTGGTTGGCCCGACCTGGTTGAATGTCTATGGCAGTCAAGAGACTCTAGAGGATGGCACCACGGTTACCGTTGATGACGAGTATCTATACGAATCGATCACGCAACCCATGCTCCGCATCGTCGAGGGCTACCCACCAGCCATGTCTCCGGCATTGTCCGAGAACCTCTCTGACGATCAAATTGCAGATATTATCGAGTTTATCAAGAGTTTGAAAGAATAATTATAAATATCCGGGTAGCAGCCCAACCAAGTTGGGCGCATTATTCTTCTTGCTGACGCCAACGCGGTTGGCCTTCTACCCAAATACTTGTTTCGGAGTTCTAATACATGGAAGAGAACAAAAGCAATAGCATTTTATCCCTGAGTTTGACTCGTGGACTGATCGCTCTAGTCATCGGGACGCTGATTGGCATGGGTTTTACCATGCTCATACGGCTCTTGATGGCTATCCCAGTCTGGAACCCCGAGCCCATTTGGGTGGTCGGTCTGGTGTTTGGTACTTTGGGTTTCATGTACGGTACCGGCTCTGTGGATGACTGGTTGAAGTGGGCCAAAGGCGAGGCCACCAGCGATGAGCATCACGGCCTTCATGGCCATCCCAGCTTGAAGGGATTGAAAAAATATCTGGTCCTGTCCTTGGATCACAAGGTCATCGGCATCCAATATGGGCTCTGGGCCCTCGTGATGATCGCCTTTGCAGGGACCTTCGCACTGACCTTCCGCACAGAGCTGGCCGCCCCAGATATTCAGTTCTTGCAGCCTGACCTATACAATTCCTTTATGAGTTTGCACGGCATTGTGATGATCATGGGTATTCTGCTGGGTGTGGCCGCCATGTCCAACTATCTTGTACCATTGATGATCGGCGCCGGTGATATGGCCTTTCCGCGCCTGAACGCCTTTGCTTTTTGGCTGAATGTGCCCAGCGGCATCGTGCTGTTGAGCAGTATCTTCTTTGGCGGCTTCGATACTGGTTGGACAGGGTATCCGCCGCTCAGCGATAAAGCTCCATTAGGGATGCAGTTCTTCTTCCTGGGTGTCTACATTTTCGGGCTTTCCTCGATCTTGGGGTCATTGAACATCATTGTCACCATTTTCAAAATGCGCGCCCCTGGGATGACCTTGTTCCGAATGCCGATCTTCGTGTGGACTTCGTTGGCGACCTCGTTGATCAGTCTTACTGCTACACAGCTCATCGGGCTTTCGTTCCAAATGGTTATGTTCCAGCGCTTGTTTGGCATGGGCTTCTTCGACCCAGCCCAAGGGGGCAATGTGATCCTCTTCCAGCATCTGTTTTGGTTCTACTCTCATCCGGCGGTGTATGTCTTTATCCTTACCGGCCTGGGCGTGATCAGCGAACTGCTGCCGGTGTTTGTGCGTAAGCCCCTGTTTGGTTACAAGTGGGTGGCGCTTTCATCCATGGCAATCGCGTTGGTGGGTTTCTTTGTGTGGGCGCACCACATGTTTGCCTCGGGGATGGAAACCTACCTGAGAGTCCCATTTATGTTCAGCACGCTGCTGGTAGCTGTGCCAACGGGCGTCAAGTTCTTCAGCTGGGTTGGCACACTCTGGCGCGGCAAGATGACTTTCGAGACTCCCATGCTCTTCGTCCTGGGCGCCATTTCGATCTTCCTGCTGGGCGGCCTCAGTGGACCCCCTAATGGCACCGTCGCCACCGACCTGTATTTGCACGATACCTACTGGATCGTGGGCCATTTCCATGCCACCATGTTTGGCGGTTTCCTGTTCCCCTTCGTCGCCGCGGTTTATTACTGGTATCCCAAGATGACTGGCAGAATGTATAACGAGAAATTGGGAAAACTGCATTTCTGGCTGATGCTGCCCGCTTTCTATGTTCAGTCGCTTGGTCAGATGCAGGTCGGCTTGCTGGGGATGCGCCGCCGCATCGTAGATTATGATCCCGCGCTGGGAATCGATACAGGGCAAATGGCCATCACCATTGCGGGTTTTGTGATCGCGGTCGCGATGGCGATCTTCTTCTTCAATTTGTTAGATAGTATCAAGCGTGGTGAAGTTGCTGAGGCGAACCCCTGGGGCTCGCGCTCCCCTGAATTCCAGCTGCCCTCACCGGTTCCAGAACACAATTACGCCGGTCAGCCTTTCGAAGTAGTTGGCGAGCCCTACGATTACGGTTTGGCAGACTCAGTGTACACAAACTTAAATCCTGTCCCCGAACCTGCAGCGACAGATTAGTGGGGTACGGATAACGCGAATTTTTTGGAGTATGAAAATGGAAGATAACGGCAAAAAGCGAGCTTATCAGATGGGCGTCTTTGTCCTGATTATCCTGGCAGTGCTGACCATCGGTGAATATCTTATCGCCGCGGTTGGCGCTCCCTGGGTTTCGATCTTGATCTTCATCGCCATTCTGAAAGCCTATTATGTGATCACCAACTATATGCACCTGCCGAGATTGTTCTCGGGAGAGGATGGCCACGAATGAGCGAGACTACATTGGACGCGGCCGCACAAGCTGCGGACGCGCAATATCGTTTCAAGTTGGCCAACAACCGATTAGGGCTGTGGCTGTTCATCCTCTCGGATGCTTTTGTGTTTGCAGGCCTGTTGGTTTCACGCTTCTACCTGTTGGGAAATTCTCGCCCTCATCTCGACCAGACCCTGGGTTTGATTGTAACTTCGATCTTGTTGATCAGCAGTTTCTTCATGAACCGTGCCGAGACCGCCATGGCGCACGGGGATCGCCAGGGCTTCCTGCGCGGCACCCTAATCACCCTGATTTTGGGCGTCATCTTCTTGGTGGGCGTAGTCGGTGTTGAATGGCAAATAGCCCCCTTCAAGGCCTCCGACGGCATCATGGGGTCGATCTTCTACACCATGACAGGTTTTCACGCTTTCCATGTGCTCACCGGCGTGATCTTCCTGGCGGTGGTCTACCGTAACGGCCGCAAGGGCCACTATTCCGCTGAAGAGCATTGGGCCGTCGAAGCCTGCGCTGTATATTGGCACTTTGTCGATGTGGTGTGGATCTTCTTCTACCCAGCGCTATATTTGATTGGATCTGTGGTTGGTTAAATACTAACCATCTGTCACCCTGAGCGTAGCGGAGGGTCTCAAGGTATTTTAGATAAGGCTCTTCGCTCCCGGTGGTTGCTCAGAGTGACAATGAGCTAATCAAAAATGGAATCTAAAAATGAAATACACATGTGAAACAATTATTGATTTACCCAGGGATCGTGTCATCGAACTCTTTGATAATCCTGACAACCTCGCCAAGTGGCAGCCGACCTTGAAATCCTTCGAGCACTTCGAAGGTGAGTTGGGCAAACCCGGCGCAAAGTCGCGTCTGCTCTATGACGAGCGAGGCCGCGAACTCGAGATGATTGAGACCATCCTGGTGCGTAGTCTGCCCGATGAATTCTCGGGCACTTATGAAGCCAAGGGTGTTTTCAATACAGTCAAAAACTTGTTCCACGAAGAGGGTGAGAATCAAACGCGTTGGGTGCTGGATACAGAATTCGAGTTCAGCGGTCTGATGAAGCTGATGGGCATCTTCATGCGTGGCGCATTCCCTAAAGAAACTGCCAAAGGGATGCGGCTTTTCAAGGAATTTGCCGAGGGCGCAAGTTGATTGAATAGATCTCTCGCAAAGGTGCTATTGCGCATAGAATTTATTAAGAAATCGTTGCGCCTCTGCGGCTTGGCGTGGAATAACATGAAACAGAAATCGATCATTCAAATTGGGTTGGGGGGCATCGTAGGGATTGTCATTGCAGCCTTGGGCGCATTCGTATTTGCCAGACCCTATACTTTTCAGGGTTCTGTCATTGACCAACCTGGAGCAGCGGCAGATTTTTCCCTCGAGAAACCAGATGGCTCAACCTTTCGTTTATCTGAGCAGCACGGCAACGTCGTGCTGCTTTTCTTTGGCTACACGCGCTGCCCCGATGTCTGCCCAACGACGCTATACGATTACAAACAAATCATGCAGCGCCTAGGCGGCAGATCCGACTTGGTGCGATTTGTGTTTGTGACTGTCGATGCCGAGCGTGATTCGCTCGAGCACCTTGGTGCCTATACCGAAGCCTTCGATCCGCGCATCATTGCGTTGGGCGGTTCCCCCGAGGCGTTGGCAGCGGTGTATGCCGATTACGGCGTCTTCATTCAGAAGAATGACCTGGGCAGCGCCGCGGGCTATCTGATCGATCACACAGCGCGAGTCTATGTAGTCGACGCGGCTGGGGATCTCAGGCTAACCTTTCCCTTTGGAATGGAAGCGGAAGACATGGCCGATGATGTCTCTTACCTGGTAGGGGAGGGCTGAAGTGAATGCCAGCCGCAATCAAATTTATTTGCGCATAGTCATTGTGTTGGTGCTTTCCATTCTCCTGGTGGGTGCCATCAATGAGGGCGCCTTCATTCTTTTGAAAGAGAAGAACGATCGCGCCCCCCAGACGGTTGAGCTGGTTATCCCGGATGGAACTGCTGAGCGGATCGCCGCCGGGGAAGCGGTGCCTTCCATCCCCGAAGAGATGGTTTTTGTAAGGGGGGATGTATTGCAGGTCATCAACCAGGACCGCGTCGATCACCAGCTTGGGCCCATCTGGGTCCCAGCCGGTTCTTCAGGCAGCCTGGTTTTAGACCAGGCGGAGAAGTTTGCCTATCGCTGCTCGTTTCAGACCTCGCGCTATCTCGGATTGGATGTGCGTGTAGGTACTACGTTAAATTCTCGCATTCAAGCTTTGCTGCTGGCGGCTCCGCCAACGGCAGTTTTTTTGTTCATCTACAGTTTATTGATCTTTCCTATTCGTGGAACGCAACAGAAAGATGTGCAGTTACTTGAAACATGATTCTCAACGGGTGATTATCTCCGTGACATTCACCTTTCGGGAGGGAAACCGTTTGTGATAAAAAATCTATTCAGTCGAAAGTGGATCTTTACTACCATCTTGGCATTGCTCGCCATGGCCGTGTTGGCGCGCCTGGGCGTCTGGCAGCTCGACCGTCTCGAGCAGCGCCGCGCCTTTAACGCTCGCGTCCTGGCGCAGACCAGTCAGCCTGTCCTCGATCTAAACGCGGAACGCGTGCCTGCGGACATCACCGAGATGGAGTTTCGTCAGGTTACTGTTCGTGGAGAGTATGATCATACTTATGAGGTTGCATTGCGAAACCAGATTTGGCAAGACCGCCCAGGTGTGCATTTAATCACCCCGATGAAGATCGAGGGCAGCGATAAGATTGTCCTGGTCGACCGAGGCTGGATACCACTGGAAGATCTCTCCCCCGATGCCTGGACAAACTACCAGGAACCTGGGGTGGTTGCCGTGAGTGGTGTGATCCGCGCCTCCCAGGATAGCCCTGATTTTGGCGCGCGTGTTGACCCCACCCCGATGCCGGGTGAGACGTTGGCTGCCTGGCACTTCGCAAATGTCGAGCGTATCGCCGGGCAGATGCCCTACGATCTCTTGCTAATTTACATTCAGCAAGCCCCAGATTCAACCTGGACGGAAATGCCATATCGGTCAGCCCCAGACCTGGTGCTGACCGAAGGTCCACATCTAGGTTATGCGGTGCAATGGTTCTCCTTTGCGCTCATTTTGGGCGTGGGTTACCCCATCTTCGTCCGCCGGGAGAGTATGGAATGAGCTCTCAAAACAGCACTCATGGTCAATCTCACTCTGATCCCCGAAGGGGAGCGCAGCGACCGAAGAGTCTGAGGATACGATTACACCTGCCAACGCTGCGCCAGTTTCTTCGTGCCCTAAAAGGCACTCAGAATGACAAATTGAAAACTATTTCTTACGATTCCCCCTTTGCCAGGCTCTCCTTAGTTATTATCGGTGCCATGTTGCTCTTGTTGGCGAGTGGTGTAGTCGTTCGGCTTACAGGTGCGACCAGTGCCTGCTCTGCGTGGCCGTTGTGTGACCCGGATGCCCTGTTGCCATTGACTGCCTTGGGCTGGATCGCGACTGCCCATCGTTTAGTGGTCTTACTAGTTGGGGTGCTGATGGCCGTTCTCTTGCTGCGAGCGTGGAAATCCCAACGCAGCCAGACGGCGATCCTGGTAAGCACCACGGCAGTCGTACTGCTTTTTTACTTACAGGTGATGATGGGCGGTATCAAGGTCATGCGCGAATTCCCACTGCATCTGATCATACTGCACACATTCTCTGCCATCGCCATTTGGGTGACTTTAACTGTCCAGGTGATCTTGGTAGGACTCGCAGGGCGAACGAAAGAGGATGAATTTCTCGAAGCCTCTCAATCGAAGCAGCGCGTTAATGTCATGCGCGATTTCCTGGCATTGACCAAGCCGATTGTTGTCGCATTACTCTTGGTGACCACCTATGCAGGTATGGTGATTGGCGCAAGAGCCTGGCCCTCCTTGGATTTGACGGCTTGGGTATTGCTAGCCGGTTTCATGGCCGCAGGGGGTTCTGGTGCAATCAACCAGTACATAGACCGCTATGATGACATCAAAATGCAGCGCACCCAAAAGCGACCCATTCCGTCAGGACGCCTGTCTCCTGGGGAGGGGCTGGCCTTTGGGGTGGCCATGGTTCTGGTATCTTTCTACATTATGGCTGCTTTTGTCAATTTGCTGGCCGCACTTCTCACCCTGGCAGGGGCCGTCTATTATGTGCTGCTGTACAGCATCTTTCTGAAGAAGACCACCGTGCAGAATATCGTGATCGGTGGCGGCGCGGGGGCAATTCCACCCTTGGTGGGCTGGGCAGCCTCAACGGGGAGTCTGAACATCCCCGCCTTGTTCTTGTTTGCAGTGGTCTTCATGTGGACACCGCCCCATTTTTGGGCGTTGGCTATCGTCAGAAGAAAGGATTATGCCCGCGCGGGCGTGCCGATGATGCCAGTGATCCGCGGTGAAAGTGAGACCCGTTGGCAGATCTTTATCTACACGATTGAACTGGTGGCGTTGACCTTAGTCTTGCCTTTGTTTGGACTGGGTGGTTCGATCTATCTTGTTAGCGCGGCTGTGTTGGGCGCGCTGTTGCTCCACTCTGCCTGGAGAGTTTGGAAGGTGGGCGGCAACAAGATCGCCTGGAAGATGTACCGCCATTCCAGTATGTATTTGGCTTTCCTGTTCCTTGCACTTATGGTCGATGCGCTGATCGTGGCTTAGGTTTATGTTCCACCCATACCGAAGATCATCGGGCTGAAGTACGGCACCAACCAAATTACCCAGACCAATACACTGAATTTGTGAAAGTTGAGGATGGCGGCCTCATCTTTTTTGATCAGAACGATCGTTGCCCAAACAGCGTGGATTAGCATCAGGATGATGGCCAGCAATCCGGTGATCCCGTGAAGGTCGAAGGTCAGGCCTCCGGCCATCTCCATCATCATGCCTGTCCCCCAGGTATCGCAAACCAAACCCAACCAAAAGAAGAACAGGTGCCAGGGCTTGAGTCTCCCGGCAAAGCGCTCGCTCCACACACCGATGGAGTAGAAAACTAGCGCCAGGGTGATAATGATGAATGGCAGGTTAGATTGTGATGCAGACATGGTGGTCTCCTAATAATACTCTCAATTTTCCCGGAGACTCTTAAGTTACCGGGAAAACTATTACTTAATCTTCTGTTGGTTTAAAATCGAGCGATGCGGAATTCACGCAGTATCGCAACCCGGTTGGCCGCGGCCCGTCATTGAATACATGACCCAGATGGGCGCCGCAGCGAGCGCAGGCAATTTCCGTGCGGATCATGCCGAAGCTGGTGTCAGTCTCCGTGTGAATCGGCGCATCATCCGTAGCGGCATAGAAGCTGGGCCAGCCTGACTCTGAATTATATTTGGTTTCCGAATCGAACAACTCTGCTCCGCATCCGATGCAGAGGAATTTGCCATTTTCCTTGAAGTCGTTGTATTTTCCGGTGAAGGCGCGCTCAGTGCCTTTCTGGCGAGTAATGTGATACTGCTGCTCGGTGAGCTGCTCACGCCATTCTTGATCGGTTTTTTCGATTTTGTCACTCATGGTTACCTCCAAATACCTGTAATTCAACTGGATGTTACTGCCTTCCGAAGTTTGCCCCGAAAATTCTATTTTTCTTGGTTGCTAAAACTTCGGAAGTTTTTATGACAAAGGATGTAATATTCTATATGAAATAGATTACCGAATGATTAACCATTTTGGAAATAAGAATTGTCCTGGCTGTGGAGATCTGTGCCTGATGACTAAATCATCAACCTTATCCCTGAGACGACCAACAGAATCAAGATGAGCTGGCGAAAGCGCTGAACATTGATCCATTTTCCCAGGTAAATTCCAGCAATCACGGCCAACAGCATCCCAGGGATCGACCAGAGAGAGGCTTCCCAAAATGTAGGACCGATATTGCCATCGATCCAGTGGGAAATGAGGATGAAAATATTGGTTACTAAGAAGAAGCCTTGCAGGTTGCTGCGAAAGGCGTTGGGTGGCCAACCCCGAAAGGCGGCATAAATGACGATGATCGGTCCGCTGATGTTGAACGCCCCCCCGGTTACCCCAGAAATAAACCCAAAGAGATAAGCCCAACTGGGATGCTGAAGTGCTGGCAGAGATGGTTTGAAGATCGAGTAGAGCGCAAACGCCAGCACAATGATGCCCAAGACGATTTTAGCGATCTGTACGTCTACGGTCCTTAGGGCATACACGCCCACTGGCACACCCAAGATCGCCGGTAACAACAAATTGGCCACAGCTCGCACGGTGAAATCTTCCCGGTAATTTAGTAGGACTAGAATGGAAGTGAGCAAACCAACAAAGGCTGAGACAGGTGTGGCCACACGCACTCCCAGCCAATCGACCATGAAGGGCATGTTGATCAGCGGCGCGCCAAAACCAGCTACTGTCTGGGAGAGGGTAGCCAGGAAATTGATCAGCGCAAGTTTCAGAGCGAGCATGGAATGACTTTTCTAGGAATTCTCAGCATGCTTTGCGGTTCATACACAAGATGATTTTTCACACTATTTACTTGTTCCAAAAAGTTCTGATATTATTTTCTGCCTAAAATCGAAAACCGATTTCAGCCGAGGACCTACCCACAGCGCGTGGACGATGTCGCCAATTACCCCAAAGGGTAATTGGTATGTGACCTGATCTTGTATCTGAGTCCCATTTTTCAGCGCTTCAAAGGTGTGCTCATGATACCAGAACGTGTAAGGACCAACACGCTGATCGTCTACAAAATAGGATCTCTCCACGACATGCGCGATCTCCGTCAGCCAGCGTGATTTTATCATGGGCATGAATTGCACTCGGTATTCGATCAGTTGGCCCTGGAACATCTCGCCATCGCCACCGTGAATAATCTCGAAATGCATGTTTGACGGGGTCATTTCGTTTAGGTTTGCGGGTGTGGCGAAGTAGGCCCAAACCTCATCGAGTGAGGAGGGAACGATTTGTTGGCGTTTCAATCGGTGGATCATGGTTTGTTTCCCTTTTCGCTTTATACAAATCATATCCTGAGTAGCCAAATATCGCCATACTATCAATAAAAAATATGTGCATTAAAGCTGTGATACGAACCCCCAATATCTGACTATTCTATATGGGACCTTTTTCCCTAAGTGCAATTAAATTGTTTATAATGTAGAAATCAATCCGAATGGATTTTAATTCGTAGTAATTTTTGGTTGGCGGAGAAGTGAGACGATATGAGATCCAAACAATTTGGACGTTACCAGATCATTAAAATGATTGGCGAGGGTGGCATGGCGACGGTATTCAGTGCTTATGATCCCCAGTTCGATCGCAAGGTGGCGATCAAGGTGTTGTCCAAAGAGCTTATGAAAGATCCTCACTTTATCGAGCGGTTTAATCGTGAAGCACGAACGATTGCCCGCTTAGAACACCCATCGATCGTGCCCGTATATGATTATGGGGAGCAAGATGGGCAGCCTTATCTCGTGATGCGTCATATGACAGGTGGAACGTTGCGTGAATATCTCAAAAGAAAAGGCCCACTGTCGATCCAACAAGCTACCGATTTGCTGGCCCGTTTAGCGCCCGCATTGGACAAGGCTCATTCAGTGGGGATTATTCATCGTGACATCAAACCGGCTAATATTCTTTTTGACGTTGACGAGAATCCCTATTTGTCAGATTTTGGAATTGTCAAGTTGGCTTATTCAGATAAGACTCTCACGGGCACTGCTGACACGATTGGCACGCCGGCCTATATGAGCCCGGAGCAAGCACGCACCCAAAAGGACCTCGATGGGCGCAGTGATGTTTACTCTTTAGCGGTAATCCTGTTCGAGATGCTTACAGGGGAGCAACCCTATAAAGCGGACACACCAGTCGGAATGGTTGTTGCCCATATTCAAGACCCGATCCCTCACATTGCTGAAAAACGCGGTGATTTGCCTTCCTCTGCACAAAGAGTGATCGACAAGGGTCTGGCCAAGGAACGCGAAGATCGCTTTGGGACTTCCCGAGAACTTGTTGATGCCTTGCGTTTGCTGGCCACGATAATCGAAGAAGGTGGGCCAGGAAAAATTGATGAGATTATTATTGGATGGGCCAATGAAAAACCTTCCCAACCTGAATGCAGGCCTGTACCTGAGCCTAGGCGTTCCGGAAAGCCCCAATCCACTTTTCCTTGGCTGTGGGTGGTTGGCGGATCCGTTTTGTTCATTGGTGTGATAATCGTCTGCGTGGCCGTATATTGGTATGCCAGTCGTTCTCCAGCCCAGGAAGAAATTACATCTGAGCAAATCCAAACGCAAATTGTTGCTACAGCTTCTGCATCTGCCTGGCAGGCTTCAGCGCCTGTCGCGACAAGTACTCCAATAATCCAATTGGTCCCAACAAATACGACCGGTCCAACCGTGACTCATACTCCGGTTCCAATTCCTACAGATACACCTGTTCTTCCCAGAATTTACAATTTTATGGCTTGTCCGGGCACATGCAACGGAGCCAATTCCTCTCGATCGTTTGCAGAAGCCATCAAAGTGATCGATGTGCAATGGGATTACGAACACATCCCTTATGGTGCTAAGTATGAGCGAATATGGAGCATGGAAGGCAGGGAGTGGGCCAGATATTCTTGCATCTGGACAGGCGCTGGCAGTGGAACTGAAACTCAAGTCACATTAACTGAGCCCGATGGTCTTCACTCAGGAACATGGCAGGTGCTGATTTTGGTCGATGATGCAGTGCTTATGAGCGAAGAAGTGACAGTGTTGGGGAATTGGACATTTTGGGAGCCAGGAGGCTATTTCGATAGCTGTTATGGGAAGAGGTGATTGGCTGAGAGGTGCGAGATTTGGCATAGTCAATCATATTCGGGTTGAAAGGATGCTAAATGTCGATTAAATATTCCATTGAAGCTGAAGAAGATTTGCTAAATGTAACCGCCATTGGCACTTGTGAAAATTTGATCCAGCTGAAGGACTACCTCTTTGGGATTCACGATACAGTCGAGTTGAACGATTCGACAAGAGTGTTCGTGGATGAGTCTCGCTTGATATATGCATTATCGACAATTGAAACCTTCAATTCAGCTAAATTTGTTTCTAAGATGGCTCCCAGGCAGCTGAAAATTGCGGTGTTGTGCAGACGCGAGGGTTGGAAGGAAACAAAATTTTGGGAAGACGTTGCGTTCAATCGTGGTGTTATGGTGCGAGTCTTTATAGCGTATGACGAAGCCCAAAGATGGATCAGATGTATTAGCCAAGACTTGATCCAACAGACACTGTCAGATTTAGTCCAGCCCAGGGATTTTATTCCCAGGCTGAAGTAAGAATAAAATCCCTGGGCCTTCGTCCCGGAAAGTGTCATGACATCGTCAACTAGTCAATACTTGATCGGACACTGTTTGCAAGATATTGTCTTGACTATTACAGATCAGAGAATAACCCAAACGAGAAAATTGAGAGAAGACCTCGAACCGTTCCCCATTGACCTGAATCAATTGCTATCTAAACTAATTTTATTAAACCTCCTTGGCAAACAAGAGTATACGCCCGTATTATTAAATGACGTTGGTAATTCCCCACATTTGCCTAAACTTACTTAAAGGAAAAAAGCTCCTCTCTTGATGAGCTTCAACGCATCCGGATCCCGAGGGGGTGAAAAAAAACTCCTCGAATTCACGAGGAGTTTCCTGCGCACCCGGATCCCGAAGGGTGCATCTTGGCGCACCCGGAGGGACTCGAACCCCCAACCTACTGATTCGAAGTTTTAGGCAGAACCGTTCACCCCATCTATATGGGTCTATTGTGTCCATGTGGCCCAAGATATGGGGGCAAAATTGTCTATTCTTTCCACATAATCCAAGAATTCCAGGCTATTGGCAACAGATTGGCAACAGGTAAGATACTTGAAAGGCGAC
>CAYWIC010000071.1:0-25291 GCA_964458115.1 uncultured Anaerolineales bacterium | reverse complement strand
CCCTGACAAGCCTTTTCTTCCTAATCTGTCAACTTATTCCTGAACCGTGCCGTTCCATAGCTATCCTTTCAGCTATCGTGCTTCAATTTGTGTCGCCAGGTGCAAATTGTTGAGCGTATCCTACGAAACTACCCAAGCTTTCCTAGCAACATTTTACACTTTTCGACGCCATCCGCAGCAGAACTGCCATAGGCATTGGCACCCATCTCCTCGGTGATATCAGGCGTCGTAGCTGCCCCACCGATGATCACGGTAAACTTATCGCGGATGCCTTTGCCCACCAGCATGTCGCCAACATCTTTCATGTAGGGCAAACAGGTGGTCAGCAGCGCAGACATGCCGATGATATCCACATTCTCCTGCTCAGCACGGGCGATGATGTCCGAGGGTGAGACATTGGTGCCCATATCGATCACATCGAAGCCGTTGACCTTGAGCATCAATCCGACCATGTTCTTGCCAATATCGTGCAAGTCGCCCTGGACGGTTGCCAGCAGAACTTTGCCCAACGACATATTGGCGTCGCCTTGGGATTCTGCCACCGCAGGATTAATCACCTCAGTGTTGACCTTCTCCACCGTGTCGGCTGCAGTAACCATCTCCGGCAAAAAGATATCCAGAGTCTCGAAGCGCTTACCGACTTCTTGCAGGGAGGGGGAGATCACGTTCTCGAAGAACTCCACCGGGGTGGCGCCACCATCAAGAGTCTCACGCGCCAGAGCTACGGCGCTTTCTTCGTTACCAGCCAGCATCATTTCAATGAATTTCGGTTGTAAGGTATTCCAGTTACTCATAATATTCTCCTTATTTTGTCATTCTGAGCCTCGTCAGGAGTGAAGAATCTCCGCCCCGCCAAAAGGGTGTGGGAGACTTCTCGCTTCGCCTTTGGCTCCGCTCAGAGTGACAAATTGTTAATATACAGTTTCAATCCAAATTCGGTCTCAAATTCCTGACAGACTACTTCATAGATGCCCTGCCACTCAGGCAGCGGCGTGGCCTTGTTTGCGTCATAAAGCTGGTCGAAGGGTTTGCCAATACCAGGGCCAGGGCTCTCGCCTTGTACTGGTTACGGCTTTGTCAAATACATTGTGCAAACGCCCTCTGGTTCTCATCAAAGCTCCCAAATGAAACTTAATCTTCAATCCGCTGCATTTTCTATGGCCTGGATGATCTTGTGATAACCAGTGCAGCGACACAAATTCCCAGCGATGGCGTATTTAATTTCGTCTGTTGTCGGCTCTGATTTCTCTTCGAGCAGTTTGACCGCCGACATGATCATGCCTGGGGTGCAGTAGCCGCACTGCACAGCCCCATCGTGAATAAAGGTCTCCTGAACGGGGTGCAATTCATCCCCTTCTGCCACCCCTTCAATCGTCTGGATAACGGCTCTATGCGCGCGTGGGGCAGGCACCAAACAACTCATAATAGCACTGCCATCGAGGATGACTGTGCACGCTCCGCACTCGCCTTCGGCACAGCCCTCTTTGCTGCCAACTAAATGCAGATCCTCACGCAACATTCGCAGCAGCGACTTGTGGCCGGCACCTGTCACGGTGTATGGTGTTCCATTTACAGTTGTTTGGATGGGATCTCCGTTTTGGTGAGTGATCTGTTCATCAAATGCATATGGCTCACCATCACCAGCTAAGAGAATTGGCTTACTCGGGAAATGATCTCTTTCACCACCTTCTAACAGTGTTTCCAGGAGACGGTTGGTCAGAACCCTGACCATCTTCTTGCGATAGGCGGCTGAAGCGCGGACATCATCAATGGGTTTTGAAGCTTCCATTGTCAGGTCAGCTACCTGGGAGATTGATTTCTCATCCAGGGTGTGTCCAACGAGATATTTTTCAGCTTCGACAGCATGGATAACTGTAGGGGCAACCGATCCCATGGTGATGGCAGCAGCGCTCACTTTGTCAGATTCCTTGGTCAAAACCACAGCAAGATTGACCACTGCAATCGCTTGGGCCTCGCGCAATCCTAGTTTGGCAAACGCGCCTTGCTGGTTTTGCGAATCTAACGCGGGAAAGCTGATATCAACCAGCATTTCATCCGACTTCATTACGGTTTCTCTCACACCCGTGAAGAATTCGTCCAAGGGAACTATTCGTTCACCGGAGGTTGATCGCAAGGTGACCTTAGCATCCAAAGCCATCAGCGGGGTAATCGTGTCGTTTGCCGGAGAGGCTGTGATCAGGTTCCCTGCAATCGTTCCCCGATTTCGGATCTGAGGGGCGCCAACATCCCATGCAGCTTGTGCGAGCGGGAAAGCTTGTTCAACAATTAGCTTCGAATCGACGCATTGATTATGGGTAACCAACGGTCCCAAGTGGATAACGTCGTCTTCGTCCAGGATAATCCTGTTCAATTCGTCAATACGTGTGATATCGATCAGCGTGTCGATATCGGCTCGGGTACCATTCTCAATCTCGAGCATCAGGTCGGTCGCACCGGCAATAATGCGGCTACTGGGACCACGTTCCGCCAGGATATTGATCGCACCTTCTACGTTCGATACGGTAATATATTCACGCCACATATCCGCCTCCAATTACCCTTCCCTCAGGTATGGGATTCCTAAAGCTATGGGAACACCCGACTTGGCGCGACCATAAACCAACACCACGATCGTCAGCACATAAGGTAGAGAAAGCAAGATTTGGTATGGAAAATCGACACCGATGCCCTGTACCTGCAATTGGAAGGTATCCAGGAAGCCAAAGAACAAGGCGGCCCATAGGATATTCACGGGTTTCCAATTTCCCAATATAACGATCGCTAAGGCGATCCAACCCCGCCCAGCCACCATACCCGGGGAGTAGAGCCCCGCAGAGGCCAAGGTAAGAAAGCTGCCGCCTAACCCTGCCATCATGCCGCCAAAGACCACGCCCAAGAATTGATACAAAGTCACATTGACACCTTTCATATCAACGGCGCGGGGATTATCTCCGATACTCCTGAGCACCAACCCATATTTTGTGCGGTTTAAAAACAGGTGTAGTAACAAAACAAGAAAGATGGCGAGATACGTCAGAATATGTTGATTAAAGAGAAACTCTCCAAAGAATGGAATCTTTGAAAGGAGAGGGATGGGAATGGCCTCGAACGTATCTACCGTAGCAAGATTTTCGGTTGCGACATTGGCAAAGGTTATTCTGAATAGATACAGGCTGACCCCTGAGGCGAAAATATTTACAGTTAATCCGGCAATCGTCTGGTCTGCCTTGAGATTCACAACCACAAAGGCCATCAGCGCGCTCATCAATCCGCCCGCAAGGACGGCCCACAAGACGCCTAACCACAATGAATCGCTATTGTATGTGGCCAAAAAACCAGCAAACCCACCGATTAACATGGTTCCTTCTACACCCAGGTTCAAAACACCCGATCTTTCGGAAATCAGCTCACCTAAGGCCGCGAAGAGGATCGGCGCGGCCATGCGAAACATTCCGGAAAGCAGGCTGATAATAAAGGTAACTTTCAAGATATCAGTCATCGATCTGTACCTTTCTGATACTGTATTGCCGAAGCACGAAAGCGATTACCAGGAGAAATAGAATTACGCCTTGGATAGTATCCACCAAGGCAAAGGGTACTTTGCTTTTGATCTGCATCAGGAAGGAACCATTGATCAAGGCGCCAAAAAAGATCGCCGCCAATATGGATCCAAAGGGATGCAACTGCCCCATCATGGCCACCAAAATCCCCGTAAACCCATATCCGGTGGAAATATCCAATCGCAGGCGATGATGCATCCCCGCGATCTCGGTTCCACCTCCTAATCCAGCCAGAGCACCACTCAAGAGCATTGTCACTATTATGATGCGGGATATATTGATGCCTTTATATTTCCCGGCTTCAGGATTCACACCGATGGAACGAATTTCATACCCTAAAGGTGTTTTCCAAAGCACGATATAAACCAACAAGGCTGCAACCAAGGCAAAAATCAACCCAAGATGCAACTTGGTGTCGAACAGTTTCGGTAGGTAGGTTGATTCTGCAAATGACATGGTTTGGATATACGATGAGCCAGGATCATTCCAAGGACCGATCAACAGATACGACATCAAAAAGTGAATCAGGTAATTCAACATCACGGTCACAATGATCTCATTGGCATTGAATTTCGCCCTGAAATAGCCGGCGATCCCAGCCCATAATGCGCCGCCAATCATGGATCCCAATACAACCAAAGGGATGACTGCGGGTTGCGGCATATCCCCAATATTGAGGCTTACCCAGCCAGCCATCATCGCGCCGGCTAAAAATTGTCCTTCACCACCAATATTCCAGATTTTTCCACGAAAGGCTACGACAGTTGCTAAGCCGGTAAAAATGAGCGGCGTGGCCTGCAGCAGCGTTTGCATGAAGGCCTTCTTGCTCCCAAAACCACCATTAAATAACGCACTGTATGCATCAAGGGGGCTGGCATCTGAGGTTGCCATAATAATCAAGGCGCCAATCAGCAATCCTAATGCAAGCGCGCCAAGTATGGCTAACAGATCCACCCAGGGATTTCGGGCATCGCGTTTTACGATGCGGTAAGCGGTCTTTTGTGTTGAGGTGATTTGATTTGTTGTCATGAGACACCTTCTCTGACGCCCGCCATCAACAGACCGATTTGCTCCCGACTGACCTGGCTGGTGGGAAATTCGCCCATAATTTCTCCTTGATAGATCACTGCGATCAGGTCTGCAACATTGAAAATTTCATCCAAATCTTCTGAGATAAGTAAAACGCCAATGCCGTTATCCCTGAGTTCGACAAGCCGTTGATGCACATATTCGATGGCACCGACATCCAAGCCACGCGTAGGGCAATTGGCAATCACGCATGAGATTTCCCTTGACAGCTCCCGGGCGAGAATCAGTTTTTGCAAGTTGCCTCCAGATAATCGAGAGGCGATTTGTCCTGGACCTGTCGTGGCGATGCTGTATTCTTCAATTTTTTCATGGGCATTCGATAGAATGCGTTTATCGCTCATAATGAAGTTTGAGGTGAAGTGTTCCTTCCATTGGCTGCCCAAAACCAGGTTCTCGGCGACCGTAAATTCCAACATTAACGCTTGGGTCATGCGATCGGATGGAATACTGGCCAAACCCTTATCCATAATTTTGCCTGGTGAGAGATTGGTAATTTCGTCGCTGTTCAAATGGATGGTGCCCTCAGAAACAGAATTTACCCCCACAATGGCATCAAACAATTCGCCCTGGCCGTTGCCGCCCACCCCGGCGATGCCCAGGATTTCGTTTTTGCGGACCGTTAAATTCACTGATTTCAAAACAGGGCGTTTTTCATCATTCAATTGGGTAACGTTTTTCAGTTCTAATACCGCTCCGCCAGGTTCCTGATCGCTTTTCTCGACTTCAAAATGCACACCTCTGCCGATCATATAGGTGGCAAGTTTCATTCTGTCTGTATTTGCGGTTTTCACCGTGCCAACAATTTTCCCTTTGCGCAATATGGTTGTGCGGTCTGAAACCGCCATCACCTCATTCAACTTATGAGTGATGAAAATAACCGAAGTGCCATCTTCGGTCATCTGTTTGATAATCAAAAATAATTGCTCAGACTCTTGTGGTGTAAGCGCTGCAGTTGGTTCGTCGAGAATCAGTATCTCAACGCCGCTAAAAATCGTTTTAAGAATTTCAACCCATTGCTGCTCTCCCACAGAAAGATTGGATACCAGCGCATAAGGGTCTAAGTGGATGCCGAACTTTTCACTCAGTTCAATAACCTTGTTGGCAGCTGCTCTGATCCCAGGGGATATGCCCCTTTTCTCTACACCCACTACAATATTTTCTACTACCGTCAAGGTTGGCACGAGCACAAAATGTTGGTGAACCATGCCTATGCCATGATGAAGAGCATCCTTTGGGGAAGAAAATTTTACTTCTTCTCCATTGACCTTTATCATGCCTGAATCTGGTCGATAAGCACCGTATAGACATTTCGCAAAGGTGGATTTTCCTGCCCCATTTTCTCCCAGCAGGCTGTGCACCTCGCCTGGTTTGAGTTTGAATCGGATATGGTCATTGGCAACAAAGTTTCCAAACGACTTACACAGGTTTGATACTTCTAATACCAGGGATGATTCATTTTTCGTGGTCACGGTTATCCGTAATACCTCCAGCTTGACAATTGTTTCCGAGAGGCACTCAGCACCGAAATGCGAGCACCTCTCGACTATCTAACCTAGGCTAAAAATCTTATTCTTCCTCTCCAGTGTCCAACTCGATAATTAATTCTCCATCGAGGATCTGCTGACGCACTTCCATGACCTGTTCAATCACGTCTTCAGGAATTGCCCCGTCCATATCATTGATGGGAAAAATATCATTACCGCCTTCACTGGCGGAAAAATCAACCTTTTCCAGGGGAGCGTCATAAGCGACATCATTCACCTTGTACTCCCACCAGGCATCGATCAGGGTTTGCCAATGGGGATCCCACATGGTCAAATTGCTGGTTACGACCACTTCTGGGCCAAGATCTGACTGATCCACATAATGACCGGCACACCAAATCTCTGCATCCAGGCATGATTCGATCGGTCCTATCGGCTGCACAAATAAGAAGTCTGCGCCGTTGGCGATCTGAGCTGTAGCCGACTCGATAGCTTTAGGCGGGTCGAACCAGCTTTCAATGTAGGAAACCTGGACCTCGACATCTGGATTTACTGATTGTGCCCCAGCCGCATAGGCGTTGTTAACCGCCACCAGGGAGGGGAAAGCAAACTCTGCCACTGTGCCGATAGAGTTGGACTCCGTGAGCAGGCCACCCAATACACCCAAAAGATAGGCGCCATCATAAGGGTAATAATCCATGTACCACATGTTTCCACCCAAGGCCTCATTGCCAGATCCAGCAACGGCCCAGGCGATATCAGGATACTCACCCTGAAGAGCTCCTACAGCCTCAAAATATGTCGAATGCGCCCAGATGATGTCATATTCACCGGTAGATGCGATCTGGTCCAGGATATTTTCTGCATCCGCAAACTCGACGCCTTCGACAACATCGTAGGTGACGGTCAGGCCATGAGGTTGTTCTTCGATGACGCGCTCGAGTGATTGAAGCAGGCTGGTCGTCCAGGCTTCTTCGAGGAACAAAACACCGACGGCGATCTTCAGTTCTGTGGGCTCATCATCAGCTGCTACGGCGGCCTGAGGACCACTCCATGCCACGGAAAGCAGTGCCGTGATGATAAACAGGGTTGCAACAAACCAAATATTTTTCTTAAACATCATGATCTCCTCTTGTTGAATTCAAGTAACTAATAAAGCAGACTGATAAACAGATCGATAGGCAGCTCCTTTCTTCAACGAATCCGTTGATACATACACTAAGAACATTTATCGAAGCAGAAGACCAAATTCATCCGATAGTTCACGCAATACATCATCGTACATTTGCTGCCATTCGGTACTCGGCTTCAAGCTATCTACGTCATAGGCCTCGGTAAAAGGTTTCCCAGCATTGATGGTTTGATGGTCGTCCTTATATTTATCCACAAGCTGCCTGACGATTGGATCGGCATCGGCGCGCGTCATTCCCTCGGCCGCGTGGGTGACCTGGGCAGCAAAGCGGGCTTCCACCGGTGTGCAGTGCAAGGGGAAGCGTCCGGTGGCGGTATGTACGGCCTTGGTAAAGGATATTCCTGAGGTCACTTGCGCAATGGTTAGCGCGGCAATCTCATAGAATATATCTCGCACACAAGGACCTGAGACCGGGCGCAGGAAACCAGACAGGATCAAATTCGTATTGCGAGTAAGCGCTTGAAGGGCTATAGTTTGAGCAGGGATCATGGCCGGGAAGGTGTTACAGCTTAAATGCGCATGACTGGGACCTGGGTTGAACGTTTCGCCCCACAGACTAGCCCGCAGTAAAATCATGCCAGCAACGATGGCAACAGCCATACCTTCGCCTCCACCAACATAGCCTCCATAAATCGTGTTGTAAAAATTATGAGATACCGAACCTGTGTGGACATAATGCACCGCCCGCATCAGGTCGGCATAAGAAATCTTCAACTCACTCATGATCGAATTGTGATGCCAGTCGATCTGCCTGAAACCACCGTACGATGTGCTGGTTAATTCTCCCAGAGCGCTGGCGGCGCTGTTAGCACAGCCGATCGGTAGACCGGGACGGCCAACTTTCTCTAATGCTTCGAATGTCAGGGCAACTTCCTGCCAGACGGCCAACTGATCCCAAGGGGATTCGGCGCGGATGCTGTAGCCATAGGTTGTTTGCAAGGAGGGGCTATCGACAATATCGAACAAGGGTTCCTGGGCATAGCTCATCAAGATGGGCACGTACAATTCTTCGGGAACGGGTATGCCATAAGGCCCACCGATCACCCCTACCCTAGAATTTTCTTCAGGACTTCGTTTCCTAAATGTGACCTCGTCCTCCCCCTCTCCAACAGTCACCTCTGTGGGAGCATTTTCTAAAACACTATCAATTTCGTCGCGCGTCCATACCATTTGTCGTTTCGTATCGACACAATACAAGCCACTCTGGAGGGCCAATTCAAGCCCTGCTGCAAAAACCCTATCGGCCAAGTCGTCATCCGAAGGCACGCCATAGAATCCTTTTTCCAAACGAATATCGAATTTCTGGACCAAGTCCTTGATGGTTTGATTGATGAATTGGCGATCCCAATCCTTTTCTTCAACTACGGGGCCTGTTTCCGATTTATTCAGAACGGAAGCCACAAGCTGGGGATCCACTTTAGGTGCTTTTACCATAATCCACTACCTTTCATTCTTTCTCGATATATTTCTCTAAGACACGTTCTGGAGTCATTGGGATTTGATTCATCTCCACTCCAATGGCATCTGCAATCGCGTTGGCGATGGCAGGGGCTACTGGAACAAGGGTTGGCTCACCAATCCCGATTGCACCAAAGGGTGCACTGGGTTGAGGAACTTCCACAATAATATGTTCGATTTCTGGGATATCTACAGACAATGGAGCAATATACGTGGCCAGGGTATCATTGAGCAAGTAGCCATCTTTTTGCAGCAGCTCTTCGGTAAGCGCGTACCCGACTCCCTGCATCACGCCGCCATCGATCTGGCCTTCAATGGCTTGGCTGTTGATAGCCTTGCCAACATCATGGGCTGCCCAAATCTTTTCTACCTTGACCACCCCAGTCTTTGTGTCTACCAGCACTTGAGCGATATGGGTGGCGTATGCAAAGATGGAATGGGCATGAGAGAAGTTCAACTCGTGCTCTGGCTCAGGGGGGTGCCACATCTCCGCGAATCCATCTCCGCGTAGTTTCTTGTTCATCCACCAGGCCTGAGCAGCCAACTTGGGGATATCAAGGTAGCGTTCCGGGTTGTCCTTGACTATGACCTTATTGTCGGCCATGATTAATTCATCGACTTCTGCTTCGAGCACATTTGATGCCAGGTCCAGAAGACTTAACTTTATGCGCCCGGTGGCCTGCAGGATGGCTTTGCCCATCATATAGGTGCTGCGTGAGGCGGCGGTAGTTCCAGCAGCGGGGGTAGCATCCGTATCCGCCATGACCACTTTGATATTGTCTATATCGATGCCCAGGTCCTCGGCGATTATGATTTTTTGGGCCGTAATAGCCCCCTGGCCCAATTCCGCCGATCCAGTGTACAGGATCACCGATCCGTCGGGGGTCATTTCCACCGTAGCGCCGCTGCTATCTACCACAGTTTTGCCCATGCCCATGCCATGCCAGATGGTGGCCACACCCAAACCGCGCCGCAAATCTGGACTTGGCTCACGATCCAGCCATTCGCCCCTCTCCGCCCAGTTGGCTGCTTCAGCAGCTTTCGTAATGGTTTCCTTCAAACCGATCTCATGATAAATATATGCTCCCGAAGGCATCAGAGTATCTTTATCCATGCCGTTCTTGAAGCGGAATTCAATGGGGTCGATGTCGAGTTCCTTTGCCAGGGAATCCATATTTTGCTCGAAGGCGAAAGCGACCTCTGGGGTACCGAAGCCTCTCATCCCTCCTGAGGTCAGGTTATTTGTGGCCACAGCATAAGAATCTACCTGGGAATGAGGAACCTTATAAGGCCCGCTGATCAGTTCGACCGTGCCGCCAATAACTGCCGGGAAGATATTGGCATAAGGGCCTGAATCGCCGATGATCTTTGCACGCATGGCGACCAGGGTGCCATCTGCTTTGGCTCCGGTCTCCAGCCGCACATGGATCCCGGCTCGCTTTTGGTGGGTGAACAAGGATTCATGGCGGGAGCGCACGAACTTCACCGGCCGTTTGGCCTTAATCGCCAAGACCGCGGTCTGGATCTGTATGTGCATCTCCTCTTTGCCCCCAAACCCGCCCCCCACATAAGGATAAATCACCCGCACCCGGTTGATCGGCAGGCCCAGAGCCTCAGCAATCTGATTGCGGTCACCGTGTGGGTCCTGACCTGAAACATACATCAACAGGTTCTGCCCATCCCAGTCAGCAACCGTGCTCTCCGTTTCCAGGAATAAGGCCTCTGTGCACTGCGTCTGGTAAGTGCGCTTGACGACCACATCGGCTTCGGCGAAACCACGGGCGACATCCCCATGGGTTAAGGATACGTGGTCCAGGATATTTGTCGTGATATCCGAGCGCGCCAGGATGTTGGTAGACTCAAAGGCCTGCAAGGCATCATAAACGCCTGGTAGTGGTTCGTACTCAACATGGATGGCGTTCACGGCCCGCTGAGCAATATCTGCATTTTCTGCAGCCACCAGCGCCACGATATCGCCAATATAGAAGACTTCGTCAATGGCGAAGATCTGCTGATCTTTGACCAGGATACCGTAATGAGTTTTGTCAGGGAGATCATGATAGGTGACTACCGCCGCGACTCCAGGGATTGCTTCTGCCTTCGAAACATCCAGTTTCTTGATGCGAGCGCGCGGGTGCTCAGGGTAAAGAGCCCTGGCAATTAACATTCCAGGAAGCTGAATATCTGCTGTGAACTCGCATCTTCCAGTTACTTTTTGTTCAAAGCCTTCCATAAGCACTCCTCATGCTTTCGAAAAAGAGGACAAATTCGTAACTTCATGAATATTTCTCTATTGCTTCAAATACCGCGTCGATATTTTCTGGTTTTGTTTCATCGGGAATTTCCACTGCACCATCAATAATTAACCCATTGGTATCACCGAAAATATCGATCAGCTCTCGCACGTTTTCCTTTACATCATTTGGCGTTCCAAGAGTCAACATAGGGGCAGGAATATCACCCCAAATACAATTGTTATCGCCCAATATTTTGCGTGCTTCGTGGCGGTCGACTTTTTCAACATGGATCGGTACTTTACCCTTTGGTAAGTCTAAGAAATACGGCAACCTTGAAGAAATATCACTTTCGATATAAATGATTGGCGTTATTCCAGACTCAACGAGTTCGATCACCGTTTGGCGTAAACTTGGCCAATAAAATTTTTCGAAATGCTTCTTTGAAATAAATTGCTCTGCACCTCGATAGGCGAAGATCACAACGCGGGGGTTATTGAAAATCTCTGCTTGTGCCTTTAGCATCGAAATTCCCCGATCTGTCAAAAATTCGATGGTTGCTAGAACTTTTTCAGGAGCGCGGATCATATCTAAAAATGAACCTTTGAGACCACGCAAAAATACCGAAAAAGTATCAAATGGTGCAAATCCAACACCGCCGTACAAAGGTGGATATCCAGCAGCGGTGAGTTCTTGCGAATAATTTTCGAAATGAAAATTGTATTCTACCCACTGTTGCCCCAAAAGCTTTAAGCCATCCAGCATTTCAACAAAGTTTGGCAGAGAGAAAAATGGGGCGGCATACATTGGGTAGTAAAGATAATTATGCAAAGGTGGCAACATACCCAAAGGTTCAAGAAGCCCAGATACCCTGGGTAAAATCTTTCGAAAGGTAAAATCTCCCGGATCATTTAGAAATGCGTCATATTCATCGGCTTTTAAATTTTCTTGTTCATGAAACTGAAACGGTTGATCTTCTCCCAATTCATCGCCAGGCTTCAACCATTGCTTATTCTTTAACGTATTCCATGGCCATGAACCCCAATAAAGTCCGTCTCCAGGAGCCATTGGGAAATCATATTTATAAATAACTTCTTTCAAACATTTGAAACGCAGTTCCGTGTCCTGCATCACTGCAGCATTTGAAACGCCGCAAAATTTGGCAGGGAAAAAGTGAAATGAAAGTGGGATAAATAGGGGTTTCCCTTCACTCTTCAAAGCAACAGAATCTTCAAAAGCCTTTAAATTGGCTAAGTATTTTTTATTCATTTCCGCGGCCATGATCATCATCTTTCTCTTTCAACCAACCTTGTGCTAATTTGACCGCGTCGATAGCACTTTCTCCTCGTGCGTCGGCTTTTGTATATTCAAGCACTTGATCGTCAACAGAACCTCCCCCAATCATTACTCTAACACTATCACGCAAACCAGCTTTTTCGAATGCTTCCACTGTATCCCGCATTGCCTCATAGGATACAGTCAATAAAGCACTCAACCCAATGACATTAGTACCAAATCGTTCAGCAGCTGCTACGAAAGATTCTGGGGCTACATCCACACCCAAATCTTCAACGTGATATCCATTGGTCTCCAATATGAACCGTACGATATTCTTTCCAATATCATGGACATCACTTTTTACAGTACCCAGAATGACTGTTTCTCCTTTTTCCTCAGTTTCAGGTTTACTCATAAGAGGAAGAAGGATTTTATTAATGGCCTCCATGATCTCGCCCGCCATTAGGAGTTCGGGAAGGAAGTATTCACCTGCTGCAAATCTGTCTCCAACCTTCTTCATTGCTTCAATGCTAATATTCAATAAAATAACTGGATCCTCTTTTTGTTCCAACATTGAATTGGCCAAAGAGATTGCTTTCTCTTCATCCAATTCAACGATTGATTTGAAGAATTCATCTGACATTTTTTCTCCTATCACATTCAGTTTGTCATCCTTCAGGATATCGTAGAAAGCATGTCGACATCCAAACCTCATCAATATCTCTTTGCTATGAAATACCCGCTCGAGTTAACAAGTTCGCTCTCGCGGTTCTAAATTCATCTAGCAACTGCACTTCATCCAAAACCAGGAACTGTTTATCTCGCATCAAGATTTCTCCATCCACAATCGTCGTGGCCACATCGCTCGTTTTAGCAAAATTGACCAACAGCGAGGGTACGCTCAGCGAAGGCATCGTCATACGCGGATCATCCAGATCCACGATAATCACATCGGCTTTCTTACCCACTTCTAAACTACCGATCTCATCGGGCTGGCCAAAGGCGTACGCGCTGTTACCGCAAGCCATGCGGATAATCTGTTCCGGGGTTAGTATGGCCGCATCCCCTGTATTGAGCTTGTGTAAATTTAACACCCACTTGAACGTGTCCAACATTTCCTGGCCGTTATTGCAAGCCTGTCCATCGGTCCCCATGGCAACTGGGATCCCAGCGGCTAACATCTGGGGAACTGGCGACACTCCCGATCCACAAAACATATTGCAAACCGGGTTGTGCACCGTGGATGCGCCGCTGGCGGCGATCTGTTCGATTTCACGCTCAGTCAGCCAAACCGCATGGGCCAACTGAAAGTGCGGTCCTAGTAATTCTCTGTCGGCTAGCCATTCAACATGACGCATGCCTGTCTCTTGAGAGAACATTTCAAGCTCATCTTGAGATTCGGCGGTATGCAGGTGAATGCCAATCCCCCACTCGTGAGCTTTTTCATTCGCTTGTAGGAGCGTGTTTTCAGTTACGAGGTATAGCGTGTGCGGATTAAAATCTAAACGCAGGCGCCCATTTTCTTGACCATGCCAAGTTTCATATAAGCGCGTCATATCTTCCATAAGCGATTCAGCAGTTTCAATAAACTGCTCAGGCACGCCGCGTTCGTTGAAGCCGCGCGCCAGTTTATAGCGTATACCCAACTCTTTTGCCGCCCTAAAAGCAGCATCGAAATTTCCAGGTTTTGAACGAACAGTCTGATTATCGGTGGTTGCTGTTACCCCACTGCGGATGTTCTCAATCATGCCTACCATAGTGGCCAGGTACACTTCGGTCTCATTCATCGTCCCATAGATGGGAAAAGCTACGTTCTGGACCCAATCCCAGACTTCGCGATCATCGGCCAGTCCACGGACGAGGCTTTGCTGTAAATGCACATGGGCATTGACCAATCCGGGCATTACGATCTGCCCGGTGGCATCGATCACCTTGTCTACCTGGTCCCGGATCGCTTCTGGGGCGGCACCTTCCGCGACAGCAGTGATACGGTCATCATCAAAAAAGAGATAACCATCATTGTAAACATCATCGCTGGAATTGACAGTCAGTACAATGCCTTTTTCGATCAGGGTGGAGGGCATTTACGATTAGTCCTTATTTGTACAGAAACACTTTCAAAAATTCATCCTGAGCGCAGCGAAGGATCTGGAACTCTCAGCATCACAGAACTTCGATCGCTGCGCTCTCTCAGAATGACAGAAAGTTTATATAGTTAGATTTAGTATCTGAAAGGCACGCCCCATTCTTTCAATTCCGCCTTGACCTCTTCGAACATCGCCAGCCACTCTTCTTTGACCTTGAGCTTTTCAATGTCGTACAGGTCTTGCAGGCGCTTACCTTTGGGCGGGTTCCCCAAGGTGGGCTCGTACTTCTCCAGGCATTTGACAGCAATCTCGTTGGACTTTTTGCGAGTCATACCGGTCACTGCCCGGCTGGTCTCACCCAGCATACGCATTTCGATGCCGGAGATCATGTCGACATCGTCGCCGCCCGTGATCCCACTAGGGCCAGGGCCAGTGTGCTGACCGCTGCTGACCGCCACAATGGCGTTGGCCGCAGCTTCCCAGAGTACTTCATAAGTCCCGGCGCGGGCATCCAGGAAGACGTTCTGCCCGATGGGGAAACGGCAGTTACGGGAGAAAGCTTGTCCCACAACGCTCTCGACCCACAGTGTTTGGCGATGTGTGGTGGCGCCATTTTTGAGATTCATGTGCACTGGATGGTGTACCACGATGGTGGAGCTATGACTGATGGCACCCAAGATGGTTTCTGCTGCCCCACAGATAGCCGCCCCCTCAGGGGGTCCAGCCCAGCCCCCGATCATGGGAGCCAGCAACGTGGCGACATGCACGCCGTTCTCGACAGCCGACACCGCCCGGATCAGGCGGTCATAGTCGGATTTCAACTCGGTCAGCAGGGCGGCATACATGAAGTCGCCCTTGCGCAAGCCGCGTTCTTCGTTAATGATCGCCACCGCCGGTGGAGCAGAAGCGGCACAGCCTGGCGCCACGAACATAGGCATCCCTGGGCGGCCTGAACGGCGGATGGCTTCGCGGATCCAGCCCACCTCTTGAATGGCGCCGTGCACCTCATTAGGTGAGAAGGGCCGGATCTCGCGACCCTCGATCCAGGCCGGGTTGCCGTTAGCGATCATGTCGTTGGTCGGCTCCAGGGCGAAGTTCATCATATGCTTGACATAGATCTCACCCTCCGTCATGCTGGAACCAGCCGCACCGCCGATCACCAGCGGGCGCACATCGCTCTCAGGCCTGCGGGGATACATCGTCACTTGGTCTTTACCATACCCGAAGGTCAGCGGAGTGTGGTAGTTGTCTAGGAAGCGCCAAATCTCCGCCTCAGTGAACTTGACCACTTTCTGCGTATCCAATACCCATAACCCTTTTTCGACGGCATATTCCATCCCGGCCGCAAACAGGCGGTCAGCCATAGCATCATCATCAGGGATGGGATGTGCGGGGTCGTATTTGATATCGTATTTCTCAGCTAATTCTTTGACACGCGGGAAAATGGACTTGTCGAATTCATTTTCCCGGACTCGTGGACCCTGGTCCACGCGCTCGATCATTTCAAAATGTAAACCTGGCATGTTCGACTCTCCTTTTCCTATACATTCCCTAGCAGTTGATTGCAGAGCTGGACAGCGTTATAGGCCGTCTCGCCGTATCCGTCGGCGCCAATCTCATCAGAGTATTCCTGGCTGGTGGGGCCGCCTCCGATGATGACCTTGAACTGATCGCGTACGCCATCATCGTCCAACATCTGAATGATGTCGCGCATCATCGGTAGGCTGGTGGTCAGCAGCCCGGAGAGGCCGATCACCTCCACATCCAGATCCATTGCCTTATCGACAATATCGGTGGAGGGGATATCACGCCCGATATCGAGCACGTCAAAGCCGTTGACCTTGAGCAGGGCGGTCACAATATTCTTGCCGATATCGTGGATATCACCCTGTACAGTAGCAATCAGCACCTTGCCTTTTTTGGCACCTTCATCGCCCTCAAAATGGGGTTCAAGTACTTCCAGGGCAGCTTCCATGGCTTCGGCACTGGTGACCATTTCGGGCAAGAACATTTCACCCTTCCCAAAGCGATCACCGACCTCTTGGATGGCCGGAGTCATACCCTTTTCGATGGCTTTCAAAGGCGAGATACTGGTATTCAATGCCAGCTGTGCAGCCTCAACAGCTTTGCCAGAATCGCCTGTAAGCACACTTTCGTAGAGTTGCTGCAGGATTTCTTTTTCGTTCATTATGATTCTCCTTTTGTTGAACAGATTAAATATTTTTGTTTCGAGTCTCAAGCAAAAGGTAGCGCTGGTGATAACGTCAGCTTACGCTCACTTTGCACTAAAACTTCCCCTTCCCGAATCACATACAAACGCTCCGGCTGCCGGCGCAGCGCATCAGCAGCCGATGTGGCGTTGAACAACACCAAATTAGCATGGTCCCCAACTTCCAACCCATAATCATCAAGGCGCAGCACTTTGGCTGCCTTGTAAGTGGCCATTTCAAAGGTATCCTGGATCTCACTGGGGGAGCTCATATGGGCAGCATGGGCTACAAAATTGGCGACCGAGAGTCTATCCATATCGCCAAAGGGGTAGAACATGTTCACTAGGTCATCCTGACCACAGGTGACATTGACACCCGCTTCCAACAATGCCTTGACACGCGGGATGCCCCTGCGTATTGGGTGACCGGTGGTGCGTCCCTGGATTACCAGATTGACGGGTGTATTGGTACAGATATTGACTTGCGCCTCGACCAGTTTCGGCAAAATGCGTTGGAATAACTGCTCATCCCAGGCATCCATTGCACAGACATGGGCAGCGGTAACTCGGCCCTGATAGCCGGCTTCGATGGTCTTTTCCGCCAGCAGTTCCAGGGTATGCCAGTAGGGGTCATCGGTCTCATCGACGTGCATATCGATATCGGCATCATTGGCCATCGCGATCTCGAAGGCTAGCTCGATCTGCCGGGCAGCCTTATCCATATCCTTTTCACGATGGGGCACGCCGCCCACTGCGTCGGCACCAGCTTCCATGGCCTGCCACATCAGGTCAACGGACTCAGGGTTATCCGCCAGACCAAACTGGGGAAAAGCCACAATCTGTAGGGTAATCACATCCTTGAATTTTTCGCGCACCGCCATGACGGCCTTCAGCAAATCGAGCTTGGCCACCTCGTCCACATCGGTGTGATCGCGCATCCACAAAACACCTTTCAAGATAGCTTCTTTCAGCGAGATTGTCGAACGACGCATGATATCTTTGGCAGTCAATTGGTCTTTGATCTCTTCGGCGATCTTGATGGCTTCCCCCAATGTACCGCTGACGTTGACGTACTCTGGCATTACAGAATTTTCGAGATGAAAATGGGGTTCAACAAATGCCGGTGAAACCATTGCCCCCTGGGCATCAATCGATCGATCTCCTGGCGGTAGCGGCTCTTTTTGAGCAGCAACAATTTTTCCGCCCTCTACACCAATATGGATTTTTTCTAACGTTCTGTCATGTATCGCATTGTGAATACTCAGGTCCATGAATTGCTCCTAAGGGTCTCGATGTTTCAAAAAATCCATATCTAGTAGTATTTCACTGTTTGCTGTAGAAAAACACGCAGCTTTCGCGAAACCCATTGAAACTACTTTATGTATAAACTCCGCGATCTTTGCGTACCCCGCGAAAAGTTTTTGGGAAACGATCGAAATGAGAGTTCTCATCAAAACTACAATTCTTAAATCACTCGCCGATTGACGAAGAAGTGGAATTGATCGGTAACAAAGTACAAGTACCCAACCCCAATAACTTCACCTACGCTAGAGAAATACGGCTCCACTTGATACAGGATTGGTTTACCTTCGGGAATACTTAGTTTTTGTGCCACATTTTCATCTGCGCCAACAGCAAATATCTCCGTCCTCGTATGGCTGAGCGACGGATTGCATTTTTCAACAAGATATGTGATCACGGACTGATCCCATTCTTCCAAATCTTGTATAGAACCACAACTGTCCTTCAGATAATCAGTCAAATACATTGTGGGCCTTCCCTGGATGGATTCCACAATCTCAACCTTCTTAACAGTCGAATCGTCCGAAATTCCCAGCATTTCAGCAATTTCCAAAGCGGGGATTATCTCAGTCACTTCTCGAAACACAATTTCCGTTTTCTGACCTGCTCGGCTCGCAACCATACGGAAAGGCTCTATACGCTCCAGTCCACCCATAAACCCCTGGCCAGATGAATGCGAAACGAAAGTTCCTGAACCCTGTTTGCGAATGATCAATCCCTGCGTTTCTAAGTTTGCCAGGGCTTCTCGGACCGTCGAACGTGAGACACCCAAGATTCCTGTCAGCGCTTCCACCGATGGAAGTTTCTCACCGGGCTGCAATTTCCGCCCTTTGATTAATTTCTCTAACTCTTCCATTACCTCAACGTACAGTGGGCGGCGTCCACCAACGTAGGAGATTACATTTTTATTTTTTTCAGCTGACATCTTTCACCCTTTGATTGGCAACACAAAAATACTCATCAGTTCACATACATCAGTCGTCTGATGACTTTATAACATAAATTTCCCCCTTCGTCAAATACATCACAATCAAACCCGGTTCAATCAACGCACAAAATAGAAAATACAACGACAAATTAGCCATATTCCCAGGCAGGTGTGACAAAATCTTAAAGGTTTCAATGACCATATTGACTCTGATGGGGTTATTACTTATTTGTACCCAAACCATATTTCTCGACAATGTATAAAGAAATGAAGGACGAAGAGTCTGGTTGAGGATTGGATTTTGTTCGATACTTTATAATTTACTATCGGAGGATGGTATGGTAGAAACCTTTTGCACGACTTACATGCGCCAACAGTGTTGTAGCACACTAAACAAGCAGCTCATAAAAGGAAACCGAAATGAAAACACGTGTTCATAATTTCAATGCTGGGCCCTCGGGTATACCACTGTCAGTATTGGAAAAAGCAAAAGAGGAGTTCTTAAATTACCAGGGGTTGGGCATGTCCATAATGGAAATGAGCCACCGCTCAAAGCCTTTCGAGGCCTTGATGGAGATGGTAGATCATGATATTCGAACATTGTTGGGAATTCCCGACAATTACCACGTGCTGTTCCTGCAGGGGGGCGCCAGCCTGCAATTCAGCATGCTGCCGATGAACTTGCTCCTCAGAGATGGCTCTGCGGACTACGTCATCAACGGCGTTTGGGGACAGAAAGCGATCCAGGAGGCGCTCAAACTAGGAGAAGCCCGAGTAGTTGCTTCATCGGAAGAGACGGGATTTGATCACCTGCCTGAACTGAACCCATCTATGCTTGACTCAAAAGCGGCTTACCTGCACTTCACTTCCAACGAAACAATCCACGGGCTGCAGTGGACTCAGGAACCGACTCCTCCCAACGGAGTCCCGCTGGCGTGTGATATGTCCTCGGATATATTGAGCCGCCCAATCGATATTTCTACATATGGCCTGATCTATGCTGGGGCACAGAAAAACGCTGGACCATCTGGGGTGACCATAGTCATTATCCGAGATGACTTGTTAGAAAGGGTGCCAGAAAATTTACCCGTTATGCTCGATTACCGGATCATGGCAGCAAAGAACTCCATGTATAACACCCCGCCCAGTTTCTCGATATATATGTTGAGTTTAGTGTTAAGCTGGCTTCTCGAATTGGGGGGGGTTAACGAAATTGCCAGGCTCAACAAACAAAAGGCCGGCCAGCTTTATCAAGCCATCGATCAAAGCAGTGGTTTTTATCGGGGTCACAGTACAGAAGAACATCGATCCTTGATGAACGTAACCTTTCGTACGCCTTCCGAAGAATTCGACCAAATTTTTGTCCAGAGTGCGGCTAAAATTGGATTGATTGGGTTAAAAGGCCATCGATCTGTGGGCGGCTTGAGGGCCTCGATTTACAATGCCTGTCCGACAAAGTCGGTCGAGGCCCTCGTAGAATTTATGCACGATTTCCAAAGAGAGTATGGGTAGCGAAATGTCCAATCCGAGCTTACCAAAAATTCTCATCACGATACCCTTCGATCAGGCGGGCCAGGAAATCCTGCGCGGAAATGCCGAATTAGATATCCACCCAGGATTATCGAATAAGGAACTTGAGAGCATCATCGGTGATTACCAGGCGCTGATTGTCAACAGCGAATCGCTGGTGCCTGATCGCACGATTGAATATGCCTATCAGCTTCAGGTTATCGGGGTTGCCGGGGCATCCCTAGAACACCTCAACGTCAGCGCGGCGCGAGCGCAAGGTGTGGCTGTGGTAAATATTCCCAATCCGCGCTCCCTGGCATTAGCTGAGCAAATTTTCAGTGCTATGTTGTCATTAGCTCACCGTCATCAGGCTGTTGGTCTATCAGGGAAAACCCTGGGGTAATCGGTTTCGGCCCCGTAGGCCATGAAGTCGCACGACGGGCGAAGGCCTTTGGGATGCGGGTCCTGGTCAACCAGCCGCGCCTCACCCCAGAGTTGGCTCTGACAGTTGGTGTTGAGCTGTGCGATTTTCAGAGGCTGCTGGAAAGCTCGGATATCATCAGCCTTCACGTTCCCAGTACGCCCAATATTCGCGGCCTGATAGGTGAGGACGAATTGGCCCACACACCACGCGGCTGCATTTTGATCAATGTCAGCAATCCTGATGCTGTCGATTATGCCGCTCTTGATACATGCATCAAGAATGGACAGATGGCAGGAGCAGCAGTGATTTCTGACCCGGATTTGGAAAGCGCTCACCCCAATCTCACCTGGATTGACCTTCAAGCCCCTGGCAAAGTGCAGGTCGATCGGGATATTGCTGTAAGTCTGGCTGAAAAGATCGTCGAACAACTGCAAAGAAGGCGGCCCGGGAATCCGCTGTCCTTGCACGTGGTCCCTGTCGAGCGCGTGCTCCCGCACGAGCATTTTGACCCCGAGAGGGTCAGCGATCTGGCCGGAAAATTGGAGACGTCTGAAACCCTGGTGAATCCGCCTGTGGTTGTCGAGTGGGAAGGCTACTATATCGTATTGGATGGCGCCACGCGCACCACGGCATTCAAGCAACTTGAGTACCCTCATATCGTCGTGCAAGCCGTCTCAGCCGAGGACGAACATCTCCTACTGCACACCTGGTATCACGCCTTATGCGGACCCAAACCAGAGGACTTGCTGTCTCATCTGCAGGGAAGGAATAGTTATGAAATCCTCCCTGCTACTGGCTACAGTCTAGCCAATGGGAAGATTAATCCACGGGTGATTTGCAGTTTGCATTTCCTCGACGAACATAATTATTTTATCCAACATTCAATACATGTTGATCGATTGACTGCACTGAATGATTTTGTGGCTGACTATACGCAAATAGCTAGAATTGAAAGGACCCTCAACACCGACAAAAGTGAACTCGCCGCTGAGGTCAAAGATTTATCTGCCCTGGTGATTTTCCCCCAATTCTCGATCAAGGATGTCTTGTTAGCAGCCGCAAATGGACAACTGCTGCCTGCCGGGATCACGCGCTTCGTCATCCCAGGACGGGTATTGCGGCTTCATGCAAATTTAGAATATCTGAGATCAGCGGAATCGCTGGCGCGCAAGAATGCTTGGCTTGATCGACTATTGGCAGATAAGATGACGCGTCGGCGGGTGCGCTATTATCAGGAGCCGGTCTTTTTATTGGATGAGTGACTGGTATTTCTCTGCTACCAGCCCTTTTTCCACTAGATATTTTCGCCAGCCACCCCAATACGCGGTATGGCGTACCCGATGGAACTGATTATGGCAATGCCTAAGGGTCCGGCTAGATACACATACCAGGGGACAGAACGCCTTCTTGAATCTGTCCACCGCCCGTAAAAAACAGCACGATCAGGGCAAACAAGAACCCACTGCCGAACACGAACAATCCATTTCCTACCAAACCCACTTTCTCGCAAAAATACCTACCAATGACGCTTGCACAGCGACTGCGATGCCGCCGACCATTCCTACCAGTATGACCAGGAAAAGTGGTTGCATGATTTTTTCAACTCCTAAATTACCGCAAATACATGGCTTCGACGAATTCTTTTTGGAATTCTTCGTAAGTGGTCAGTTCGATATAGTCAACATCCTTGATGACATCGCCAATCAGTTCCCGATATTCTTTGGAAACCAAAGCCTGTACAGCGCCCATTCCAGCGGCATTGCCAATCTGGCGGAAACGATCCAGAGGTATGTCGGGGAACATGCCCACCGTGATGGCATTTGGTACATCGATATAGGTGCCAAACGCACCGGCGATAATGACTTCGTCAATCTCATCTGCAGATATCCCAGCTTTGATTAACAGTATTTCCTGTCCAGCTCGGATGGCCGCCTTAGCAAGTTGGATTTCATTGACATCTTTCCGAGACACCGTCACATCTCGACCATGTCCAGTTGATGAAGCGGGAGCCAACAAGAACTCCAAATGATTCTTCTTGCTCGGGCGAATATTGAGTTGACCTTCGATTAAGGCCCCTTTCTCATCCATCAGGCTGGCAGATTTCAATTCGGCGACAACGTCCAAAATGCCCGAGCCGCAGATGCCGACCGGCGGTTCATCATCTATGGTGAAAAGTTTGATTTCTCCATCGATGATCTGAACTCGCTCAATGGCACCGGGCGCGGCCCGCATGCCGTTGGAGATGTGAGCGCCTTCAAAGGCAGGGCCCGAGGCACAGGAACAGCTCAACAAGCGTCCCTTGGAGACCAGGGAAATCTCTGTGTTGGTGCCGATATCGATGGCCATGGCGGTTTTCTCCGTCTGCCATAATTCAGTCGAAAGGACAACGGCGGAATGATCGGCACCCACATATCCGGCGATATTCGGCAGCAAGTGGATATACGCTCCAGGGGCCATTTCGATCCCAATGGCACTGGCACGAAGATCTAAGGGAGTATTAACTGCAGGCACATAGGGAGCAAAGACCAACTGCTCGACCGGCAGCCCAGCAAAAAGGTGGTGCATGGCTGTGTTTCCTACGATCACTGCATCCACTATTTGCCATTCTTTTATCCCAACTGTCCTACAAACTTCTTGAATTTTTTTATTGAGCGTTTCTACTATTGCAATCTGCAGCACCTGCCGCCCCCCGTCATTTTGGGTAGCGTACCCGATTCGGCTGACGACATCCTCCCCATAAGCTATCTGAGGATTCATCTCACCGACCTTTTCCACGACCTCGCCGCTCAATAAATCAACAAGATAGAGAGCTAATTTCGTAGTACCAATATCGACCGAGACACCGTAGATTCCACTTTGTGGCGGTAGGATAGCAATTACTTCCTTGTTGCGGAGTGCTACGCGAACTGACCATTTATTCTTTCGCAGCACTTCGGATATATCCATCAGGATAGGCAGTTCAATCTCTACACCGGGAAAACCCTGCTCCAATAGGGCGTCCTTGACACGATCCGCGTCAGCGCGCAGATCGGACAACTCCGGGGGGGATAATTCCAGATCAATCACTTCAACAATGGGAGCTACGGCGATATCGAAATCTTTCCCTTCCACTTGTAACCGCTGAGGGGTTGAAAGGGATTCTGGGGGAATATCGATGCGCACGTCAATTTGGGGAATAACCTGGCACGCCAGGCGGAAACCCTCCGCCAACGCGTCATCACCAAGATTTGCTTCCTCTGATCGCGTCGGTGGGTTGATATCACCCTTGGTGATTCGTATCACACAGCTTTCACACCATCCTTCACCGCCGCACAAGGAGACCAATCCCACACCCGCGGCCTGGGCCGCTTCGAGCACGGTTTTTCCTGCCTCGATCTCGATTCTACGCCCAACGGGCTGCATATCTACGATAACTGTTTGCTTAGGCATTTGCTGGGTCATAGTGATCCTGATATCGACAAGTTTCGCGCATAGCGCAATAATCGCAAGTTCTACCGGCGGTTTGCATGACAGGGCCAAAACCCAAGACCATGGTCAACGATTTGCGAGGCCGCATGAGACCGTATTCGCTGAGGCTGACGCCTAATTGTTCTGGCTCCAGGATGGAAAAAATTTCTGGCTGACCGACATCCACTGGCCAACCGACCATTCCAGGACTGATGGGAATCGAAGATTGAAATCCACCCTCTGCAGCCTGATCTTCGAAATGTTTACAAGCTGAATTGGCCAGGGCTTCCACGGCTGCGGAGCCGACTCCATCCAGTGCCAGGCCGTAGACAATATCGTCATTTGAGATTACCGAGGCATGTTCCTCCAGCTCCACCCCGACAGTACACAAGATCAAGACCACTCTCTCGGCAGGGCCAAGGTGCTCTGACACCAACCCTCCGGACAGGGAAGATCCGTCTTGTAAAGCCAGCCGCTCGTGACGCAGCACATCGACATCCAATTCACGATACAAGGTCTGCGGGTTGAGTAATGCTCGACCTTCTTCCAGGGCGCGTTCGGCAGTTTCAACTAGCCGCGGACTGCGCTTGCGAATTGCGCCAGGGTCTGCTCCCTGGCCGCGCAGTACGTCATCGACATTAAATTCAATTTCTTGGGTGTTCCAAAATGGCATACCGATAAACTCCTTCTACTTAACTTGCCTCATCTGCCAGTTTCCTGGCCCATAGATCAGCTTTCTAGCAATTCTGGGACTTTGGCAATCCCGAAAACCTGCGGACATCTGAATCCATAGTCAATCAATAGCCATTCTTTATAAGAATTGATGTCATAGAAAGCCTCCTGCAATGATAGTTCAGTGATTAGTATTTCCGCCATGATATTGCGGAAAGGTTTCACTGTCAATGAAACTTATAAATTTTCCAGCAACTCACCAATTTGATCAACCACTAAAAGGGAATTAAAACAAAAAGGTCCGAAGGGGTATATTTCCCTTTCGAACCTTCTGTCTACTTATATTTACTTCAAGCGGCCCCAACGGGGGTGGAAACAACCCGAAGTAATTCAGGGTATACAGAACCCCAAGGACACG
>CAYWIC010000070.1:0-25767 GCA_964458115.1 uncultured Anaerolineales bacterium | reverse complement strand
CGATATAACGCCAGTTACGGATATTCTTTTCAACGGCGATGCGGAAGGCTTCTTCGATCCACTCAGCCGGGTACGTGTCTTCAGCCTCCTGAAGGGTTTCCGAAAGCAGTGGGGTGATCAGCCCAATATTTTGCTCGTACAGGTGATAGATGCTTGGTCGTTCCTGTGAAAGCACAGGCATGGCTTGGGGAGATCCTTGGGGATGCCACTCCCCTTTGTGGATTGCATCCACCGCAGCCCTGCCTTTGGATGTGTTCAGGAAAAAAAGTACATCGTCTCCTTGCTGGGCTTCTACCAGCAATAATGCTCCTCTTCGTACAGCGCGCTCAAGGGACTCCCTTAGGGCTGGTTCAGCCTGCTCGAGCGTGGGTGTCAACCCCAACATAAAACGCTCATCCGCTCGAAAGTCAGATTCTCTCAAATAGCGGAAATCCCCTTCCATATGCTCCAGTCGCCACAAAGCATACAGAGTCACTTTAAGTTCCCCCAGGTCATCGATCTGAGGCAACAATTCGCCAAAAAATGGCTCTGGAATGCGGCTGAAACTCACTTTCCCATCAGGGAAACCATCGAAGCTCATTAAGTCACCTGTTGAAGATCGACCACCCGCGTGGCGGCGTTCTCGAATTTGGCCAGGTTCTTACGGAAGATCAACTGCACGCTGCCGATGGGGCCATTACGGTGCTTGGCCACGATGATCTCAGCCAGGTTCTGTTTGGCCGGGTCATCCTCGTACATTTCAGGGCGGTAGATGAACATGACGATATCGGCATCTTGCTCAAGCGATCCCGATTCACGCAGATCGGACAATACCGGCCGCTTATCGCCGCGCTGTTCGACAGCCCGCGAGAGTTGTGCCGCTGCCAGCACAGGCACATTCAATTCACGCGCCAGGATCTTCATCTGCCTCGAGATAAATGAGACCTCCTGTACGCGGTTCTCAGTGCGGTTATCGCCGGACATCAACTGCAAGTAATCGACGATCACCAGGTCCAGGCGATGCTCGAGGTGTAAGCGGCGACACTTGGTCCGCAATTGTAACGGCGTTATCCCCGGTGTGTCATCTAAAAATATGCGCGTATCGCTAAGCACCTCAATGGCATGGGTGAATAACGACCACTCATCCTCTTCGAGCTTGCCCATACGCAGGCGTTGTGAGTCGATGCCGGTCTCCTGCGCTAACAGGCGCTGTACCAACTGATCATTGGACATCTCCAAGGAGAAGATGGCGACGTGTTTTTTATGGATTAGAGCAGCATTTTTGGCTATGGAGAGCGCGAACCCCGTTTTCCCCATACCTGGGCGACCGGCAACGATCAGCAAATCCGAAGGCTGCAAGCCACCCAACAGATTATCGATATCGATGAAATTGGTCGGCACCCCCCTAATCTCATCATCCCGGCTGGCCAACTCGCTGATATTGTCATAATACTCACTAAGCACTTGCTGAATGGGAGCCAAGTCGCGCGTCATCCGGCGCTCGCTGACTCCGAAAACGGCCTTCTCTGCATCGTCCATGACGGCTTCCAGGCCAGTATCTTCCTGATATGCCAGCTTGGCAATCCTATTGGCCGCTTCCAACATACCCCGGCGGACGGCGGTCTCTTCGACGATGCGGCCGTAAGAGATGGCATGCAGCGAAGAGGGCACGCTGTTGATGAGGGTGGTGATATAGGCCGCACCCCCGATTTCAGACAATTGTCCTTGCTGATCCAAATTTTCGATCACAGTTAGCGAGTCGATCGGCGTGCGGTTCTGTGTCAGGCGGGCAAAGGCTTGCCAAATCCAACGGTGGCGGTGGATGTAAAAATCCTCCGACTGCAGGAACTCAGCCACATCGTAGTAGGCCTCCGGGTTGATCAAGATCGACCCCAGAACAGCTTCCTCGGCCTCGCGGCTGTGAGGGACAATTTGCGGCCCCACTTGCGATTGGGCTTCACTTTCAGAAAAGGTTTGAATGCTCATAACTATTGGCGTAAATCCTAAAGGATAGTTCGGAAAATATGGAGCTATGATACCTCAACTTCCAAAACCATAGACAAATATTTAAGGAATTAGGAAAGAATCTCTTGGTAATCAGGAAACCATCCCAATGGGGATGGCTGAAAATTCAAGCAAATTTTTAAGCCATCATCAATCAAAACAAAAACCGCTGACCTCCGGCATCGTGGCGGCATTGGTCAGCGGTCGATAGTACCAATAGTTATTGTTAGCTATTCACCTTCTTCTTCTGCATCTTCATCGATATCCAATTGGTCCAGGAAATCCTCGAAGATGGAGAGTCGCTCATCTTCCTTGCCAGCGGATGCTTCCACGTCTTCCATGTCGTCAATCGAGACATCATCTTCATCAGGGACAATACCGGCGCTTTCCATGACTTCACGCGAGACAAGGATCGGAACGCCACTGCGTACAGCTAGATTCATCGCATCCGAGGGTCGCGAGTCAATATTGATCACACTACCATTGACGTTGAGAACCACATTCCCAAAGAAGGTCTCATCTCGCAACGAAACCACCTCGATATGAGACACCTCAGCGTTCAATTGATCAATCACATTGGTAAAGAGGTCGTAGGTCAACGGGCGCGAGACTTCAACATCTTGTAGCGCAATCGTCAAATGCTCGGCTTCATACACTCCAATCCAAATTGCCAAATATCGTTCAGCTTCCAGCTCGCGCAGGATCACAATGCGCTGCTGGTTCATCAAGCTGACTCGGATACTATCAATAACAACTTCTACCATCTCAGTCATAAAGTACTCCGCGTACGCTCGTAATCAGTCACCTTCATAGGGGTATCCCATAAATTCGAAATTATTCTATCACGGGGGTTTTGGGGGCGCAACTAATGGAGATATGAGAAAAGGAGCGAGCAATCTTCACTTGTTCGCTCCTTTTCTCAAAATTACACCACGCTGAGCAAGGTCTGTCTTCGTTCGACATTATCCCCCACGTTGACGCGCAGGCGCTTGATCACCCCTGCGCGCGGCGACTTGAGTTCGTTCTGCATTTTCATCGATTCCAGAATGATCAGCACATCCCCCTCTTCCACTTCCTGGCCATCGCTAACGGGTATATCAACCACTAAACCTGGCATGGGCGCTTTGAGATAGAATTCACCGCTTTGAGCCGGCCCACTCCCAAAAGCGGAGCGCAAGCGGTGCTCGCGTTCATCGACGACTGTAGCAGGATACAGCGAACCTTGCAACAGCACTTCCCAGCCATCTTCATCCTCATACACATACGCCTCATAGGATTGCCCGTCGAGCAATAGGGAGTATACCGGCTCACCGCTGACAGATTCAAAATTCACGCTGCATGATACACCGTCGACTGCAATTTTCCCTTCTTCAAGGACTTCGATAATGAACTCTTTTTCGCCTATGGTTGTAATATATTTCATAGAATTATCTCTCTTTTGCCACAGAGAACTCCAAGAACTCTGTGACAAGATCATCCAAACATTCATTACCGATGGATGCGCTCCCACCGACCCATCCATTTCCAATTGCTGGTATCGCGCTCGTTGCGCTGGATCACGTGTGCTGAACGTTGAGTCTGCTGGTGAGCAACCAGGGTAGCCATGATGGCTGCAATATGGGGATGTTCTTCCTGTCCCTTTCTTGCATTATCTATCGAGAAACGCTTCTCCACAAACTGGGTATCAAACTGCCCAGCCATGAATCGATGGGAATCCATAATGCTCTGGTGGAAAGGAATATTTGTCCGCACGCCCACGATCTTGTATTCTTCCAAAGCTCTTCGCATGCGCAGGATCACTTCAGCGCGCGTCTCGCCATAAACGATTAACTTGGAGATCAAAGAGTCATAGTATGGTGAAATCTCAAACCCAGGATACACACCCGTATCTACACGGACACCCGGACCGGTAGGCAGGATGATATGGCTCAAGTGCCCGGTAGAGGGCATGAAATTATTGTAGGGATCTTCAGCATTGACCCGGCACTCAATGGCCCAACCCTTCATCAGGATATCTTCTTGGGCATATTTCAGCGACCGCCCCCGGGCGATGCGGATCTGCTCTTTGACAATATCCACGCCAGTGACCGCCTCGGTGATGGGATGCTCAACTTGCAAGCGGGTATTCATTTCCAGAAAATAGAAATTCTTCTCGCCATCGACCAGAAATTCAATCGTACCAGCATTTACATATTCAACAGATTGCGCCGCCTTGACAGCCACCGCGCCCATTTGCTGGCGCAACTCATCATCGACAAATGGCGAGGGCGACTCTTCGAGTAATTTTTGGTGACGTCGCTGCAGCGAACACTCGCGCTCCCCCAGGTGAATCACATTGCCATGCGTGTCGGCCAGGATCTGGAATTCGATGTGGCGCGCGCCTTCGACAAGTTTCTCCAGATATACATTTCCATCTCCAAAAGCGGCTTCCGCTTCCCGCCGGGCAGATGCGATTAGTTCCTGCATCTCATCCAGATTATTTACTTCGCGCATCCCTTTACCGCCACCGCCCGCAGTGGCTTTGATCAATAACGGGAATCCAACCTCAGGTGCGATCTTGAGCAAATCATCATCACTCAGAGCTCCCTCGGCCTCGGTGCCGGGTACCACGGGCACGCCCGCGGCTGTCACAGTTGCACGGGCCACACCCTTATCCCCCATGGCGGCAATGGAGGAGGGTTTGGGCCCGATGAAGGCAATGCCCTCATCCAACACCGCCTGAGCGAAGTCGGCCCTCTCCGCCAGAAACCCATAGCCAGGGTGGATCGCGCCGACCCCGCTCTTCTTGGCAATCTCAATGATCTTATCGCTGCGCAGATACGAGTCGCGAGAGGGAGCTGGACCTAACAGGTACGCTTCGTCTGCATAACGCACATGCAAAGCGCGGCGGTCCGCTTCAGAGTATACGGCGACGGTCTCCAAACCCAACTCCCGGCAAGCCCGTAGTATACGGACAGCGATCTCCCCACGGTTTGCTATTAATACTTTATTGAACATGAATTCTCCTACGTTCGTCCGATGTACGAAGTGCTATGTGCGAAATTACTTCGCACTCCACTCTTCGTACACCGCACTCATATATTTCAGGAGTCTCTTATTGAATTTTTTAGGTTGATCTTGTGGAAACATATGCCCGGCGCCTGGCTCCAACCACAACTCGGCATTAGGGATCGCTTCGGCGACATCGATGGCGTGTTGCGGTGTAGCATGCTCATCTTCTTCGCCTTGCACAATCAGAGCTGGACAGGATATTTTCTTTAGAAGAGGACGCATATCCCAATGCAATGCCTCTGGCTTGTGCCAGCCATTGAACCAATTCCAGAATACGGACTCGAATTTTTCTCCATGGACGCGCTGCAGCCCTTTGCGGAAACGCTCATCATGCTCGAAGGCCTTTTTAATCCCCAAAATCCCGGGCTCCATCTTCGGTTCCAAATAGCTATGTGCGGCAACTGTTACCATAACGGAAACTCGCTCAGGATTTCGAACCGCGTAATACAGGGCTAACGTGCCACCATCGCTGTGACCAACGAGCGCCGCACGTCGCACGGCGCACGTCTCAAGCAACGCGCCGAGATCAGCTAAATCTGTCTCAAAGGATGGCACATCCAAATCTGGTCGTGGGTCCGATTGGCCGTAGCCCCAGCGATCATACACAATCACTCGGTAGCCCGTCTCAACGAAGGCAGGCACCTGTCCTCGCCAGGCACGCGTCGAACCGAGTCCATGATGGAGGAAAACCACCACAGGGTCTTCGTCAGAACCGTAAGATTCAACGTGGAGTTGATGATTATTTACAAGCATAACGTGAAACGTGGAATGTTCAAACGTTATAACGGGATACAACCGTGTTTCTTGGGCGGGTTGGTATCGCGTTTATTAGCCAGCATTTCCAGGGCATTGATCAGCCGGGGGCGCGTGTCGCGCGGCTCGATGACGTCATCGATGTAACCCCGCGAAGCGGCCACATATGGGTTGGCGAACTTGTCTCTGTAATCGGCCACCAATTCTTCCTTGCGAGCGACAGGGTCATCTGTCTCTTTAAGTTCGTTTCGGAAGATGATCTCGACTGCACCTTCAGGGCCCATTACAGCCAGTTCGGCGCTGGGCCAGGCCAGATTGACGTCGCCGCGGATATGCTTGCTGCTCATCACGTCATAAGCCCCGCCATAGGCTTTGCGGGTAATCACAGTCAGCTTGGGAACAGTAGCCTCACAATATGCATACAACAGCTTCGCCCCAGAGCGGATGATCCCGCCATGCTCTTGATCTGTACCCGGCAAAAATCCAGGCACATCCACAAAAGTCAAAATGGGGATATTGAAGGCATCACAGAAGCGCACAAAGCGGCCGCCTTTCTCCGATGAATCAATATCCAGCACACCGGCTAATACGGAGGGCTGATTGGCGACAATTCCCACGCTGTGACCGCCTAGACGAGCAAATCCAACGACGATATTCTGGGCATAGGAAGCGTGAGTCTCGAAAAACTCGCCATTATCGACGATCAACCGGATCACGTCCTTGATGTTGTAAGGTTTGCTAGGGTCATTGGGAATGATGTTATCGAGTTTCTCTTCCCTGCGCAGCGGATCGTCACTTGTGGGCACAAAGGGCGGGTCTTCCATGTTATTTTGCGGCAGGTAGCTGAGTAGCTTTTGGACCAGGAAAAGGGCATCAGCTTCGCTGTCTGCGGCCACATGACAGACACCCGAAGTCTCGGCATGCACATCCGCGCCGCCCAACTCCTCGAAGGTGACTTCTTCGTGTGTGACGGTCTTGACCACATTTGGGCCGGTGATGAACATATAAGAAGAGCCGCGCACCATGAAGATGAAATCCGTGATCGCCGGGGAATAGACTGCCCCACCTGCGCAGGGGCCCATGATGACACTGATCTGAGGCACAACACCGGAAGCGAGGGTATTTCTCAAAAAGATATCGGCATACCCACCCAGGGATACCACACCCTCTTGAATGCGCGCCCCACCTGAGTCGTTCAAACCAATAACCGGCGCACCATTTTTCATTGCCATATCCATGATCTTGACGATCTTCTCAGCATGGACTTCTCCCAAGCTTCCGCCAAAAACCGTAAAGTCTTGGGCAAAAATATACACCAGGCGATCATTGACTGTTCCCCACCCGGTCACCACGCTATCACTCAAGAATTTTCGCTCGTCCAAACCAAAATCTGATGTGCGGTGAGTGACAAAAGCATCGACTTCACGAAAAGAACCCTTATCCAGGAAGAGGTCAATACGTTCGCGGGCAGTCAGACGACCTTTTTGGTGCTGCTGTTCTATGCGCTTTTCACCGCCTCCTAAACGCGCTTCTGCTTTCAACTCGCGTAAGCGTTCAATCTTTGGATTATCAGACATGCAGTTCTCCATTTGATTCTCGAAAAAGTGGGGACAGGATACTTTCTAACCGTCCAAATTTCGAGTTATTTCAACACTTGGTAAGTACCATTATTGAACCATATACCAGTCACCTGGCAGTTTCAGTTCACACTTCGAAATATCGCCGGCTTAAAGGGAGCCGCAAGACAGTGAACATATATATCAAACAAATTGCAGTCAGGCCCAGGGCAAAGGGCCAGCGTCCCGTTCCCAATGGAGATACGCTGGGATCAGCCAAAAACGCTCGGTCCAACCAGTAATAAACCGCATACAAGCCAGCGACTGCTTGGGTCGCATACCAAGCCCACCGTCGACCGATCCAGAGACCCCATATCAAGGGGACACCCACCGCTCCCCATACAATGTTTCGCAGGGCAAGATAGAGCGGCGGGACAGATAATGGCAAGCTTTGCAGGAATTCCCAATTTCGCAGGGCTGCTAAGAAGCCAAACCATCCTAGGACCGTATAACTTAACACCATCAGGAGTAGCACCGTTACGACAAATGGCCTTTTGGGCTTAGATGTTGAATTATGAGAAATCGCCATTTCTTGAGTTTTGGGATTTATCGTTTTCTGGGGTTCGCCGAGAAGCTTTCAAGATTTAGGGGTAATAGGGGTGCTCCGCACCCCTATTACCTCTAAATCTTGGGAAATACTTGCACAACGGCTTCTTGGTCACGGAAGCGGTACGTCGGCGGGTTTAGGTGGACGGTAGGCATCTCCGCCGCAAATCCAATTCCAGTCGGCGATGACGATATCCTCCACCTTTTGGTTGGGCGCAACCTTAACGGCTTTCAAATCCTGATCACAGGAGAGCGGCCACTCCCCCGTATATGCCGCACTGACATAAGGTGTGCCGTCAACACCCTGTCCATAAGCCGCTACATGGTAATTGCCCGGCGGCACGGTCATCTGATAGTTGGGGTGCCGGGTAGGCGTAGTATGGATCCACCAGTAGGTGCCATCATCGAGATTAAAGAACACTACGACCACCATCATCGGTCCAGCGACAGGATCGTTCATATAGGGTGGGGCGTCGGCCATATTCACCCAACCAGAGATTACGCCCGGAGGTTGCTCCTCCTCGACAGCGGGTTCGGGAGGTTGGGCCCCCGGCGAGCGATAGATATGCGGCGCCATCCACAACGCAAAATCGTCGCTAGGATCTCCATCGTTATCGCGCACCGCCAGCACAAAGCGCACCGACTGTCCTGCCAGCGCGCCGAGATCCACGGCGATATTGACAACCCCGTCTCCAGCCTTATGCGGCCACTCCCAGGAAACAGAATGGTATTCACCATCTGAATCGTAATATTCCAAGGCGTATTTCACATTGCAGGCTGCATCGCCCTGGCATGCCAGCGCGGCGCGGAACTGGTCCCCTGGCCAGACCTCGAATAGCGGATAAATGCCAAAGATCGCCGTTCCCCCAGACCCTTGCTGAGGCACAACGATCAGTGATTGCACTTCGATAGCTGTGTTGCTCTCGGCAAAGGCTAAATGCGTATTGGTGTAATAGCCCTGCGCAATTTCATCGAGATTGCTGGGGCAGGGGGTGATATAACTGCCGCTATTGGCCCATTCTGCATCGCAGACATGTTCGACGAAATCATAAGCCATTGAGCCCGGTTCGGGAGTCAAGATAGTCGGCGCGGGTGGTGCAACAGGTGGAGCAGATTGTACAGTTGGTGGAGGTACTGTTTCCGTAGGGATCGGTGTGAAAGTGGGTGGGGGCTGGGTGGGCTGCACTTGCTCGACGGTTGGCGTTTGCGTCAACACCTGTGTGGCAACGGGTGTGTCCGAGGGCAAGGAAGTGTTAGTTGGTATCACATCTGTTGGGGGTGGCACCGGCGTCGGCTCTGGTACAGATGCGAAGAGATTACAAGCCAGTGAAACGAACACACATAGGGATATTGCAATGTACAATTTCTTCATTGTTACTCCTACAAAAGAGTTTCCCGAAAATAGGGGTGAGCGGGTGCGAACCACCCACTCACCCCTATTTTCGGGCCATTTCATTAGGGAATCTCAATTTCAACCCCATCAGACCACACTTCAGGCTGACCGTATGCATCAACTAAAGGCAGATCCGACTCAACGCTCAAACGGCAAAAGTAGCGTCCGGGGGGAAGATCGATCCTGACGACACCTCGCTGACCCGGATTGGAAAGCTGGTGAACCTGGTCATAAACTACATCCCGCTGGATCTCTTGAAGGGGTGAAAACTCAACATCTGTCGTAAAAATCACGCTATCGACAAACAAGGCCATAAATCTCTCAGGCTCACCGTCATAGGGACGCGTAAGACGCCAAGTCTGTGCTTCACCCGGCAGTTCAAAAGGTCCTACCCGCTCCCAGCGCCATGAATGGAGGGTGTCATCATCGACATCCGAAAAAGGATACACCACATCATCTAGTTCCAAATAGGCTGGAGCTTCGTCAACCACTCGCTTATAATACCGAATCCATACATATGTAGGGGAAAGATCAGAGAAATACGTCTGGAGTGCGGCTACCTGACTGCCATAACTGTCCACGAGATAGCCATCGCCTTGCCAGCCACTCACAAAGGCAACATCATCTTTCCAACCGGGCCCCCATTCGAAGGTCTCCGCCTCGACCCACAGCAAACCTTCTTTTTCTTGCTCGCATGCCACTCGCAGCGACGATGCTAATCCCCCATTTAGGGTCCAATTCAATTCTCGCTGGTCGATATCTTCATCAACATGATCGACACGTAGCCGAACTGGAATGCATTTAGGTTCTGAAAGCGATGCTCGATCGATCCGATATCGGTCAAAGAAATGGCCTTCTGCAAGCCGGCCCCCTGGGAAACATTTGAATAAAGCCGCCCGCATGGCATCCCACTGCTCTCGCTGGGAGGATGTTTCGCGGTCTAGCAGAATATCCACTTGCTCCAAATCATTAGCACGTTCAGCCAGATGGGGCAACATGTCATCAATAGTGATGCGGTCATAAGCACCGGCAATTTGGTCGGCGCTCAAATGCTGACGAATGTACAACTCAGCGATCTGCCACTCGACGAACAGAGGGTCATTGGCATTTGGCCAATAGGGTAAATAAAGATGTGACCTATCTTCGACAGCACTCAGGGCATACTCACCGATCTCACGGCGAATTTGACGATCGGCGGGTTCGCCGACTGCGTTGAAGTACAGATAAAGGTTATAGAGCGGCAACCAAGCCAAAACGGCGAACCCGATGATCCATCCCAGGGGAACTAGATTCGGCCGCAGCAGTCGGGCGACCTCCCTGGCCAGGATATATCCTGCCAGAGCAATCAATATATACGCTGCTGGAACGCCGGGGTAATAAACCCTCCCAAACGGAGAGGCCGTCAAGACTGGAACAGGTATCAACACCAACAACGCCCATAAGATGGCCCAGCGCGAGACCCGGCGTCGTATGGTCATCAAGGCCAACACCAGCCCTAACGCAAGCAAAGGAAGCAAAAGGGAATTGATGAACGGGCCCTGTCGGTTATAGATGAAATCGAAGCGCGTATCGACAAACCAGGATTGCGCGACCTGACCAAGATTGCCAGCCAGCGTTGACCACCATTCGGTATCCCAGCCCTTTTCGTCGATTTCATAATAGTTCAGACGGCCGACAAAATAGGGGATCAACAGCGGCATGGTCATCAGGGGCGGGAACAGAAACGCAGCTACATTCTTGATGCTTGACTTTAGATCGACTCTCAAAACCACCAGTTCGACGATAATGAGAATGAACATCACCACCAAAACCGGCAATACGGTGTCGTAGGTCACTAAACCCAGGGCTAGAATCCACCCAGTGATGCCATATACTTGCCAGCGCCGCTGACCGAGGCTAAATGCCAATAACGCCAGGGCCAAAATCGGCCAGAATTTCACATGGCTCTCAACGTTCGCCAGGCGGCTGGCACTGATATCCATCACCGAGATACTCAGTAAGAATGTACCCAAAGCAGCCAAGGGAATCGATGAGATTTGGCGCAGCAGCCAATAGAATGCCAGCGTACCCAACAGGCTGTAGAAGATCACGCCCAAACGGGCTGAGAAAATACCAATCCCCACCCAGTGCTGGAAAGGCGCCTGCATATAGAAGCTACCGGGCAGGGCATCACGATGATATTCGGCGCTCGAGTCGTAATCACCATCGACCATGATCTCGACCACTTCGAAGATCCACTTCGATTCATCACCCTCGATCCCATAAGGTACGCTCTGCAAGGCATACAAGCGAGCGAATGCAGCCAGCAGGAAGATGCCTATCACCAACACCCATTCGATTTGTGGTGAAACGTGTGTTCGTGTTTCTAAATCCCCTCGCAAGCGCTCTCTGGCCATCAAGCCCCAAGAGATGAAACATATAGCCGCAAAGCCATAGAGCCCTGCGCCCATAGAGAAAGTACCAAATTTGAGTACCCACTGCCCTAATCCTGCGACGGTGAGACCTGCCAGCAGCACGGCCACTTCCCCACCAAAACGTTTCTTTTGCCATTGCCCCCAGGCCAGCGCCAGTAAACTGGCACTGCTCCCGGCCAAAGAAATTCCCATGCCAATCTGCTCGTCGTATTTATCGATATAGTCTCGCTGCCAATGAAAGTTGAAGAACGGCCTACCTGGTTGATTGGGCAATATGGGGATCTCACCCCCCAGGCGCGGCGGAGCAAACACAAGCATGTAACCTACGCCAGCAATGATCAAGAGCAATAGACCAAGGTTCCATTTTTGTTCCCAGAGGGATACATACCAATGGGATGATTCTTCACCTTCATCAGGGTTGCTCGAACGAGGTTCGAGAGGTTCCTGTTGCTCTACGCACTTTTCATACCCTTTGAAGCGCGCCCACAACAACCATATCCAACAAAGAAATGCCACCACAAAAGGCAGCAAAAGCATCCAGAGTGAGAGTTTTTCCATAGTGACCCATCCCCCGTTAATCGCAGGATCAGCGCAATCCTGTTTCCATGCGCGAGATCACTAATCGCTGGATCTCGCTAGTGCCCTCGTAGATCTCGGTGATCTTGGCATCGCGGAAGTAGCGTTCGACCGGGTATTCCTTGGAATAGCCCATGCCACCGTGGATCTGAACCGCATGGTGCGCGCAGAACATGGCTGTTTCCGAGGCAAACAATTTAGCCATGGCGGCTTCCAGGGTATAGCGCTTACCAGATGCCTTGTTTTCTTCTTTCGCCAATGCAGCCTGGTAGATCAGCAAGCGCGCCGCTTCGATGCGTGTTTTCATATCTGCCAACTTGAAAGACGTGCCCTGGAACTGACCGATCTTCTTACCAAAAGCTTCTCGTTCGCGCACATACTCAAGGCTGGCAGTATAAGACGCTTCGGCAATACCCAAACCTTGCGATGCAATGCCAATACGGCCCGCATCTAGCACTGTCATGGCGATCTTGAACCCCTGACCCTCTTCGCCAAGACGATCTTCAACAGGACAGCGATAATCTTCGAAGAGGATTTCGCTGGTGCCAGAAGCGCGGATGCCCAGCTTGGGCTCTTTTTTGCCCCGTGAGTAACCGGCCTTCTCAGCATCGATCAAGAATGCGGTGATACCCCGGTGTCCTTGCTCAGGGTCCGTCATCGAAAACACTACAATAAATCCCGCCACCGGGCCACTGGTCACCCAGGATTTGCGCCCATTGATGATGTATGCATCGCCATCGCGCACCGCTCGGCTACGCATAGTGGCCGCATCCGATCCCGACATCGGCTCTGTCAATGAGTAGGCACCGATCTTTTCTCCTGTTGCCACCGGGGTGATGAATTTTTGCTTCTGTTCCTCGGTGCCAAACTTGAGGATTCCGTAATTGAATAAAGAATTATTCACGGACATGATCGTACCGTGGGAAGCGTCAACCTTGCAAATTTCCTCCAAAGCGAGCACATAGGCCAGTGTGTCCATACCTGCCCCGCCATACTCTTCCGGCACTTCGATCCCCATAAAACCCATCTCGCCCATTTTCTTGATCGTTTCAATCGGAAAATCACCCGTTTCATCAAACTCAGCCGCGATGGGCGCGATCTCATTTTGAGCAAAATCGCGCGCCGCCATTCGGATCATTTCATGTTCTTCAGAAAGCGTGAAATTTGGGCCTACAGATGTCATTGTGTCCTCCGTTTTGTCTTCCGTGATGCAGTATAATCGCTGAATTGCACGCATGAAATGCAATCGTGATTATAGCATGGGTTATTCCCCAGAATTGACGCCTTACACCCTTCGAGCTGCGACTGCAGATGACCTTTCTCGTATCCGATCCCTGGTGATTGCCGGCCATATCAACCCCTCTGGATTAGACTGGAAACGCTTCATCGTAGCTGTCGATACGGAAACGCGAGCAGAAGTGATCGGATGCGGCCAAATCAAACCCCATCGCGACGGTTCCCATGAATTAGCCTCCATTGTTGTGGATCCAACCTGGCGGGGCCGAGGTGTGGCGCGTGACATCATCGAACATTTGATTGCATCCGTAGATGCATCCAAAGGGGTTGCGCTCTACCTGATGTGTCTTTCAGCCCTGGGGCCATTATATGAGAAATTCGGTTTCCGCATCCTGGAATACGATGAGATGCCCAAATACTTTCAGCGCGTTTCCAAGCTTACGAGCATCATCGAAATACTGCGCAAAGAGGGGGAAACGCTTTTGGTGATGGGACGTTAGCAAGTTGCGTGTTATTACGTCTAAACGCTTATCCTAATAATACTTTTCTGGGATCTGGCTCATGGCATACTCTGCCAGCGCAGTGATGGTCAAGCTGGGATTCACCCCAGGGTTGGCCGGCATCATCGAGCCATCAACCACATACAGCCCTGGGTAGTTGTGCACCTGACAATCCAGATCGATCACCCCTTCCTGATCATCTTGCCCGAAGGGAACTCCGCCCATAAAGTGCGCCGTAGTAGGGAAATTGAACAGGCTATCCGTGAAAGCAGCCTGGGCGATGCCATTGGCTTTCTCTGCCAGGGAGCGAGTCACCTTGTTACCAATGGGAAGCTGACGTGGGATCGGTTTGTCCTTGTCTTCCTGGAGAACCACTCCCTTTGTGAACAATGTGAAGGGATTCCGACCCAGGCGTACGTGGGTTAGATTTTCTTCAACCTGCATCACCAGCAGAATGGTGGTGAATTTTGCCCAGCGAGAGAAGAACTTGGCATACAGGAAGTCGAAGGGGTGCCGAACGATCTCCCAAAAAGTTCTCAGAAACCGTCCAAAAATATTCGATTCGCCATCCAGCAGTGGCGCTGTCAAGGTGCGGATAAAGGATGATCCATCGGAATATCGCACGGGCTCAACACGAGTGACATCATCGGCCTGAAAAATGGATGTGATAGCGATCCCTTCAGAGTGATCAATGTGCTTGTCTCGGGTCGTCACCCCCAAGATGTTCTCGCTGTTTGTGCGTACTTGGTCACCTAGGGTGTTCGATATATCCGGTAGCGATTTGGATTCGTCTCGACAGCGTAAGAGCAATTCCAGCGTACCTAATGAACCTGCAGAGACTACCACATTGCGGGCGAGCACGCTTCGCGTCGGTTTCAAGGGCCAGGCAGTTGAGCTTTTATATAACAGCTCATAGCGCGGTGGAGCGACGGATGACCGAGGACCGAGGACCGAGTCCCCATCTCCCTTCCCTCGTCCCCTGTCAAAATCCATCGGCCGAATATCCACTACTTTTACTTCTGGAACGATCTCTGCACCCCATTTCTCAGCATAATACAGGTAATTCTTTAAGAGCGTATTTTTGGCATTTTCGCGACAGCCCACCATACAACCCCCACAATGGGTACAACCTGCCCGGTCTGGTCCTTCACCGCCAAAATAGGGGTCGGGGACGGTTTGGCCTTCCATATCAGGCTCCGAGAAGTAGACTCCCACATCGGTTGGCATAAAAGTCGCCCCCCTGCCTAACTCCTCTGCTATTTCTTTCATCTTCTCGTCGGCAAACCATAACTTGGGATTGGTGGCTACACCAAGCATGTGGCGGGCCATCTTATAGTGAGGAGCCAGTAGGGTCCGCCAATCAGCCAGATGATGCCAGCCTTGCGCTTGGAACAAGCGATCATCGGGTTCCATGAGTACATTGGCGTAGGTCAGGCTGCCACCGCCCACTCCACTGCCGTGTAAAGCCAGTAGGCCATTCAAAAAGGTCATCTCGAAGAATCCAAAGCAGCGCAGTGCTGGAAGCCATAGAAATTTGAAGATGTTCCAGTTCGTGGTTGGGAAATCATCATCTTCATAACGCTTGCCGCGCTCCATAACCAGCACAGAATAGCCTTTCTCTGCCAATCGCATGGCCGATACGCTGCCCCCAAAACCCGAGCCAATGACTATGAAATCATAGACTGTTTCCATCCTGCCTCCATAGCAACCGGTGATAAACAGAGATGAACGAAGAAAGGAGTATTCCCCGTGCATCCCCTTTCATCTCTGGATTACATCATCTTCAACTTTGTCACTCGCCCGCGAGCTGCTGCGACATCATCACCAATTCGACACGTTGGGAATAACCAACTTTCTCCCAAAAATCAATGGCACCCTGGTTATCGCCAAAGACAAACAGGTGACATTTACCAATCCCCACGCGCATCAACGCATACATACATCGTCCCACCAGAGAACGCCCAATACCCTGGTGCCGGTGAGATTTAGCTGTCGAGAGGTGGTGAATATACCCTCTGCGGCCATCATGCCCACATAGCGCGGCCCCTACGATTTCCCCTTCATCCACAGCCACAAAACTAAACCCTGGATTGCGATCCATAAACCGCTTGATCCCTTCTTTAGAGTCAGCATCACTCAGACCAATGCCCTCGCTCTCCTTCCACAAGGAATAAACGAACTCATAATCCGCGATCGTCATTTCGCGTATCTCAACACCCATACCAACCTCCTAAAAAAATCACCGCCAAGACGCTAAGGTCGCGAAGTGAAAAAACTGCAATATAAATCTTCGCGTCTTAGCGGTAATAACATCAGTCGATTTCTACAGCCAATGCCACAGCTTCTGCACCACCTAAGCACAACGAGGCCAGGCCGCGTTTGAGACCGCGGTCCCTGAGGGCATGGATCAATGTTACCAAAACACGCGCCCCACTGGCCCCAATGGGATGTCCTAAGGCAATGGCTCCACCATTCACGTTGACTTTATCCCAGTCCCAGCCCTGATCCTCCAGGGCGTATCCATCTGCCAACACCTGTGCTGCGAAGGCCTCATTGAGTTCAATCAGATCGATATCTTCGAAAGTCCAGCCAACTTTCTCTAACACCAATGGCATGGCTTTGGCTGGTGCATAGAACAAATACTTGGGATCGACAGCTGCCTGACCATACCCTACAATACGCGCCATAGGCACGCTGCCCATTTCTTCAGCCTTCGCCCTGGAAGAAACAACCAAAGCCGCCGCGCCATCATTAAGACCAGGCGCATTTCCAGCTGTTACCTTACCATCCTTTACAAAGGCTGGGCGCAACTTACCTAGCGCTTCGAGGGTAGTATCACGTCGAGGTGCTTCGTCTGTGTCAAAAATTGTCACCGCGCCCTTGCGTCCTTTTACTTCAACGGGTACGATCTCCGCTTTGAATTTGCCATCATCCATGGCGGACACGGCTTTTTGGTGGCTGTGATAAGCTAATTCGTCCATTGCATTCCGAGAGACATCGTATTCTTCGGCAATAAACTCGGCCGCATTCCCCATACCCCAATCTTCCAGCGCGCACCACAAGCCATCATGCAGCAAAGCGTCTGTGAATTGCACATGCCCAAAGCGTAACTCGCCGGAACGCCCACGCACAAAGTATGGGGTACGGCTCATGCTTTCGAATCCGCCGGCTACAAAGAGTTGCCCTTCTCCAGCGCGAATTGCTTGGGCCGAAAGCATTACAGCCTTCAATCCAGAGCCGCAAACCTTGTTGAGAGTTGTTGCACCAACTTCAACGGGTAGTCCCCCGAAAATAGCCGCCTGTCGGGCTGGGTTTTGACCCAAACCAGCAGACACTACATTGCCCATATACACTTCATCAATATCTTTTGGCTCAGGGATGCCGGCGCGTTTGACTGCTTCTTCCACAACGATGGCACCCAATTGAGGGGCAGTAAACCCACCCAAACTTCCCTGGAACCTCCCAGAGGGAGTCCGCACAGCGCTCAGAATGACAGCTGCAGTGTGCTTTTCGGACATGAAAGAACCTCCTAAGTACGCAATTTCGATATTATTTTGACTGGTCAACCACCGAACAAATACACCCCGTTTTGGGGGATTCCCCTTAAATCTGATAAGAAATAACCTAGAAACTTATTGTAGCAGAGATTCATCCAAGACTAGAATGTCAAACGATAAGAAAATGGGGGGATTTCTGGCACAATTGTCCCGATTACCTCTTGACATTCTAGAACAATTGTTCTATAGTTAGCTGCAGAACATATGTTCTATACACTACTCAAATAGGCCTGCATCATTCCCCCTCGGCGGGCTTGCGACCAGACCAGTCTTAGTGAGTTTTGGGTAGGTTTATATTTTATCGGATGACAGTTTACCTTATATCCCTGGAGGAGGTTTACCATGTTATCACAGATGACTATTTTCCAAAGACGGTTGCAACTGCGCCGCGGCCTGCTGTTTGGCCTGCTCATCATCACTGCCCTGATGGCCTTCGAGGTCTTCAACTATTCCACCACCGATTTCGCCCTAACCGATGTGCTAGGTGACCTAAAATTCTTGGGGATCCGCTGGGCGACAATTCTCTCGATCGCCTTCTGTGGCATCGACTTCGCAGGCATCGCCCGGCTGTTCACACCGGAACAGGGGCGCGATGAACCTGCTGAAGTATGGTACCTCTTCGGAGCCTGGATGTTGGCAGCTCTGATGAATGCCATGCTGACCTGGTGGGGCGTTTCCATCGCTATTCTTAACCACGAGACTCTCGGCAATGCTGTTGTTGCCAGGGCGACCATGCTCAAGGTAGTGCCAATTTTCGTGGCCATTATGGTGTGGTTGATCCGGGTGCTGATCATTGGCACAATCTCTGTGGCCGGAGATCGTATTTTCAGCCAGGCTAACCTATCTAGAGGGAGCCGTTCAAATCGTAGAAAGAATACCAGTCGCAGCACTTCGAGGACAGGTTCAAACAATCGCATTCGTTCAAATAATAACCAGCGGCGCAATGTTCCTGTTGGACGGTCAGCACGGGCAAGTTCTGCATTCAGTCCAGCGCCAAAGCCAACATATGTTGACAACGACTACAGTTCTCAAGAGCCCACATATCACCCCGTACCCCGTAACAACGGCAATCGGGAGGGCCGCAGACCACAATTCTAAGAAACTCAAGCGCGTTACCTTACATCCATGGCTCTCACCGACACTCACCATCAATCCATTCATACCGACCAGGCGGCCCTCGTTGAATACTCATCCGAGGGCTGCCTGCCATTTTTTGCCGTTCCACCATTGGCGGTGGTCATGATTGGCTTACTCATGGCTCTGTTGCTAAGTCGGATCGATACCACTACGTCGTTCGCCAGTGATACCTATGACCAAAATTCTTTTATCGCCCCCTATGAAGATTACACAATTACCCAAGGATTACATGGATATTCGTATGGTCATATGGCCATCGATATCTCAGCAGGCAAAGGAGAAGTAATCCGATCACCCATAAGTGGTACGGTATCAAATAAATATACAGACGCATGGGGAAACCCAACATTGGTCATTGAAAACAGCAAATATCAAGTAATGCTACTTCACGGGGTATACTCCGTCTCAAAAGGGGATAGCCTAATCATTGGTCAGGTTATAGGCAAAGAGAGCAATTTAGGGTTAACGACAGATCTACAAGGTAGATCGTGTCAGGGTCGTGATTGTGGTTACCATACACACCTTAACGTATTCGACAAATATCTCGGAACGAACGTTAATCCACTCGACATCATCAACCAATAGTAGATTTTTTAGCTTCCAATTCGTGAAATAACTTTCTGGAAATCAATGGCGCGCATCGATACTGAACATCATATTGACGAGGGTAAACTCCCATTTTTCGTCCTTCCCCCACTGACTGTTCTCGTGGTGGGTTTGTTTATGGCAATAGTGCTCACCAGGGTCGAGTGGAATGACACAAATACTCAGACTGCTGAACTAGCAAACGTTGTTCCAGGAGATAAGGACGTATTTGGGGGTTCACACATTGCACCTCTTTTTACCCCGCAAATCCAGTATTGGGGTGTGGATATCACCAACTGGAGTGAAAGTTTGGGGCTGGACCCAAACCTGGTTGCAACTGTGATGCAAATCGAGTCTTGCGGCGACCCGGGCGCGGTATCCTACGCGGGGGCCATGGGCTTGTTCCAAGTAATGCCGTTTCATTTTGTCTCCGGTGAGGATCCCTACAAACCGGGCACCAATGCTTTGCGAGGGTTATCCTTTCTAAAAAACGCGCTAGAAGCCCGTGGAGGGGATATCAAGCTAGGTTTGGCTGGATATAATGGCGGGATTACTGGCGCGAAACGACCTGAAAGCGCTTGGTCGAACGAGATGATCCGCTATGTTTATTGGGGTACTGGAATTTATGCCGATGCTCAAAAAGGCAGGGAACACAGCGAGCGCCTGGAGGAATGGCTTGCTTATGGTGGATCTAGTTTGTGCACACAAGCGGGCAATCGCTTGGGGATTTCACAGTAACTTATTGAGACATCATTGGACGCAACTTATGCTTCGGGCAGGCAGTCACCCGCCCCCTCAGCTAAGGGCAGCCAAACACAAAATGTGGACCCTTCTCCCATTTCAGACTGCACATCGATCCGTCCCTCATGATGACGCACAATCCAATAGGCTATCGATAACCCCAAACCGAAACCCTTTCCATCCTTCGAGCGGGTGCGAGATTTCTCAGCCCGGTAGAATCGCTCGAAAATATGCGGCAGATCCTCGGGGGGGATCCCTGGACCGGTGTCAGAGATATGAATGTGCGCCTGATCTTCCGACTTCCCTAATTCGAGCACAACTTCGCCACCTTCAGGGGTGTATTTGATGGCGTTCTCAACCAGATTCAATAAGACCTGCTTCAAACGATCGCGATCCCCGCATACCAGGACCTGATCGATCTCTCCCAGCCGTACCTGAAGACGGTTTTGTGCCAATACTTGGGTTTGCTGGAGAACCTCGAGAACCAGGGTATCCATCTCGACAATCTGGTTATCCAAGGGCAGTTTGCCCGACTCAACCTGCGCCAATAGGAGTAAGTCACCGATCATGCGTGTGAGTCGATCTACCTCGCTATCGATGCTTTCTAAGGATTCTTCATCGCCACAGCCCAGGCGACGCATCAGGTTTACATTGCCTTTGATAACGGTCAGGGGGGTGCGTAACTCGTGACCCACATCGGCCACAAAGCGCCGCTGAGCGTTGAAGAGGTTTTCCAAACGGCCCAGGGTCTGGTTGAAAGCCTGGATCAATTGCCCAATCTCATCATCAGGCGGCCCCTGATATGGGATACGCCGCGAAAGGTCGTCTGCGCGCGTGATCTGTAAGGCCACGTTGGTCACGCGCTCCAATGACGCTAACGCCTGATATGTAGTCAAGGAAACGGCCAACGCAGCCAGTCCCATGGATGCCAAAGTGCCGATCAATAACACGGTGAGAAGCGTCCTTTGAGTAGCCTCGACGATGGCCAAACTTGCTCCTACTTGCAACGTCGCCACCAGGCGATTACCTAAAGAGAGAGGCACACTTAGCACGCGCAAATCGGTTTCAGCAACCTTGGTAGTTCGGTATACCGGCTCAGCAGGGAGTTGGTCAAGTGGGTCTAATGGCGCTCGTAGATGGCTGATGCTAGCCGAAGTAAATCGCAAGCCGCTATTGCGATCCCAAAGCTGCACATAGACATTGGTAGCCAACTCCAGATCGGGAGCTAATTCCATATCTAATTCCCCAACAGCATTCAAGCGCATATTGGCAACCAGATCGCTGGCCGTTCGAGCCAGGAGGTCATCAATTTGGTCGATCAAATTTACGCTGACTAACTGATAAACCACAATCCCAAATAGCAATAGGATTCCCCCCACCAGGGAGGTATAGAGCAGAGTCAGCCTAACGCGCAGGGACATTAAGAAGATTGGCGCAGCACGTAGCCCACACCGCGCACTGTATGGAGCAAGCGCTCTTCATCTCCATGCTCGAGCTTCTGGCGCAGGTAGCGCACGTACACTTCGATAATATTGCTCTCTCCCCCGAAATCATAACCCCATACCGAATCGTAGATCACGTCCCTGGTAAGCACTTGCCGTGGATGGCGCAAGAACAACTCCAACAACTCATATTCTTTTGCTGTGAGAGTGATTAAGCGTTCCCCACGATTGGCTTGACGAGTGCCAGTATCCAGGGTCAGATCAGCAAATTGGAACACCTTCGGACGGTTAGTAGGTTGAGTTCGCCGTAAGAGGGCGCGAATACGCGCCAGCACTTCATCGAGATCGAAGGGTTTGACCATATAGTCATCCGCGCCCATATCCAGACCGATGACGCGGTCAGTGACACCGTCTTTGGCCGTGAGGATCAAAATAGGCACATCTCCGCCCGCTCGTAAACGCCGACAGACCTCTAACCCATCAATCCCCGGTAGCATTAGATCAAGAACGACCAAATCTGGGGGGTTATCCCTGGCAACGTCAAGGCCAGAACGCCCATCGGTAGCCACATCGACCTCGTAACCCTCGTAGGCCAAACCGCGGCGCAGAAATGTCAGAATTCCTTCATCATCTTCGATTACTAAAATTCGAGCACTCATAACAACCTCCGAATACTAAAAAATATACCACAGGCCGTACAAAGAAAAAAGGCCGCCGAGAGGCAGCCAGTAAAATAGTACACGGATGAACACGGATTTCACGGATAAAAGATTATATAAAATCCTGGAAATCCGTGGAATCCGTATCCAAAAATCATGATGTACTAAGCAAGCTCGACAACGCCACCGGCCTCTTCGAGTTTGGCCTTGGCATCCTCAGCAGCTTCTTTTCCAACAGCTTCCATGATCTTGGAACCAGCGGTCTCAGCCAACTCTTTGGAGTCGGCCAGGCCCAGGCTGGTGAGCTGACGGATAACTTTGATGACCTGGATCTTCTTTGCGCCAGCATCTTTGAGAATGACATCGAACTCGGTCTTCTCTTCGGCAGGTGCACCAGCATCTGCGGCAACTGCGCCAGGAGCAGCAGCTACGGCAACCGGAGCAGCCGCGGAAACGCCCCATTCTTCTTCCAGCATCTTGACTAACTCAGCAGCCTCAAGTACAGAAAGCTCGCTCAGTTGTTCCATAATTTTCTTCAGATCAGCCATTTTATTACTCCTTCATATATCGTTGAACACAAAATGTATTCATTTCGCGTTCGATTAGTTTTCGAATCAATATCGTTTGCACTCGATGAGAGCAATTTATCATGCAGCTTCAGGAGCTGCATCTTTATCCGAATACGCCTTGAGCACGCCAGCAATCTGACGTCCAGGCTCGGCCAAAATTTGCGACAACTTGGTCGCGGGGGCCAACAATGTACTCATCAATTGGGCGCGTACTGCGGGGAGCGGTGGCACCTTAGACAAGGCAACGATCTCGGCAGAGCTAACTAGTTTTTCTCCAAGGTAGCCAGCTTTGATATCGAGGAAATCCGACTCGTCGGCGAAATTGACCATGGCCTTTGCTAAGCCAGGTGCATCTTCGAATGCAAATCCAATGGCCGTATCGCCCAAGAAATGCTCAGTCTCGATTTCTCTGCCAGCATCTTTCAGAGCAATTTTTGCCAATGTATTTTTGACGATGTGGAACTCACCTCCAGCTTCGCGGATGTCGGCTCGCAATTGCTGCAGCTCGGGCACTGAGAGACCAATATATTTGGCCAAAACAATTGCTTCACTCGCATCAATCCATTCGCCATATTGTTTGACGAGATCTTTTTTTTGTTCTTTTGAAATAGCCAAAGAAACGTCCTCCTTTCTTCGAGAGTTTCTGGAACTTATCGTTATTCTAGTCTTACCCCGATGCCAAGGCATCAGAGTGGTGTAAGGCCTCTATGGAAATCGGCCATACACGCGAAAAGTCTTTACCTCGCCAGGAGGTAAAGACTCAATTTTCCATCAGGAATTGCCCATTACTGAGCATCAAGCCTCACCTCGGCAGGAAATTAAGCCTTATGCCAAGCTTGCTTGGCCAGCACCTGCTGTCTTTGGCGAAGTTAGAACGGCGGAATTATACTACTGATTCACTTCCATTGCACGGGCTTTGCTGACATCAATGCGGATACCAGGACCCATGGTCGAGCTCAAGGTAATACGGCGGATATAAGCGCCTTTTGCAGCCGCAGGACGGGCTTTCTTAACAGCACCCATCAATGCGGCCATATTGTCGTACAATTTATCACCTTCGAACGAGATCTTACCAATTGGTACGTGAAGATTTGCAGTCTTATCAACGCGGAATTCAACACGGCCTGCTTTGGTCTCATTGATAGCATTGGCGAGATCATCACCCTGGGTAACAGTCCCAGCTTTGGGATTGGGCATCAAGCCGCGCGGGCCAAGAACGCGCCCCAAACGACCAACTTTGCCCATCATGCTCGGGGTTGAGATGGCCACATCGAACTCGGTCCAGCCATCTTGGATCTTTTGGATCATCTCGTCGTCATCAGCCACATAGTCCGCGCCAGCCTCGCGCGCTTTCATGGCATCCTCCCCTTGGGCAAAAACCAACACTCGGACTGTTTTTCCTAATCCGTGGGGGAGAACAACCACATCGCGGACCTGTTGATCGGCGTGACGAGGGTCTACGCCCAGGCGGACATGCAGTTCAACGGTTTCATCGAATTTGGCGAAGGATAATTCCTTTGCCAAAGCGATGGCCTCTTCGGGATCGTAATTATTATATCGGTCAATTTTTTCGAAAGCTTCTGTAAATTTCTTTCCGTGCTTAGCCATTATTTACTCCTTGGTGGTGTGCGAACTACGGTGCCATTCGCTTGGCGGGCATTCTTGCCCTCCCACGAGAGTTAGTCTTCTACCAGGAAACCCATATTTCGGGCTGTGCCCTCGATCTGGCGCATAGCGCCTTCAACATCGATAGCATTCAGGTCTTTCATTTTAATTTCAGCGATCTCACGCAGTTGTGCCCGGGTGACCGTAGCAACCTTCTCCCGGTTGGGAACAGCCGAACCCTTGTCCACACCGGCGGCTTTCTTGAGCAGTGCAGAAGCAGGAGGGCTCTTCAGGACAAATTTAAATGAGCCATCGGTAAAGATGCTGATCTCAGCCGGGATGATATCTCCCATGCGGCTCTGGGTACGGGCATTGTATTCTTTGCAGAACTGCATCAGGTTGATACCATGAGCAGCCAATGCGGGCCCAATGGGGGGTGCGGGATTGGCTTTTCCGGCCTCAATTTGAAGTTTTACAATTGCTTTTAGTTTTTTAGCCATTTTTTCTCCTTTGTGGTAGGCGAATGTTGTTTTCATTCGCTTGGCGGATGTTTACATCCTCCCACGAGGTTTATATTTTTCCAATTACATTTTTTCTACTTGTAAGAAATCCAATTCAACCGGGGTTTCCCGGCCGAAGAAATTCACCATAACACGTACTTTGGCACGTTCCATATCCAGTTCTGAAACTGTGCCATGGAAATCTTTGAAGGGACCTTCGATGATTCGAACACGTTCGTCGATGCGGAAGGTTACTTTGATGCGCGGGGCATCGGCTTCCATGCGCTTAACGATATGTGCAACCTCTTCAGGGCGCAGCGGGATCGGCGTATTGCCCATGCCAACAAAACCAGTCACACCAGGCGTATTGCGAACTACATACCAGGATTCTTCGGTCAGGAGCATATTGACCAGGATGTAACCAGGGAAAACCCGGCGCTCCACGGTCCGACGCTTACCTTCTTTGACCTCGATCTCTTCTTCCGTTGGTACGACGACATCGAAGATCATATCCTGCATGCCCATAGACTCAATGCGCTGCATCAAGTTGTGATGGACTTTGTTCTCATAGCCAGAGTAGCAATGAACAACATACCAGTGACGGCCATCATCTTCCCCAAAGGCATCAATTGGGACGAAATCATCTTCATCCTGAACATCTTTTGCCTTGGTTGCTATTCCGGCGTCAGCTGGCACATCGTCAGGGGTCTCGAGATCAGTCGTCTCTACTTCATCAGTTGGCGCGTCAATATCACTCACAACCTCGGCATCAGGCAGGATTTCGGTATCCGTTGAAACCTCAACATCCATTGGGGTCTCAGCAACAGCAGGAACTTCTCCAGAAACTAATTCTTCCAGTTCAGGTTCTTCAACAGATTCTTCAGGCTCTTCGATAAGATGATCT
>CAYWIC010000069.1:0-25821 GCA_964458115.1 uncultured Anaerolineales bacterium | reverse complement strand
ATATTTTAAAAAAATAATTTATCCCTCTTTTTGGGGTGGGGGGCCCCCCCCCCCCCCCACAACCCTATCTCTGCAATACTATGTTTTTTGTCCAAAAGAGTTTATTTGGCACATAATCATGCGCATAGACACTAATCAGGGCGGCCTTTCAATCACCTTTCATCAATTCCCATCAAGGGAATCCTCACATGGAAGTTGCTATAATTTCCCCAAATGAGAGGTATTTCCAGAATAGATAACCTTATTTCTGAACAAGACCTGAATCGCAACGTGCTGAATGGTCAGGTAGATACTCATAAGGCTCGGCTAACTGCATTGGTGATGGGTGTCAGTGGCGTGCTTTATAATGCATTTGGCATTTATTTGCTCATGGGTGGGATGAATGACTGGCAATTTTTTGTCACCTTTGGGTTCACCCTGCTTTATACGATATCCGGTCTTTTCAGTTTAGCTATTACGCGAATTAGCCGCGAGCGCGGCCATCTTTTGCAGGGCATCTCGATTTTGTTTATCGTCAATTTGCTGCCTTCGCTATCCGCGTCAATCGTGTTTCAAGATATTGGCTATTTAGCGGCGGCCTATATTCTTGTATCTTCGGGAATTTTAATTTTCGAAGTTTTCCCCAGCCAATCCCGCCCCTGGCTGATCATCACTACCATTGCGGCGATGGTGCTTGCTGTCTATTCTGGTTGGTCGGATTTCTTGTTCCAGATGGTGCTGACTGAGATGCGGGTTTTCTTTCCGGTAGCGATTGGTTTTATTGTAGTCTCATTCATTTCCATCGCAATTCGACAGGCAGCGGTCGGCAATATCCGCACTCGCTTGATCTTGATCATCTTTGTGATCGGTTTAATCCCGGCGATCATTGTGGCGTTGATCGGATCTCTCATGTCGACAAGTCAGGTTTTCGGGATGTTTACGGCTTCACTGGATGAAATGGCGCGCCAAAATATCCGCGACAATGCCCGTTCAACGGCCTCCCAAATCGAGATCTACTTAGATCATAATCCCCAACTGGATGTTTCAGACCTAACCGCTCTTGAAAGCGATCTGACCTTAGCAGATATTTCAGTGCAACCAGTTGGTGAAACAGGATACACCGCAGTTTTTGATTCACAAGGAATTACCCATTACCATGTCAATCCTGCCATTGTGGGCACGGATATGTCTACCCTTGCTGATCCCTTTCCTGATTTTTGGGCAATTTTTGAAGCCTCGTTGGATGGTTCGGATTCTGAAGGCTATTACGACTGGGAGGATGCTGATGGAGTTATTCGCCCGAAATTTATGGCTATTCGATCTGTGGGCAACACCCCTTTGCGAGTGGCAGCCACCACGTATTTGGACGAATTTGAGCAGTACGCTGTTGCCATATCTGGCGAGATGGATCGAGTGGAGACTCAGATTCTTAGGACCATCATCATATCGAGTGTTATCGTGATGCTCTTAGTTGTGGGTGCTTCGGTGTACATGGCGAATCGATTCACGGCTCCAATCCTAGAAATGGAAAATGCCTCTGCCAGAGTGATGGCAGGTGATTGGGACGCGATCCGATCCAGTGAGGCGCAGGACGAGTTCGGTGCCCTAAGCCGGACGCTCTTTGCTATGACTAAGAGACAGCGCGAATTGTTAGAGACGCTGGAGCAGCGGGTAAACAATCGTACCAGGGCCCTGGAAATCTCCACCGAAGTTGCTCGCCGTTTATCGACGATTCTCGATCAAGAACTGCTTTTCAAGGAAGTTGTCGAGCAACTGCAAAATGCCTTCGATTATTACCATGTCCATATCTATTTGTTCGATGAAGCCAAAGAGATGTTGGTCATGGTAGAAGGGACAGATGAAGCGGGGAGACAGATGGTCGCGCGCGGCCATCGGATTCCCAGGGGGGAGGGCATCGTTGGCCAAGCTGGCGATGACAACCGGGTGATCTTGGTGTCGAATGTACATCAAGAAAACGATTGGATACCAAACCCCCAACTGCCAGATACAAAGTCTGAAGTCGCCGTACCGATTACCATTGGAGAAGACGTGCTTGGTGTCTTGGATGTTCAGCAAGATGCCTATGATGGGCTGGGAGATGCTGATGCCAATCTGCTGCTCTCTATTGCTAGCCAGGTAGCTATTGCCCTGCAAAACGCGCGTGCATACCGTCAAGCCCAGGAGCAAGCTCGCCATGAAGCCCTGATCGCTGAAATTGGGCAGCGTATTCAAAGCACCCAGGCTATCGATGAAGCTTTAAAGGTGGCGGTGCGAGAGTTGGGCCGAGCCTTGGATGCAGAGACACGCATATCGCTCAACCCATAAATTAGGTTGCCTTGCTTCTATTTTATTTTCGTATATGAGTAATTCGATGAGCAAACAATTTCATAGAACACCAGAAGAAGAGCTATCCCAAGGCCCATATTCCGAAAGCCAAGGGAGAGATGGTTTTGGGGAAAGTACGCTCATCAAAAACACGCCTGAGACGCGGGCAGAATATATCGGCGTATGGCGAGAAAAGTTGGTGGTTGCCTTGCTACGGGTGACATTCTTTTCGAGTTTTCTGATCGGAACCATCTCAATCTACGCCTATCTACGCATTCTGGATTCGCCACTTTCAGGCTATATTCTTGTCTCCATTGGTGCAACCGTTGGGTTCATCGTTGTCTTAGGCCTGTTTGCATTCCTGCGACTACCGTATCGCTTGAGAGCATATGGCACTGTTTTGATTGGATTTATATTATATCTTTGGAGTTTGCTGGAAACGGGCATTATCGGCGAGGCGGGTATTTATTTGATGGTTTTTGTGGTGTTTGCCTTTATGTTATTGGGTTGGCGTGCAGGCGTTGTTGCGATCGGGATCGGAATTCTTAGTATGGCTGCGGTGGGATGGGGTGTTCTCAATCAGCGCATATTCCTTGTCAATCCCAATTTAAGCAATTTCGACTATAACCAGTGGATTTTTTATGGCATTCAAATCTTTGGCGTGATTACTATGGTCGCGGTTGGGGTAGTTACCTTGCAAAATGCTTTTGCAACGGCATACCAACGTGAGCGCCAAGTCTCTCGTGAATTATTGAAAGAGCGCGCAGGCTTAGAGAAGCGCGTCGAGGAGAGAACACACGCATTGCAGATCTCCTCTGAGATCAGCCGCAATTTATCCAACATCCTCGAACAAGAGCGACTAATTCAAGAAGTCGTTCTCCAGTTGCAAGAAGCTTTTGGCTATTATCATGTTCATATATATTTAATCGACGAAGACGAACACACACTTAACCTGGTGGGAGGCACCGGTTTGGTTGGACAGGCCATGTTGGAAAGTGGCCATAGCCTAGCCAGGGCTTGGGGACTGGTCGGACGCGCGGCTGAGACGAACCAGCCTGTCTTAAGTAGGGATGTATCCCAGAACGCCGATTGGATTGAAAATCCATTGTTACCAGAGACCAGGTCAGAGCTGGCAGTTCCGATTTCATTAGGGGATGATGTGCTGGGTGTGCTGGATGTTCAACACAACATTCGGGGTGGTTTAGATCAACAAGATATCTACCTGACCCAAGCGATCGCTTCCCAGGTCGCGGTGGCTTTACAAAATGCTTTCGCCTTCAGGCGCGTACAAAAGAAGGCCCAACGGGAAGTCCTGACAACCTCGATTGGGCAGCGTATTCAGAGTGCAGTGTCCATCGATGAGGCTTTGAAAGTCGCCGTTAGAGAGTTGGGCCAAGCAACAGGTGCAAAAATCGCTCAGGTTGAATTAAATTTACTGGAGAGAGCTGATTCATAGGCTCTCTTGTATTTGCGGGGGTTATCCACCTTTTGTTGGGGTGTGGGCGGTGTGAAGCACCCCACTCACCCCTACATCTGGATAGTCCCACGGCGTTTCCCAAAGCCCCGATTCATAATCGAAGCTGGTAGGAAACTATATGATAAGTACCACTTCAGAAGATCATGGTCATCAAGTCGGATTTAAGGTTTGGCTAATGCGCATCGGACATGGCATTGTCAGCCATCACCCTTCGATTTCGGAGATTGGCGACCAAAGAAGAGCAATGTCTTCAGCTACACTGTCCTTAGGTGTGTTAGTCACTAACCTGATCGGATTGGTGGTGATTGGTCAATCCCGGGGGGTCAGGTATCCAGTTTTCATTGCCATGGTTGGATTGGCGATTGCGATTATGGTGGCCTATCTCTTAAGTCGGTCACCTTATTATGGCTGGGGTTCAGCTTTATTTGCGGGATCAATATCCTTCATGGGATATGTGCTTGCGTTGTATCGACAAGGCGATATCGGTTCGGTTCTATTCTCGACGGTGCCCTTAGCTTTCGCAATTGGTGCTACATTGATGTCATTGTCTGGTATGGTCCTCTTGGTATTAGGAAATTTAGCCGTTTTATTTCTCCTGACTGTTTTCAGCCCCCTAATCAATTTATCCGATGTGCTCTTGTCGATCGGTGTAATTATGCCAATTGGCGTCACGCTAACCCTTGGCGCAGTTTTTCGCGACAACATTGAGAAGGAGCGTCTCAAAGAGGTAACTGAATATAGCGAAGAAATGCAGGCACTGAGCGTTTCTTTGGAGGAGCGTGTGAAATCAGCCACGCATGATCTTGCGCTCGCAACCGAGATTGGACAACGTCTATCCCTGGTGATGGATCCAAGGGTCATGCTATCTGAAGCAGTCGAATTGATTAGGGAGAGCTTCGATCTCTATTGCGCGCAAATATATTTACCCGATCCGGCGAAGCGCAATCTGATATTACGCGCTAACACCGGTGAGATCGGCCAATTGCTATTACGGCGCGGCCACCACATACCTCTATCACTGGCATCGATCAATGGGCGCGCTGCAATTGAAAGACGCGCCGTAATCGTTGATGATATTCAGGTCATCCCCATTCACGAACCTAACCCCTTATTTCCTGAAACCCGCTCAGAGATGGCTTTGCCTTTGATTGCAGGCGACGAGGTCTTGGGTGTGTTGAACATGCAAAGCACTCAGGCCGGCGGCCTCAACAAGGAGAATTTGCCTGCATTTAAAGCCCTGGCAGGTCAGTTGGCGATTGCCACCCTCAACGCCAATTTGTTTGCCAAGGTCGAACGTGTTCAGCAGGATTTGGCGCAACAGGCCAGCCGTCTTTCTTATGAAGGGTGGCATGAATACCTGGATGCTGTCGAAACCCCGGAGCGATTAGGATTTACCTACGACCAGGAACAGTTGTTGAAATTGAACGAGCCCCTTGACCCGACCGCAAGCAAGAATACGCTTACTGCTCCAATCGAAGTTTTAGGTCAAAAGGTGGGTGTCTTTCAATTGCAAAATGAAAACGAATGGTCGTCAGACGATGAGGAGTTGGTTGAAAGTGTTTCCCAACAACTCTCTCAACAAATTGAAAATCTACGCCTGCTCTCGCGTTCTGAACGCTACCGCAAGGAAGCACAAGAAGCTGTACAACGCTTGACGCGCCAGGGGTGGCGCGATATGCGAGACCAGTCCATCCTTGGGTATCAGTACGATGGTCGCCAGGTAACACCAATTCCCTTTGACGGCAATGCTTCACAAAAGCAGATCACCTTCGATATCGAGGTGCGAGATGAATCTATCGGTCAATTGGGTGTTGTAGGCAAAGAAAGGCTATCTGAGCGAGACCGATCATTGATCGCTGAGATCAACCAACAACTGAGTACCCAAATAGAAAATATTCGTCTGCTGAATGAGACGGAACGTAGTCGTCAACAGCTCGATAAACGCGCTACAGAGCTTGAGACAGTCGCCAAATTAAGTACCGCCGCAGCAACCATATTGAACCCTCAGTCATTGCTGCAATCGGTTGTAGAATTAACTCAATCGAGCTTTAATTTGAATTTTGTATCCATCTTCCTGGTTGCGGAGGATAACGCGACCTTAGTGTTTAGAGCTGGTCCTGGTATGATCGGTCAGCAAATGCTAGAACACGAAATCACGATCAGGTTAGGGCAAAAGAAATCACTTATTGCTAAAGCTGCTCGTTTGCGAGAGGTGGTCATCACAAATGATGCTTCCAGCGACCCTGAGTTTATGAACCATCCACTGCTGCCAGAAGCATTGAGCGAATTAGCGCTGCCAATGGTCGTCGCTGACGAATTGATCGGGATATTTGATGTTCAGGCAGATGTTGCCAATCGCTTCACAGAAGACGACAAGCGCACATTTAGTACGCTGGCTTCCCAGACCGCGGTTGCCCTGCGGAATGCGCAATTATACGCCGAGCAAATGGAGACGGTTCAGCGCTTGCGAGAGTTGGATGAGTTGAAGTCTTCCTTCCTGGCTAACATGAGCCATGAACTGCGAACTCCGCTAAACTCGATCATCGGTTTTACTCAGGTCATCATGGAGGGCTTAGATGGGCCTGTAACCGAAGATATGCAGACCGATTTACAATCGATCCATGGCAGCGGACAGCACTTGCTGTCGTTGATTAATGACGTCCTTGATATGGCAAAGATCGAGGCTGGTAAATTTGACCTAACCCTCGATACGATTGCTCTTCCTATAATGCTCGAGAGCGTGTTTCAAGTTGTCAATCCACTGGCAGCTGAAAAATCTTTATACCTCGAATTCGAAAGCAAGATGGACGATGATTTAGTTTTGATGGCTGACTCAGTTCGTCTGCGCCAGATTCTAATAAATTTGATTGGCAATGCGATCAAATTTACGAACGAGGGTGGCATAACGATTGGGGCAAAAACAATAAAGAATTCTATCCTAATCAGTATAAAGGATACGGGAATTGGGATTCCACAGGAAAATCTCGTTTCGATTTTCGATGCCTTTAGCCAGGTAGATACATCTACCACGCGCAAGGTTGGTGGCACGGGCTTAGGCTTGCCAATCAGCCGACGCCTAGTTGAGATGCATGGTGGGCGCATTTGGGCAGAGAGCAGCGGTATTCCCGGAGAAGGGTCCGTTTTTCGGATTGAGTTGCCACTTAAAACAACACAGCCACAAACTGACAGGAAAACAAACCAATAATAAGCATGGAATAATGGAGCGAAGAAAATATTTGCGCTTGGAGTAAACGAAATGACATACACAATATTGTATATTGAAGATAACCCGGATAATATGCGCCTGGTACAGAGAGCGCTTGGAGCGCGCGGCTATGACATTCAAGGTGCAGTCAATGGAATGGAAGGGCTTTCGATGGCCGAGGAGCTCTGCCCTGAAGTTATCTTGCTTGATATTAATTTGCCGGATATCGATGGGTATGAAGTAGCACGACGGCTCAGGAAGAGCGATGTTGGGGCCTTGCATTACGTGCCCATTATTGCAATTACAGCCAATGCGCTCCGAGGGGATGCTGAAAAGGCCCTGGCAGCCGGTTGCGATGTGTATATGTCCAAGCCCATCAATGTGAGAGAATTGTGGGCCAGGGTCGAAGCCTTTATTCCAGAACAAGATAACTAAGCGATGACATATCTTCAATACCTACAATGCTATGACTGTGGAGAGCACTTCGATGCCTCCGTTGTTCAGACATTCTGCCCTGATTGTCAGGCGCCACTTCTGGCGCGCTATGATCTCGCTGTAGCGCGTGAACAGTTGGACCGAGATGAGTTTCGCAGACGACCAGCAGGAATGTGGCGCTGGAAAGAGGTCTTGCCTGTCAGTGAGACGGAAAATATGATCACTCTCGGGGAGGGCGATACGCCCTTATTGCCCCTTCCCAACCTGGGGACGGATTTGGGTCTCTCCAATTTGTATGTCAAAGATGAGAGCCTCAACCCCACCGGTTCTTTCAAGGCGCGCGGCCTGTCTGCTGCTGTTTCGAAGGCCAAAGAGTTGGGAATCATCAAGGTGATCATTCCTACTGCGGGGAACGCCGGGGGCGCAATGGCCGCTTACGCCGCGCGTGGCTCAATGAAGTCCCATATCTTTATGCCCAAAGATACGCCCAGGGCCAATGTTGAAGAAAGCCGGATTGCCGGTGCGACAGTGATCTTGATTGACGGCTTGATCAGCGAGGCCGCGGGGATGGCAGGCGAGAAAGCGCGCGCAGAAGGTTGGTTTGACGTCTCAACCTTCAAAGAGCCCTACCGTACTGAAGGAAAGAAGATCATGGGCTACGAACTGGCTGAAGATTTTCGGTGGGAATTGCCCGATGTGATAATTTACCCCACTGGTGGGGGCACTGGACTGGTTGGGATGTGGAAGGCCTTTAATGAAATGGAGGCCTTGGGCTGGTTGGAAAATTCTCGGAGGCCGCGCATGGTCGCTGTTCAATCAGAGGGGTGTGCCCCCGTAGTAAAAGCATTCCAAGAGGGCCTGCCATTTTGTGATTTCTGGACCGATGCGCAGACTCTGGCTTCAGGGTTACGTGTGCCCAAGAGTTTCGCCGATCAAATTATTCTGGATGATCTGCGCGCAAGTAATGGCAATGCGGTGGCTGTAAGTGATGAGAAGATAGTTGAAGCACAAAAACGCCTGGCGTTCAAAGAGGGCATCTTCGCTGCCCCTGAAGGGGCAGCCACCTTAGCAGCCTTGGAAATTCTTGTGGAACAGGGCTGGGTCGCCACCGATGAGCGCATTGTGCTGTTCAATACCGGTACAGGACTCAAGTATATCCCTGATAATTCAATTTGATTTAATTAAGGAAAAGGCGCTCTAGGAATTGCCGAGGTGATCCCCCAGATTTAGGGCCGAGTGCTATATACTCTGACCCCAACTATATAATTAAATTGGAATGTCAATTTGGAACTTCGTGCCAGGGTTGCGCACAACTTGAATGGTGCCTTTGAGCTGCTTCACCAGGGTTGAGATCAGTTGTAGCCCAAGTGATTCACCGGTACTCAGATCGATCTCCTCTGAAAATCCCACTCCGTCATCCCAAACACTCAACTGCAAGAGTTCCTTAGGGTGTTTTTTGACCCCAACCTGGATCAGGCCGTCCTGGCGATGTGGAAAGGCGTGTTTGATGGCGTTCGAGATCAATTCGTTCAAAATCAGGCCGCACGATATCGTAGTATCGATTTTTGCCATAATCGGGTCAATGTCGAAGCTCAGCTCGATTTGTCCAGTCCCCACCGGTTGGTTGTCGACCAGGAGATGGGATAACTCCCGGATATATGAGTCTAAGGGGATGCTGCTCAGGTCGCTGGCCTGGTACAACTTGTCGTGCACCAAGGCCATGGCCTGAATGCGATTGCAGCTTTCGTTGAATATGTTTCGGAGCTCAAGATCGGCAACTTCCCGCATTTGCAATAAGAGCAAGCTGGAAACGACTTGCAAGTTATTACGAATGCGGTGATGAATTTCTTGAAATAGGATCTCTTTCTCAGTCAGCGATGCCTCGATGGTTTCCTTGAACTCGACTAATTCAGTGATTTCATACATCGATACAATCACGCCCCGGATATCGCTAAGCTCGAGTTGAACAGGGGTACATGAGATCTCATAGGTTTGGAAGAAACCGCTTGGGTTGGCGATCGAAACCATTTTGGTGGTTGAGCTGACCTGAGTGATCTCATACCAGTTCAGGCCATATTCTGGAGGAGTGATGTTGTTGATTTTTTTGCCATTTGCCCTTGAGCGAGTGAGCTGTAGAAATTTTGCCGCCGTGGAATTCATATCTAACACTTTGTTCTGAGCATCGAGTACGATGATGATCTCCGCCATGTGGTCGATGATCGTCTTCCTGCGCATCGGCACGATTCCTCCAATGCGCAAGCGCTGGTTTAAGGTAAAAATGAATAATACGCTGAGGCCAGAAGCCAGCGGGGTGAGTTCCAGGCTAGGCAAGAACCCTAAATCCAACAAGTCAAAGAGAGTACCAACGACTGGCAGACTCACCCCTAATAGTAGGAAGAATGTCTGGATGCGAAAAGCTTTCATGTAGCGATTCAAAGTCTTCAAATAAGGAGCCAAACTGCCGACTACTAAAGAATACGAAAAAATTAAAAAGACCCAATATCCCCACCCTTTGTCGGTGCTTAACTCCAAATAGGGATCCTGGGGCTGGGTGTAAATATTCGTCCAAAAAAGTTCATGAAACTCGTTCGTAAATGCCAGTCCCAAGGTAACGAGTGGCACAATGATGATCAATACGCGCGGCAGAATCATCTCTTTGCGTTTCAAATAGATATGGGATATCGCGGATAGGTACCAGGACAACGGCAGCATAACAATGCCGACATATTTCAATTTTAAAAATATGATCTTTAGCCCAATATCACTTGTGCTTAGTTCTAATGCGTGCATGAGCAACCATTCTGCACCCGAAAGCAAAATCAGGGCATTGGTTTTGAGCGGTCCCTTCAGGGGGTACCAGATTTTCAGTGCGAATGCTAATAAGATCACTGCACCCACTAGGGGTTGTATCCAGCGAAAGAAGATCGTTGAATTCATTAGGATGCCTCTGCGAAGGGAAAAGTGATCTCGATACACGTGCCAGTTCGGCGTTGGATGCGCATGTTGCCTCCAATTTGAGAAACCAATGCTCGCACTAGCCTGAAGCCTAAGTTACCACCCTCATGCTGATCGATACTTTCAGGAATGCCGTTCCCGTTGTCGTGGATGACGAAAAGGCACCGCCTATTTTCCTGGCGTTGAAGGCTGATCGAAACCAATCCCGATTCCCCCAAAGAAAAGGCATGTTGCTGGGCGTTGGTCAATAATTCGTAAGCTATCAATGCGCAAGGCGTTGCCAGGTCGATAGAAAGATGGATGTCTGCCAGTTGCGTTTCGATTTGAACTTTCACAAGTTCATCAGCAGAATTATGACTGAGCCTGTCTAGCATCGTTTCGATATACCTACCGAAATTGATGTATTGGAGTCCCTCGGTCTGGTATAGCTGCTCATGAACTAAAGCAATCACCTCGATTCGATCCTGGCATTCTTGAAATGCGCTTCTCATATCGAAATCTTTGATCATAGCTGATTGCAAATTGAACATACTGGAGATGACTTGCAGGTTGTTCTTGGCGCGATGATGGATTTCTCTCAGCATGGTTTCCTTTTCTCGGAGAGCTGCGCTAATCTGGCTTTCTAGTTTGGCGTGGGTGGTGATGTCTCTAATCACAAGCATGTAATTTATCGGGATATTTTGCCAGTTCAGTAATTCTATGAATTTGAATTCATAAGTGAGTTCTACCCCTTGGCGCTCGAGGACAATCCGATCTTCGAATTCAGATTCCTGATCGTTTTCGAGGATCTTGGCAGAGACATCCGGCCATGTTTGAGCGATATCTTGGCCAATGAGTTCGGCGAAGGGCTTTCCTACGAAATCTTCGGCGCTCCCGTTCATGTCGATGATACGGCGTTTTTCGTTGTCGAGCACAAAGATTATATCTTCGATGGTTTCGAATAAGCTCGAGCGCGATATCCTCACCAGTTGTTGCCTGCGTGCATTTTCAAGCAGATACGCAGAGGCGATGGCCGAGATAATGATTGCAATGGGTGCGGGACTGAAAAAACCGAAAGGATTTGATCTACTGAATTGAATGAAGATTATTGTGATGGGCACAATGGTTCCAATAAGAATGAGAATGCCCCTATAACTACTTGTTCTTCTAGTCTGAAGTAACATCGAAACGATATAGATAGAGCCGATCAACACAAGGCCAATATTGTAGGCTAGGAAAAGCCACATCCCGAGACCATAATTGGTGGCCAACATCTGGTAAGGGCCAAACGGAGCAAGAATGATTTGTTGGTGGATTAGATTGTGTTTCCCGTTAGTGAGATATAAGATCACCATTATATGGGGTACGATGCTCAGGAAGAATGCTTTTCGCCACGTGAGCCATTGCCTGCTGTGCAGGTATTGATTCATAGTGATATGGAAAGCAGTACTCAACATACATATACTCAAATAGCGTATTAGCAACCAGAATATCTTGGCTTCGAGTGAGGGGCTGATCAGGCCCCCCGCGATGCTTAACACCCATGCTGAAGCAGCAATCAAAGCCGAAGCCAAGGATTGCGCGCCGGGATATTTCTTTTCACTTCTCAATATCTGGTAGGCTGCATAGAGGGCAACCACACCACTGATGGCATAGATAGATAAAGGCCAAAACCATTTCCCCGATGTAGGCATTTCGTTCTCCGTTCACCCATTATATATGGTTTTTGGGGTTCCTTACGAAATTGATATCTCATTGTAACTTTTTGCGATTACACTAAGACTAAAGGGTAAAGGACTCATTAGAAATCTCCGTGGAAATTGGTGTTCACCATGAGAACTTGCAGAGACCCAGGTGAAGCCACTTGTGTGATACTTTTAGGCAATTCATGGAAACAGTTATTAATACAAACCCGAGAGGTGTGACGATGTCTGGTAGCTTTGTGTACAAATTGCTGATCGGTATTTTCGTGTTCTTATTCTTAGGATTGCCTATTCGATCCTCTACCCAAGCGCAGGGATTCTCAGATGAGTTTGATAATCCGACATTGCCTGGTTGGGAAATGACCCCGGGTGTGAGCGCCGGTGAGGGGGTCCTGCGCATCGAGCCAGGAAATTTTATCCATAGAGGTGGTGATTGGACGGATTATTCCCTGGCTGTCCGCTTTCGTATCGCTGGTGAAGGTGCCTTTGTGATCAGCTTCCGCAGCAGCGGAGAGAGCAGCTACCATCTCTTGCTTGATATGCAACATTTCGTTTTCCAGCGTGAAGCCAGTGGGCGTGTCAATGAATTGGCCGCGGGTGATGTTGTTTTAAAACCTGATACCTGGTACGAACTTACCATCGAAACCAAGGCCGGTGAGGTTTTGGCGACGATCCAGGGTGTTGGCACGCTAGGTCTTCAAGAGAGTGATTACCTGATTTCGGGTGGTGTGGCGATGGAAACCTTAGGAAATCTAGCAGCCGAAGTGGATCATATTTCCTTGCTCCCTTTGGAGACAGAAGGTACTCAAAGTGCAGGTATCACCACAGATGTGGTCACATCAGCCCCCGGTGATTTGGCATACCATTCATTGCCCTGGGTCTACACCGGTGGTCCGCTGGGCGGGCTGGGTTATGATATCCGTATCGACCCTAACAATCCTAATTTCATGTATGTCACCGATGCCTGGGCAGGGGCTTTCAAGAGCATCGATGGAGGTCAGAATTGGGTCCCAATCAATCAAGGCCTCACGGCTCGGGTTGGTCCCTCCAATGACGGCATCCCAGTGTTCAGCTTAACCATTGACCCAAATAATTCCAATACTTTGTGGGTGGGCACCCAGTTTGGGGGCGGGGTCTTTCGGAGTGATGATGCTGGTGAGACCTGGCGCTCGCTGAGCAATGGAATCCAAGAGCGGGCGCTGACGATTCGCGGATTCACCGTTGAGCCCGGGAACTCGAATGTGGTGTACCTGGGGGGAGAGATACCCAGTTGGGAATGGAATGGAGAGCCACTGCCTGGCCTGGGACTCGATATGGTCAAGGGCGCGGTTTACAAAACGACGGATGGTGGTCAGAATTGGAACCGCATTTGGTATGGAGATAACCTGACTCGCTACATCTGGATCCACCCTCAGGATCATGACTTGATCTATGTTTCTACTGGCATCTTCGACCGGGAAGCGGCCAATAGCAATCCCACAACCATTGAACCTGGGGGAGTAGGGATACTGCGCAGTCGCGATGGTGGCACGTCTTGGGAAACGTTAGGCGTGGAAAACGGCATCCGCGACGACGAACTCTATTTTGGGAGTCTTGCGATGCATCCTCGTAAGCCGGAAATCCTGATTGGCGCAGCAGGCAACGATCCCTATATGTGGGCTTTGGAACGACCAGTTGGAGCAATCTACCGCACACAGGATGGCGGCGAATCATGGACGCGGGTGCTGGACTTGCCTAATGCCAGCGCCGTGGAGATCTGTGAGAGTGATCCCCAGGTTGTCTACGCGGCCTCCCTGAGTGGCTTTTATCGCAGCGACGATGGCGGCCTCACCTGGGCACTCGAAGGAGGCAGTGGGGATTTAGGGCAGACCGAGGGCGCCTTATGGGGCCCCCCGGACGCGGCGGCGGGATTTCCCATCGATATGCAGTGCGACCTGAGCGACCCCATGCGGATATTCGTCAACAATTATGGGGGTGGCAACTTCTTGAGCGAAAATGGTGGCCAGACTTGGGTCAATGCCAGTCAGGGCTACACTGGCGCACTGATGCACCAGGTGGTGGTCGCGCCGGAAAACCCTGCTAAGATCTATGCTAGCGCACGCAGCGGCATCTTCATCAGTGAAAATGGAGGGCAAACCTGGAGCGGTATGTCGACGGGTGTGGCGCGCGCCTTGGAAGCTTACGCCATTGCCCTAAACCCAAAGGACTCTTCCCATTTATTGGCTGTTGTGGGTGATGCGGGTCCAGTTCCAAAAATCTCCTATGATAGCGGTCAGACCTGGCACGAAGCTGAGCCGTTTTTCGATACGACGAGCTTCTATGATTGGGGTTTGATGAAAAAAGCCACGTTCTCACCACAACTTCCAGAGCGGGTTGTGGGCATACAAGCGGAGGTCGAATGTGGCGAGTTTGGCAATTGTGAGGGCGGGCGCGGGGTCATATACTCTGACGATGCCGGTGAGACCTGGCATCAGTCCAGCTTGAGGGAAGGTATGGCCACTGATCTGGTCTTTGCGGCTGATGGAAGAGCCTTTGTTTCTGTTTATCCGGACCGCGTATATCGCTCCGATGATGGCGGCGCAACTTGGACGCTAGTCGCTGAGAATATCCGCCAAGTCTTATCCCCTCACAATCAGGATCCTGACATGCCCGCGCCGGCGGTGGTGTCCATCGCTGTCGATCCCAGGAACCCATCTAAGCTGTATGCCGGACTGACGCGCAGTGGTGTGTTGATCAGCCAGGATGGTGGCGTCAATTGGGTGGCTTCGTCATCAGGGATGAATCCCGAAACCAGCGTGCTCGACCTGGTGACGGATCAGGCCAATTCTAATGTGATCTACGCCGCCACTCCCGATAGCGGGGTCTATGTTTCATCGGATGGCGGCGTGACCTGGTCAGCGATCAACGCTGGGTTGCTGACTCGAGCTGCGGTCAGTTTGGCGCTTTCTAGTGATGGCAGCGTGCTCTACGTCGCTACTACGGGCGGAGGTGTGCTCCGCCTCGGTACGCCCTAATCTGGAAAATTGGTGAATTTTTGTGACGGCAAGGTATAATTCTTGTAGTGGGAGAAATAGAGGTCACTGTAGATCTGGGTGCGATACCGATGTCCTTGGATCGAAACACAGCCCCTTCGATGGCGCAGGATATGTCATTTATTGTCGTTTGATGCGTGAATATCAAGGAATCAATATGTGACACTGAGTCTGATGGAGGAAATATCATGATGCGCCTACAGATTCGAATCATCCATTGTGTGTTGATCCTTTTATTCATCGTCCCTTTGACGCTCACCTATGCTCAGGGGTCTGGGCTTACTGACTCCTTCGATGATCCGACTCTGCCTGGATGGGATCATTCCCCCGGCGTATTTGTCGAAGATGGCATCTTGAAAATTGAGTCAGGTAATTTTGCAGCCATTCCAGGAGATTGGGGTGCTGTATATACGCTCACAACCAGAATACGCGGGTATGAGCAATTTGATTTCTTTCTCAGCTTCAATGCCAGCGATTCTGGTGCATATCATCTGCTCTTTAACCGCGATTTCACTCGTCTGGATCGCGAAGTTGGAGGCCAGGTGATTGAGATGAGTTCTTCGCCTAGAACGCTTCAGGAATCGGATTGGAATACTGTGTCTCTGATGGTGTCCGATGGTAATATTCGCGTAGCGCTGAATGAGGAAATAGTGTTTTCGGTTGACGACACCAGTCCGTTGCCTCCAGGTGGGATTATTTTTGAGATGCATGGGAGAGAGGTGCTCCAGCTTGACGATTTGTCTATTACCCTAGGTGAAGGAGTTTCATCTTCCACCGAAGGGGTCACATCGTCAGATGAGGACGGATTAGCAGCGTCCGGTGCCCCCGCTTTTCAGCCAGAAAGCTGGGTCCGCCTGGGTGGGCCTCCCGGCGGCCTGGGCTATGATATCCGTTATAATTTTGCTGATCCGAATATCTGGTATGTCACTGACAATTTTGCGGGTGTACACATCAGCATGGATAATGGCCTGACCTGGTCGCCCAGCAATGCCGGCATTCCGGGCCAGGGCGGGGTTACTGGCGACGCGATCTCAATTTTCAGTCTAACCGTTGACCAACACAACCCTAAGATTCTCTGGGCGGGTACTGATTGGAGTGGCCATGTTTATAAATCAGTTGATGGAGGTCTTACCTGGGAGCAAAAGGACAACGGCATCACGATCAAGTATGGCGGCCTGAGCTTCCGAGGTTTCACTGTTGATCCGCGTTCCTCGGATATAGTTTATGCCATGGGCGAGACTCATGATCCACTCACGGGTGGAGCGGTATGGGGTTCTGGAACTGGAGGTGTGGTATACAAGACTCTGGATGGCGGCGAGCATTGGGACGTGCTCTGGGACGGGGGCATCCCATCCAGCCTGGCACGCTACCTTTGGGTTGATCCTCGTGACCCAAACATCCTTTATGTTTCCACAGGGATCTTCGACCGGGGAGCCATTGGCGAAAGCGCGGATCCAGAGAATGATATAGAACCCTTTGGAGGTTTGGGCGTTCTAAAGTCCGTTGATGGTGGCCAGACCTGGCGTGCCTTGGGGTTGGAAAACGGCCTAGAGATGCTCTATATTGGCAGCCTGTTCATGCATCCAGAGAACCCCGACATTTTATTGTCAGCAGCCGGGCACCTGGTCCCCGGACCGGCAGCCGACCACTTGGTGCAAAGTGGGCAAAGTCCCGCTGGGATCTATCGAACAACGAACGGTGGTGAGCATTGGACTCACGTGCTCATACCGCCAATGGATCGAGTTGCTGAATCATTTACCTCCGTAGAGCTTTGTCCTTCTGATCCTTCGATTGGGTATGCTGGTAGCGAACTGACGGTCTACCGCACCGAAGATGCAGGGGAGACTTGGAAACTAGTTGCCGGTGGCACTGAGGGTTGGGGCCCGCCAGGAGTGGTCACTGGCTGGCCAATCGATTTGCAGTGCGACCCGCGTGATACCAATCGGGTTTTTGCAAACAATTACAACGGAGGCAACTTCCTCAGCGTAGATGGCGGCCGTACCTGGAACAATGCCAGTCAGGGATATACCGGTGCTCAAGTAGTTCGAGTGGCGATCGATGCTAGCGATCCAGCGCAGGTCTACGCGGCCGGACGCAGTGGACCTTGGCGCAGCGATGACGGTGGTACAAGCTGGCAAGGAGCCTTTTATCCTGTCAATCCTGATGGCGTGCCCGGCCTCGAGTGGATGACCATCGCGGCAGATCCGTCCCATCCGGGTCATTTGCTGGGCGGTCATGGCGTGATGCTCGAATCGAAAGATGGCGGTCAACGCTGGCATGTGCGGGCGTCCATAGAGCAAATGGGCGGCCAGGGAACCTTCAGCACGATCCTGTTTGCGCCTTCAGATCCAAGCATTGTCTACGCCGGTATCGCGGGAGATGGCTGCTTGCGGATGCGTGAACCAACGCCTTGTGATGTCGGATTTGGGGTGCTCGTTTCTCATGATGGTGGAAATACCTGGCAGCGCGCGACAGATGCTGTTCTGGGTGACCTCCCAGTTTATGATGTGGCCGTATCCCCATACGATGCCTTGCAGGTTTACGCTGCAACGGAAATGGGCGTATATCGGAGTGCTAATGGTGGTGAAACCTGGACGAGGCTCGACCAGCTGCCCAGCGGAGTTCGAGTTCGAGCGGTATCCGTCAGCCCAACCGAATCGCAAAAGGTCATTGCAGCAGTCGAGCCCACAGGAATTTTTCTGAGCACAGATAGCGGAGAAAACTGGGCACAGGCCACGGCCGGGTTAGAACCGAATAGCGCCATCCATGATATTGAATTCGATCCGCAAAATCCACAAGTGATCTATATCAGTGATACTTTTAGCGGCATGTACCACAGCAAAGACGGTGGACACATCTGGCAGAAGATCAATGAAGGTTTGAGCAACCGAGCTGTCCTGGGTTTGGCGATATCGCACGATGGGCAGCATTTGTATGTTGGCACGGATGGTGGCGGTGTCTTTCGTCTGGATTTGAAAGGTGTTCCCCCGGACAAATGATTATTAGGCATGGAATATAATGAGTTCGTTAAGCTAGAATATGAATTGGGAGGGCACTATGAAAAAAAAGATGTTAATCGCATTCATTCTAGTTTTGGTATTAATTTATAGTGTGCAGATAGCTGCTCAAGCAACGACGGCACAGGATGAAGATCCTGGCTCACCTCTGACCGACCAAACCTGGGTGCGGTTGGGTGGACCGCCAGGGGGTGTTGGGTACGATATCCGCATGAATCCGGTCAATCCAGATATCATGTATGTGACCGATTCCGGGGCTGGCATCCACAAGAGCACCGATCGAGGGCGCTCATGGTTTACCGTCAATGAGGGGGTCGATCTCAGAGCTGGATATTCAGGGGATATGATCCCTGTTTTCTGCGCCACAATTGATCCTAACAACCCCGATACAGTCTGGATTGGGCTCCAAAATTTGGGCGGCATCTATCGCTCAGACGATAATGGCGAAACCTGGCAAAGAAAGACCAGAGGCATCAAGGAATCCGAGGGGCTGACGTTTCGGGGAATATCAGTTCAACCGGGGAATTCCGACGTGGTTTTTGTTGCTGGCGAAATTTCCAGCACCCTTTGGGCGGGGAAATTCATCCCTGGCAGCGGTTTCGGGCTGGTGAAGGGCGTGATCTATAAATCAACTGATCGGGGAGAGAGTTGGCGTGAGGTTTGGCGTGGGGAGGATCTGGCCAGGTATGTCCTGATTAATCCAGAGAACCCTGAGATCATCTACGCTTCTACCGGAATCTTCGACCGAGAAGCGGCCAACTCAGATTGGACAACGAATACTCCCGGGGGTGTGGGCATTCTTAAGTCGATCGATGGCGGCGAAACCTGGACGCCAATGAACGAGGGTCTTGGAAATATGAATGTAAGCTCTCTGGATTTTCATCCTACAGATCCGGATATCCTGATCGCTGGTTCGAAGAATCTCACATTCCCCAATGGAGGCGGGGCCTATATCACCTATGATGGGGCGGAATCCTGGCAACACTTGGTGGGAACTGAGATTTCAGCCGTTGAATTTGTCGATGAAGACCCTAATTATGTCTATGCAGCCGGACAGCACGATTTCTTCCGTTCGCGCGATGGCGGCCAAACCTGGCGGCAATTTTCGAATGCGCGCGGATTCTATGGACCGGACCGGATGATCGTGGGTATCGCGATGGATTTTCAGGTAGACCCCGATGATCCCAATCGAATATTCCTCAATACCTACCAGGGTGGTAATTTCTATTCCGAAGATGGTGGAGAGAACTGGGTGCCAACGAGCCTGGGCTATTCTGGATTGCTCGTCCGAGATGTGGAAGTATCCACAGCGAATCCCGCTCTGGTGGTAGCTGCAGGGCGCACAGGCCCCTTTATCAGCTTCGATGGCGGGTTGAATTGGGAAGCAGTGCTTCCTCAACATGATAATACAGAGGGAGTGGAAATCAGTTTCGATCCCGAGAATAGCGATCACTTGCTCTATGGCGATGGGGACCAGGGTTGCATTCGCGAAAGTTTCAATAGTGGACTCGTTTGGGAACAACGCCGATGTCATGGGACGGATCTACTTAATTTTATTTCCGTTGTTCAGAATGAGTTCTATACCCATCAAGGGCCTCTCGCTCTTACCTTCGCGCCCTCGAATTCGCAAATTGTCTATGCGGGATTCGGCCAGCAACATTGCTTCAATAGTTGGGATCAAATCGACTGTAGCGCTCAATCGCTTAAGAGTATTCTGATCTCAAGGGATGGTGGCAATTCATGGGAAACAATTCTAGATGAGGCCATCCATGGGTTTACCGTAGCTGAGGTTGCGGTTCATCCCAGTGATCCCATGATTGCATGGGCTGCGACCTCGAATGGCGTCAAGAAGACCACAGATGGGGGTGAAACCTGGGTAGATTCATCTACAGGGATCTCTGCGAAAATCATGAGTTCTGTTGTTGTCGACCCCCATGATCCAGAAAGAATATTCGCCAGTGCCAATGGGGGTATGTTTAAATCCTCCGATGGTGGTGGAAACTGGATTCGCAGCGGTTATGGAATCGACTCGAACGAAATTGTTACCTCGATTGTATTCGATACAGTTCGACCCGGGGTGATTTATGCCAGCACCATGCGCAGTGGTGTCTATTTGAGTGAAGATAATGGTGATTCATGGCAACAGATCAATCAGGGATTGACAAACCGAGCCATTTATAAGCTTTCCCTTTCGGGGGATGGCAATACCCTTTATGCGGCCAGTCAAAGTAGCGGAGTTTTTCGACTAAGTACAATGACTCAGGAAGAATTCGATGGCCTAAAACCTGTAAGGATAGCGTCAGAAGATTTAGAAGACAAATCAGGAATCAATATCGATGGTTATCCTGAAGATTGGACGAACCAATCTAACTTGTATGATGACCCCGCCGGGGATGGGGAAGAGGGCTTCTTGGATTTGACGAGTGGATATGCCTTTTCAACGGAAAACTCGTTGTATTTCTTGATCAATGCTGTGGATCCGGATCATCCCTTTGTCCATTTCGATATCCAATTTAGAGTCGATGATCGGGTTCTGCAGATTTCCTGGGCGCCGGGGAATTTTTCAGGCTTTCTTGGGGATATAACCAAGGATTGGGAGCCGGTTGGAGAGACCTCCTATTCGGAATTTCGCTTTGGGCAATCATTGGAAGGCCGGATCGATTTTCGTGATTTCGACGTCGACAAAGATGTCAGTATGTTCAGTGTAAATGTCATGGCTGGAGATGGTGCAACCTGGCGATCAGTGGATATGTGGACTCCGGATGTGGACACACCCTTTCAAGAAATTTCGAAATCAACAGAATCTCAATCAATAGAAATTGCGGAGGAACTTTCGTCGGATTCCAACTTTCAGATTATCGATGGTTCGGCTGACGATTGGGAGAATCAGTCGGTGATATTTGACGATCTGCCAGGAGATGGTGAGGGTGATTTCCTAGATTTGACCACGGGGTACGCTTACAAAACAGATGATGAATTGTATTTCCTAATTGATACTGTTGACGCGCATCTCCCCTTCGTTCAATTCGACATTCAGATTCAGGCAGATGATCGGGAGTTGTTGATCTCCTGGGCGCCGGGAGATCATGCAGACTTCATGGGCGATGTTACATCGGGATATGACGAGATTGGGAATACGATGGAATCCGAGTTTGCCTTTGGGCATGCATTGGAGGCGCGCGTCTCTTTGGAAGATCTGGGCTCACCCGAATCAGTCAATTTGCGACAGGTTAATGTCATGGTTGGTGAGTGCTGCGATTATCCGGAGTGGCGCGCCGCAGACGAGTGGCATCCCGATGTGGAGACACCTTTTCGAGAAAGCGGAGAATTATCTCCTCCTGAAACCAAACTTTCCCAGGGAGAAGTCATTGGTGTTGGTGAAATTGTTATCGATGGCGATAACGGGGATTGGGTAGATCGACAGGCACTTCAGGATGATGAGTCCGGGGACGCCGAGGTGGGCTATTTAGACCTGACTGCTGGATATGCATTCGCTACAGAGAATGATTTGTATTTTCTGGTTGATAGCGTAGACGCAAACCAACCCTTTGTTCATTTCGACATTGAGATCCAGGCTGACAGTCGTTTGATGCAAATTTCCTGGGGCCCAGGAGACATAGAAGGATTTATCGCAGACAATACGATTGGGCATACACCAATTGGGCCAACTGTGAATTCAGAATTTGCTTTTGGGCCTTCCCTTGAGGGACGAATCTCCCTGGCAGATTTAGGATCACCCTCAAAAGTGGATTTTCGAAAAGTCCATGTAATGGTTGGTGAATGTTGCGATCCCCCCGATTGGCGCTCAGCCGATGATTGGGGCACATGGAGCAGTACACCGGTGGAAGATTAGAAACTATCAATTTTGGGAGTGTTTAATGACCAGATCAAAAAATTCCATTTTGGTTGGGGTTTCGCTGATACTCTTGCTGGCTGGCTTCGTCACTACGCAGACGGATGATTCTGTTAGCGGTATTGTCCTCGATGACAAGGGCCCCGTCTCAGGCGCAGTGGTGCGGGCACAGGCCACGGAACACAGCACCATCACTGATGAGGAAGGGCGCTTCACGTTGCCGGGATTATCAGGCAATGCCCCCATTTTCATCACTGCCTGGGCCACAGGTTATTACATTGTGGGAGTCGAAGCTACACCGGGAGATGAGGATATCGAAATTCATCTTCACGCTCATACGAATGAAGATAACCCAGAGTATGAGTGGCTGCCTTCTCAGTTTCATCCAGGCCAGGGGGAAAACCAAGGCTGCGCTGAGTGCCACAGCGCAGCCGGTACGGATCTTGATTTCACGCTACCCGTCGACGAGTGGCTGCTGGACGCTCATTCCCAATCCGCCTCCAACCCGCGCTTCCTGACCATGTATCTTGGACAAGATATGGCTGGCAACCAAAGCCCTCCCACGCGCTACGGCACCAGCCGTGATTACGGCACCTTCCCCTTGCGTCCTGATCCCAACGAGCCCTATTATGGTCCCGGTTATAAACTCGACTTCCCCGAGACGGCCGGCAATTGCGCCGCCTGCCACACCCCCGCAGCTTCGGTGAATAATCCTTATGGCGTGGACCCTACTACTGTGAGCGGCGTCCCGGCCGAGGGCGTGCCCTGCGATTTCTGCCATAAGATTTGGGATGTCCGACTGGACGAAAGTGGCTTGCCTTTTGCAAATATGCCCGGTGTGCTCTCCTTTGAGTTCCGCCGCCCGCCTGAGGGGCATCAATTCTTTGCGGGGCCATTCGATGATGTCGCTCCAGGTGAGGATACGTACTCAGCCTTACAGACCGAAAGCCAGATCTGCGCACCCTGTCATTTTGGTGTCTTTTGGGACACCCTGGTTTATAACTCCTTTGGCGAGTGGCTGGAAAGCTCCTACAGCGAGCCAGACACAGGTCAGACCTGCCAAGATTGTCACATGCCGCCCTTGGGTATCACTCAATTCGCTCGTTCTGAGAAAGGCGGCCTGCAACGCGCCGCTGAGACCATTTTCAGCCACCGCATGCCGGGCGCCGCCGACGAAGATCTGTTGCAAAATGCAGTCACTATGGATGTATTTGCCCAAATCCAAGATGAACAGCTCGTTGTCGATGTGACGATCACTAACGATAGAACCGGCCACCATGTACCGACGGATAGCCCACTGAGACAGATGATCTTGATCGTTAGTGTGACAGATCCTGAAGGGAATCCATTACCCCAGGTGGATGGACCAACGATACCCCTTTGGGGTGGGGTGGGTGACCTTGATGAGGGTTACTATAGTGGAGTTCCTGGCACAGCCTATGCCAAGATCTTGCAGGAGATGTGGACGGAAGTTTCCCCCACAGGCGCCTATTGGAACCCCACACGCATTTTGAGCGACAATCGCATCCCCGCCATGGAAAGCGATACCACGAGTTATGTCTTCCAGCCCTCAAAGGTCTCTGAGGCGTTTGAGGTCTCTGTAAATGTAAAACTACTCTTCCGACGAGCGTTCATCGAACTGATGGATCAAAAAGGCTGGGATAATGCCGATATCATAATGGCCGAACAATCCATATTGATTTCTTCTGAATAGAGATGAAATTGCTGGGAATAGGGGGTGGGGGCTTCGTCCCCACCCCCTATTCCCAGCAAACCAAACTTCAAGTGCGTAATATTTCGTAGAAACAATCATAAGGCGAGGGATGAAGCAATCTCCCTCATTTCCTTATAAATACATATGAGACGAGGTACTTGTTTTTTTCGAGGTTATGATAATGGGCATTCGAGTATGAAAGTAGTTCCCCCTCGCCGCTCAAATTTCAGCACTCCATTAAGTTGATAATTCAACGCCTCGACGAGTTTTAAACCTAATGATTGGCTCGAATGAAGATCGAATCCTTTTGGCAAACCAACACCATTATCGGAAACGCATAGCCGTAGCTGACCCTGAGGGGTTTCTCTTGCATTGATATGAATCTCACCTCTCATTCCCTCTGGAAAGGCGTGTTTTAGAGAATTAGAGATTAATTCGTTTATTATCAATCCGCAGGAAATTCCGGTATCGATATCAACAATTATCTTCTCTGATTTTACAAATAGCTGTGTTTCCTCCCCGCCGATTCTTTGGCCACTGACTAATAAATCTGCTAACTCCCTGATATACTCACCAAATTCGATTTCAACCAGACTTTTTGTCTGGTAAAGCTTGTCATGGATCATTGCCATGGCTTGAATTCGATTTTGGCTTTCGTTATAGATATTGTGGAGATCTTGTTCGGTGATCTGATGGGATAGTAAACCCACTAAACTTGAGACGATTTGCAGATTATTCCGAATATAGTGGTGAATATCTTGGAGCAATCTCTCTTTATCATCGAGAGAGGCCTTGATATGTTGCTCATATATAACCGAGGGTGTGATATCGTGGATGATCACAATCGAACCTCGAATATGTTTGGGCTTCAACTGGATCGATTTGGAACTCACTTCGTAGGTGCGCCTGCTAACATCTCTTAATGTTGTTGTGACTTGGATGGGCGCAGCTAATTGTTTCCTGGCTTTATCCCAAGAGATATCAAAAACATTATCCCATATTCCAGCAATACCTAGACCAATCAAATTGTCTCCCTGCTGCAAGATTATTTTTGTAACAGAAGGATTGTGTCTTAATATTCGATCATCGGAGTCAAGCACGATGATGCCATCGTGAATGTTTTCGATTATGGTCCTACGGACAACAGGAACAATGTCTCCAACCTGAAGTTGTTTTTCTAGACTGATATTAATTATGATGCCAATTGCGATAGCGATGGGAACCAACTCGAGCGTTGGGATAATCCTGATATCAAAAATGTCGAAAATAGAGCCAATGATCGGTAGCAAAGCTGTAATAATCAACGAGATTGCCTGTTTGCCAAATAGATTTCGAGAGGACGCCGCAGTTTTGAAAAAAGGAATCAGACTAAGAGCTACTAAAAAATAAGAAATTATGATGAGAGGCCAGTAAAAAATTCCGGTATCGAAGATCAATTCGCCAAACTTGTTATTTATGTCCATGCGGTAGTTGGTCCAGATCAAACCGTGCAGATCATTGGTGGCGACCATCAATATTCCGACGGAGAAGAAACTTACCACAAAATTGCGCCTGAGATTATTTCTCCGCCCTGTGATAAGAAAAGATTGTGTGCCAAAATACCAGGCGAATGGAACAGTGATAACGCCAATGTTTTGCAATTGATTCCAGAATACTTTGGCGGCTAAAGATTCAGACCCTATTTCTAAAGACAGGGCCGCTAGCCATAGGGCACTGGCTACAATAACTAGATCGATTGCGCTGAAAGGCGTTTTACGACTTCTTTTTAACCATACACCGGAAAGAATTATCAAGACAGCTATCAGCATTGGCGGAACCGCAAAGGGCAACTCTTGAAAATTCATCGAAGATCCTCATTGATGGGAAAGATGATTTCAATATCTGTCCCAGCTTGGCGGCTTACTGTCAGGTTTCCTTGAATCTGCCTGACGAGGGCGCCAATCAATTGGAATCCCAGGGTTTTGCTTTCTTCGATATCTATGCCTTTGGGGATACCTATGCCATTATCGCGAATCCTCAAGAGAAGTTGGTGGTCAGGAAGTCGTTTACAGAATACTTGGATCGACCCTCGCTTCTCAAGTGGAAATGCGTGCTTCAGCGCATTGGTGATAATCTCATAAGCAATTAATCCACAAGGTGTTGCCAGG
>CAYWIC010000068.1:0-25898 GCA_964458115.1 uncultured Anaerolineales bacterium | reverse complement strand
AACTTTTGCTGTTTTGAGGAGGGTCTAGCACCCTTTTTGCAGTAGAGTCAACCATGGTGTACACCGTAAAACAACTTGCCGATATGGCGGGCATCAGTCCACGGACATTGCATTATTACGATGAGATCGAACTTCTTAAGCCCTCATCGTATGGCGAAAATCGGTATCGCTACTACGACGAGCAGGCTATGTTGCGATTGCAGCAAATTCTATTTTACCGGGAAATGGGATTGAGTCTGCACCAAATTCAGAAGCTTTTAGATCAACCCGATTTTGATGTGCTGGAGGCATTGCAGTCTCACAAGGTTGCACTAGGGAATCAGGTTGATCGGCTGAACCGCCTGATCAGCACTGTAGACAAAACAATCAACTATCTAATTGGAGGTATTGAAATGAGCAAAAAAGACATCTTCGGAGGTTTCACCGAAGAGCAACAAGAACAATATACCGAGGAAGCTCGCCGGCTCTGGGATCCAGAAATTGTGGACGAATCCATGCAGCTCTGGAAAAGCTATTCTCCTGAGAAGCAAAAAGCCATCATCGCCGAAGGAGGCGAAATTTACACAGGAATTTTCGAAAATATGGAAACTGGGCTGGCTGCTGATTCCCCTGAGGTCCAGGCTGGCGTCGCCAAATGGCACCAGAATATGCGCTACTTCTATGAACCTACCTGGGAAGTCTTGCGTGGCCTGGGTCAAATGTACAAGGATAGCCCCGACTTCCGGGCGACATTCGAAAAGTTCAGCGCCGAGTTTCCGGAGTTTCTAAGCGAGGCGATCCAGATTTACTGTGAGGGAAAGGAGTAGGGGATCAGGGTGAGTTGCATCTTGCCTGCGATTGAAATGTACACGGATTACGCGGACGCCGCAGGCGTGCCTGCGGCACACACGGATATTTTTTACTATCCGTTCAATCCGTGAGATCCGTGTACAATTTATTTCTCTACATTCATCAGGATCAAGAAAGCCCCCAGGCCGTCTTTGACATCCTCGGCTTCGTAGGCCAGGGTGAAGATCAGTTGCGAACCATCGGGGCTCCAAGAGCTATCCGAAACAACCGCCCGAACAGTGCCGTTCGTCATTTCCTGCAGCCAGGTGTGGTGGGGGTGTCCTGGCTCATTGAAGTAGGTGATACGCTGCTGGTCACTACCATCGGCGTTCATCATCCACAGTTCCGTGGTGATATATTCTTTCCAATCCGGCCACTTGACAGAGGGAAACTCAACATCGAGCTCCGCGCCAGACATCCAGGCGATTTTGCTTCCACCAGGGCTGAAATGCGCGTGCTCGTCCCAATCTGTGGATGTTTGGGTCAAGCGAGTCAGCTCGCCTGTATCAGCATCCATGCTATAGATATCAAGGCCATTAGGGGGATGATATCCATTTTCAGGGTTGCCGCTGAAGATGATCTTTGAATCATCTGGGGACCAGCCATGGCTTTCATAGAAGCGCGGGTGAGGGCCCGGTTGAGAGTAGACGATGTTCTCTAGGCGGGGTGTTCCATTTTCGATGACAAAATCTGCAATCGCCAATTGCCACTTACCCCACTCTTCTCCTGCGACAGGACTGTATTCACCAAGCGCCTGCGCCCAAAAGAGTCGCTTTCCATCATGGGAAAACTGGGGGTGGATTACACCCTGAGGGGTGCGTTGTTGGGTTGGTAACGCAGTCAATTGCCAGGCTTGCTGGCCATCTGAGCTCATCGCCCACAGGTTGCAGTTCAAACCAACACCCGGGATGGCAACAGAATCTAAGAGGTCACCTTGGGCATCTTCGTTTTGTGCGGTAAACACCAGGTATTCTCCAGAAGCATGCCATGTGACGTTCCCATTATGTCTCTGGGGGAAGTTCTCTCCACAAGTGATGCAGTGCTTGTCGGTGCCATCGGGGCGGATCAGCCAGACATCGTAGTACCAGTCGACTGGGTTGCGCCGGGGATACGCAATCCAATTTCCACCCGGTGACCACTCGCTATCTTTGGCATTGCCATCAAGGACGGTGAAGCCCAACTCATCATTTCCAGCTGTAGTCGCGTCAACAAGTTTGGAAGCGCGATAACAACCGAGCAGTGGAATGCTCAATACCAAAAATATGACGACGAGCAAGGTTGAGTCCCATTTACCAAAAATGTTCTGTTGCTTTTTCATAGCAGCCTCCTAAAAAAATCTTTATAAAATGTACCATGATCTGGGGTGAAAAGTTGCAGTGGGGTAGATGAAAAAGGATGTATTCTATCGAGATTTTACATTCTTCTTACATCTCTCTAAAAATCACATCATCGCGGACCAATACAATCATTTTCACCTCTAAAATATGGTAAGGAGAGTCTCATGAAAATTACACGAATTCTAATCCCAGCACTTGTAGTGGCGATGCTCACAACCCTGCTCATCCCGACAATCGCTTTGGCAGCATCCGGGGGTGGGACAGGAACGTTGACCGCCTGGGGAACAGGGAAAGGAGTTGTTAAAGGTGATGGGAGTATTACCGCTTCAGGTAACGGCGACTTATGGGTCTACGATGCCGCAGGAGACCTAGACATCGATATCCAGGGCACCGGAGCGAAAACCGAATTCCCCAGTGGCTGGATCCACTACAAGGGCTTCAATGGTCGTGCCGTGCTCACCGGCAGCCAGGTCACCGTGGTAATTTCAGGCGATCATATCAGGCTTCATGCCCGCGGCCATGGACGTTTCGCCCTACGTGGTCAGGGAGGGTATCATACCTCGGGATCAGGTTGGACACTGGATACAACTTTGATCGAGTCCACTCCTGGTGAGGTTTATTCAGAGCAAAAGTGATTAAATACCGTCAAAGCTATCCGAGTTTCCCAAAAAATGATGTGCGCAGCCGGCGTGGCCGGTTGCGCACATCATTTTTTGGGAAGAATCCTATCGCCTTTAGAGTGTGAATATGCCATCATAGAGCAGCTTGATTCCTGCCGCGAGTAAGAAGACATACACAAGGTTATAAAATACCCGCTGATCGAAGCGGCCATGCAGTTTGACTCCCAGCCATATTCCCAATGGTATCAGCGGACTGAGGATCAACGATGTAGTCAGGTTATCCAAATTGAGTTGCCCAAGAAAAAAATAGGGAATCAACTTCACATAGTTCAGGATGGTAAAAAATACAACATTGGTACCCACAAAAATAGTTTTCTCCAGTTTTTGTGGGAGCAAATAAACGCTCACCGGCGGCCCGCCAGCATGAACACCAAAACTGACGAAACCCGCGATTGCTCCCCAAAAACTTCCCTTAACACGATCAGGGCTGGTTTTCTCTTGCGTAGCGCGACCAAAGAAGAAATTACCCACAAAGATCACGGCAATCACCCCGATCAAGATACGAATATGAGCGTCACTCAAATATCGAAAAGTAAAAGCACCCAAAAGAATTCCGGCCAAGGCTGCAGGCACCAAGATAATCATATTCTGGCGGTCCCAAGTACGGCGATAATGCCAGATGTTAAATAGGTCAATGACGCACAATATAGGCAACATGATCGCCGCCGCCTGTGCGGGAGGGATGACGATTGCCATGAGGGGTACGGCAAAGACACCCAGCCCCGTACCAAAGCCGCTCTTTGAAATCCCGGCCAGCACAACGGCCAACGACGCGAAGATGAAGAATAGGGAGTCTTGAGGCATGAGTAATAACCTTATTCCAAAAACCCGATTTCTTTGAGAAATCGGGTTTTTCCAAATTAGTCAACGATTCGCGCGAATTTCCGCCGACCTACACGCAGCACGCCGGGGCCAGGGAAGGGCATCTGAATGTCAGTTAGTTTCTCACCATCCAGGCTGACGGCATTCTGTTGAACCATACGGCGTCCCTCTCCACGACTGGGGACGATCTTGCTTTCGGCTAAGACATCCAATACCGTTTGGCCATCCTGCAATTTGTACTCAGGCATATCTTCAGGCACATCGCCTTTTTGGAAGACGCGCTTGAAGGCAGCTTCTGCTTCTCGAGCAGCCTGCTCTCCATAAAAGATCGCTGTGATCTCCTGAGCCAATTTCATCTTGGCATCGCGAGGATGCAGTTTCCCTGCGGCAACATCACTCTCTAATGCATCAATCTCGGCAGGGGTCCAGCGGGTTGTGAGTTGTGCATATTTTTCCATGGCAACATCTGGCACGCTCATCACTTTTCCATACATATCTTCAGCGCCGCTGTTAATGGGGATGACGTTACCCGTGGATTTCGACATACGCTGCACGCCATCCGTGCCAGGCAATATCCCGGTGATGATGCCTACTAATGGCTTCTGCCCTAACGCCGACTGTAATTTGCGTCCCGCGACGATGATATTGAAAAGTTGGTCGGTACCACCGACTTGAACATCCGTCTCCATGGCAACCGCGTCGTATCCCTGCATCAGGGAGTAGAAGGTTTCATGCAGATAAATTGGCTCTTCCGCTTCGAGCCGCTTGGCGAAATTCTCACGCGCCAAAAATTGCTGCACGGTAAAATTCTGCCCCAAGCGGATCAGATCTACCAGCGAGAGATCAGAAAGCCACTCCCCGTTGTAGCGCACAATCGTTTTGTCCTCATCCAAAACGCGAAAGGCTTGCTCGGCGTAGGTTTGGGCATTCGCCAGTACTTCTTCCTCAGTCAGGATGGGACGGGCTTTGTTTTTATCGGAAGGATCGCCAACGAGCGCGGTGTAACTGCCAATCAAAAATGTCACTTCGTGACCCAATTCCTGGAACTGGCGCAGTTTCCGCATTGATATCGTGTGCCCCAGATGCAGATCTGTAGAAGTAGGGTCATACCCGCAATAGACACGCAGCGGCCGGCCTTCTTTTTCGGCCTCAACCAAGCGCTCTCGCAATTCATCCACCATGGCACCCTTGAGCTGCTCATCACCATATTCGGTGCCTTGCATCAAAAAGGCAACCTGTTTATCAATCGATAATTTCGTTTTACTCATATCAACCTCCACAAAGAAAACGCCCTCGGAGGGGAGGGCGCACGTAGGACCGTAGCAGATGCATTCAGCATCGCCTCGTTCCTACGGACGAGAATAATAGCTAGTTTTTTCGGTCATCTCCATCTTCTGCAATCCACTTGATTCCAGAATTATCTTTAAGATGTACTCGCCATCGGCGAACCCGATGCGTCCCTTGATCTCTCCTTGCATGATGACTTCACCCAATGTACGGAAGGAAAAGGTGGTTGCCGGGCCCCGAACCTGGACTCTGCGCCCCCAGGCAGAGGCCAGTACCCGCACTTCCCGAACCTCATCCCAGTTCAAGGAGACATTGCGTAGCCCATTGCTGAAACGAACTCCTTGGGTGTTCAGCCGCAGCACGGTGTTACGGTCCACCCAATTGCCCAGGGTGATGCTGCCTGCAGATAATAACATCAGAGACACAAAAATTATTGCTACCCAGGTCAAACCATCATCACTCCAGATCCCAACGCCAAGGTACACCAGGGCCAAAATCAACAACAGCCAGGCGATGCGCTCTCCTTTACGCGGGATCAATTCAGGGCGAAATTCTTTTGGTGCTTGCATCTCAAACCTCGCGATGCGGAGTATAACATAAAGTGCTTTCGTTTAACCTTGAACGTACACTCTTGGTACACGTGTGTTGATATTGGTCAAAATCTCGTAGGGAATGGTGCCAGCCCATTCGGCTAAATCTTCGGCAGTAACTGCCTCGTCATTCATCTCGCCAATCAGTAGCACTTCATCATCGTTATAAGCACTCTCCCACTCGATGTTAACTACAATCTGATCCATGGAGATGCGCCCCACCACCGGGTAGCGCTTGCCGCGGATCAACACATGGGCTTTGTGTGACATGGAACGGAAATAGCCATCGCCATAGCCCACAGGAATGGTTACAGCCCGCACAAAATGGTCCGTCTCCCAGGTCGAGCCGTAGCCTACCGGATGACCAGGTTTGATAACTTTAAAGTAGACCACGCGCGATTTCCAACTCAACGCGGGTGCAACAACGACGGTTTGGCTGGATTCTGGGGAGGGGTAAACACCATAGAGTATAAGGCCAGGTCTGACAATATCATAATTTGCTTCGGGTAACTGCAAGATGGCTCCGGAGTTGGCCATATGCCTCATGCGGGGAGTTGGTAAGTTATGCTGCTCGTAGAAGCTCAACACTTCCTCAAAGCGTTCGACCTGCAATCGGGCATGACTGAGGTCAGTAGCATCGGAGTTGGCGAAATGAGAGAAGATGCCTTCCACATCCAGATGCTTGCATGTCACTGAAGCTTCCAATAGCTCCTCGGCATTGTAATAATGTACTCCGATTCGCTCCATGCCCGTATCGATCTTGAGGTGAACTTTAGCCTTCAAGCCCAATTGTTCAGCAATCTCATCGATCTGCCAGAGCTTCTCGATCGAGGAGGCAGTAATGGTCAGGTCGTGCTTGAGGAAGAAGGGCACCTGATTTCCAAAAATTCCCCCTAACACCAGAATGGGTGTCCTTATACCATGCTCGCGGAGTAGAATCCCTTCCTCGAGTACAGCAACACCGAGGTAGTCTGCTTCCAATGATTCCATCAAACGTCCAACTTCCACCAACCCATGCCCATAGGCGTTCGCCTTGAGGACAGGCATCATCCTTGCTGGGGCAACTTTTCTCTGAATGGCGCGGTAATTCTCTCTCAGGCGGCTCAAATCCACCTCGACCAGGGTGGGGCGCACAACCTCGCTGGTTGTGATCGTTGGGCGGTTGATTTGTGAATCTAAATGCATGGGCTGAATTATACTATTTTGCTAAATCCCAATAGAGCACTTCAGTGACTGTCACTCGAAAGCCAGCGGTGCTCTCACCTTTGATGAAAGCGCCAAACTTTCCCTCGCTGAGACGATCATCTTCGATATCTGCCAATAGATTGCCATTGGCATACAGGGATAACTTGTTCCCCAGGGCCTTGACTCCTAACCGGTTGAACACGCCCGGACCGGTGTTGATGAACTCGTTTTCCGCCCAATCTTGCAGAGTGGTGAACTCATTACCATCCCAATAAAGCACCCGAAATGCGCCATCGCAGCTTACCCCAAAGAGATAGCCTTCATTTGGATTCGGAGCGCGCAATACCATACCAAAGCGGTCTCTACCAATACAATCCCTACCCGTGTTGATTGTGTATTCAAGATAAAAATCGGAAAGAACAGGGTAGGAAAGGCTCCAGACCTCGGAAATATCTATATTCTTGCCAGTCAACACCAGGGTTCCGTTGCGTCTGAGGATGCTGGCGTTCTCCGCATCAAAGGCAAACCAATCGGTTTCAAGGGTGAAATCTGCCTGCCAGTCTGAGGCGCCTAATTCTCCACGTGGGTCGCCGGGGACAAATGTGGGTTCTGATGTAAAGGTCGGTAACGGCGTAGTCGAAGGCGGGCCAGTTTCTGTAGGGGCCGAAGCTAGGCCAGTTTCCGTAGGAGTCGAGGTTTCCGTCGGTGTTGGTGTGGGGCCAGTGGCTGTTGGCAGAGGCGGCGTGAATGTAGGCCAGCTTGTGGGAGATGGTACTGGTGTCCAAGTTCCTGCGACGGATTGAGTCAATTGAGCAATGATAGTCTGGGCGGAGTGAGTGAGTGCAGTATCGACAACGGGTTCGGTCACTGTGGCAGTTGGCTGTTCTGGCTCAGACCGGCAGGCTGTCAACACCAAAATCATTGTTATCGTTAGTATTAGGAAAGTTTTACCTTTCATTAATAGCTCCTCTTCAAATTGCCTAATCCCTGCTGGATTCGCCGACGAGCGAAAAAAAACACTTTGGTGCAGCAAACCACTTATCGAGATTTTTCTATCTTTATGATACCAAGGTTTTAATAACCATCGAAGTGGTTGGATCTCTGGGGATTCCCTGAGGGGATATTCTATAGAACCATGTGGTTGCCACGCTGAGCATGGCAACCAGAAAATTATTCAGTAATCTCGAATATCATCCCAGCACTATTGCCCTGGACTTCTGGGAAATAGAATTGCCAAGCTCGAGCGGGGATGACGCGGTATTGGCCAGGCTGGCTGAGCACCAGGGTGTACGTCAACTCATAGGTACCGGCAGGCAGATATTTCACTGCCCAGGCAATATGATCGTCATAGATCTGGGGGGTATTGAAGTACCACCAACCCCAGCCATCCTCAAAGGGATCTCTGAGATCATACTCGCTGAACTGCTGGCTAGTTTTCAGGCTGGTGTCCACGATCTCGGCACCGGCGGGGATATGGTCCTCGACCACCAAGTAGTAGGCCTCGTTTTCCAGGTTGAGGGTGAGGTGAACTTCTAGCGATGCGCCTGCCGAGGCGGTTTGAATGGCATCTACACCCTCGTCGCTGTCTAGGTCCTCATCAAGCAGCCAATACGATCGTTCTACGCTGATCCCAGCGTCCAAAGATGTGACATCCTCGATGGGTCGGAGCACATTCAAGTGGGCGGTATAGTACAACCGTCCAGGACCAGCATCACGTTGAATGGTGAGAGCGTTGGGGTGTTCGGCAAACAGATGTTCGATAGGTAGAGTAGATGTCACAGCATTGAGACGCGTATCTCCACCAGCCTGCCCCTGAGCCAATTGTGAGCCATTGATATCCGCAGAAAAACTAAAATCTCCGGCAAGCTCGCCCGTCCCCTTCATCACTTCTGTGAGGGCCATCAAGGTCCAGGAAGTGTCAAAGGTCGATGCCCAGGCACCGCGGGCGTCGCGGTGGGCCATCAAATAGCGGACTGCTTCTGGCAAGCTGGCCGAGGCGGGGTCGTTATACGCCAAGGCATAGATCACGACTGCGCTGTTTAAAATGGCCGTTTCCATATTGCGCCGCGCCGCGCTGCCTTCCCAGTGAATCCCAGTCGCGGTGCGAATGGCGGCAGAATTCAAGTCTGAGAAGAGCGTTCTAACACGCTCGTCAGCGGGGTTTATGCCGTCGAGGGCCAACGCCAGCATGGCCTGGCCCCAAGGGCTGAGGCGTTCACGGTGAAGATACAACTCAGCAGCATCGATAGCCACCCGATCAACGCCGCCCTGACCCGCCTGAACCAGTACATATTGAATGAATGCGTTGCGGTCCAGCCGCCAGGTTTCCAAGTCTTTCCACAAGCTCGAAGTGATAGTCAGCAAGTAATTAGACGCATTTTGGAGCACTGCATCATCGACAAAGGCCCCGGCAGCCTTTGCGCGGCTCAGGCCAAAGAGCACATAGGCCGTTACAAACTCATCGCTTTCGCCCTCGGGCCACCAGCCCCAACCGCCATCTTCATTTTGAGTTGAAACCAGCCGATCAAGGCCTTCATCAAGGGTGTCCTCCAGACGGGTTTTCAATTCTGGAGCATCCAATCCCAAGCTTTGAATAGCGCGGTAAGCTTCCAGGTTGGGGAGAAAACGTGAGACGGTTTGTTCGGTGCATTCGAAGGGATAATGCTCTAACACATCCAACCCAGTCGTCATGGCTGCAGCCAGAGAGGGTGCCAATTCGACATCCAGATCGCCAGATGTAGGGTCGTAACTGCGTGGCAGGCTGACAGATTCTAAGCGCTGGCCACCTTCATCGAGCACACCGGCAGTGCCAAAGGTCTGCGGAGCTAGATAGCGAACCACGGGTATGGCTCCGCCGTCCCAAACTGGCTTGGTAATATCCTGATAGTGCAGGTCTCCTTGAGCGTCCTGCCCTGAGGCAGAGAAGATCATCGTCACAGCACTGACATCTTCCACTGTGCCCCACCAGATCACCTGCTGACGCCCGCCAGATGGAATTGAATATTCTTGTAGTTCGGCTGTTGGGTCGTCCAAAACGAAACCAGCTGCCTGCAGGGCTACATCGACCTGCAAATTGGCAGCGCTGTTGTTGTGGACAATGGCCGAAATGCGTAAGTGATCACCCACCACCATGAAGCGCGGTGTAACCGGTCGCACCAGCAAGTTCTTGCTGGTGACAACATGAGTTTCGGTCTGCCCAACGCGCGTATCAGTGGTCAGGCCGCGGATATCAACATGCCAGGTCGTAAGACTGTCGGGCAAGGTGAACGTGGCCTGGGCTTTTCCATTGGCATCGGTAACTATCTCTGCATTCCAATAGGCAGTATCAGGAAATTCTTCCCGTACGAAAGGGATCATGCCATCCCCACCGCCACCGCCCATCCCACCAGGGACAAATAGCTTGCGCTGTACATACATCGTCAACGCCATGCTGGTGTTGACTCCCAACGGCTGTTTCCCATAGAAAGCCGGCATGATGTCTAAAGCATAGGGATCTGCTAAAGCCAGGGCTGCCAGATCGGCCACAGCCAGGGAGAATTCGCCCTGCACGGGAGCTCCATTCGCATCCGTGACCAAAAGATCGAAAGTAACTTCCTGACGTGGTTCCAGATGCTCGGGGCAACTCGCACCAGAATCGCATGTTACATCGGTACCGGCATAGACAGCGGTCACTTCCACGTTGAGTTCTTGCGCTCCAGGGTCGACCAGCAAATTAAGATAGCCTTGCCTGAAATCAAGGTTGCCTTGAGAATTCCTCCCGATCAGACTGACCGAAACATACGCATTGGGAGCATCATCATCGCTCAGAGGCAGAGGTAGGGTATATCCTGATTCGTCCAAGACGTAACGGAAATGACGCGATATCAAACCTCGTTCCACGGTCACCAAGACCTGGGTGCCTGCCCCAAAGGGGTTGGGGATGAAGATCTGCGCGGTTTCACCGGGTTCATAGCTATCCTTGTCTGTGCTGACTCGCAAACGTTGATTGGGCAAATTGGGCCAGACAGCCTGTCCCTGGCCGCCAACCCACACCAATATCTGGGTTATGGCCCCATCGTCGCTCAAAACATCTAATTGATAGGTGCCAGCCTCGGGCGGAGTAAAGGCCAATCGAGCGAGGCCATCGGCCCCGGAGCGGAAATCGGCGCTGGAAATCTGTGTATATTGGGGCACCATCTCGGGAGGCAAATAGGGATCATCGGGATCTTCACGCACCCAGGTCACTTCTTGGAAGATAGCCTGTAGGGCTCGGTCGGGGGCCGTATTACTCTCCCAATCAACAGTCAGCACATCGAAGGTGATCTCAACACCAGCCTGCCCAAGCCAGGTATCGGGGCGAACGCCGATATAGAAATCCGCGGGATGCACGTTGAAATCTGTCCGGGCGCTAACGGGGAAGCCGCTCTCATCGGTCATGGTGACTTCGAGCGTATATTTTTGGATATCCTCCTCAGGAGGAATCTCAAGCTCGAAGGCCAGGATCCCATCTGAGTTGGTCCGCCCCTCCCCTGAGGCAACATGCTCCCCAAAGAACCCAAAATAATGCCTCATCCAATAGGGATACATCCACCCGTAACTCTCCTCCCCTACACGATACCCCGGCAGGTAGAAATAATCAGCCTCTTTGAACAGACTCCAACTCAGAGTCAGATCATCTACTGGAGCATCGAAGAAATAACGCGCCTCCACCTGTGCCTGAACGATCGCATCCGACAATACATCTTCAACCCCGTCTGCCGTAGAAACTTGTAAGTTAATCTCCGGCTTGCGGTACTCCGCCACATCGAACAGTACCCCACCATATTCGGTGCTGATCTCATACGTGCCAGGTTGGGCGTCTTCAGGCAGCGTGTATTGACCATGAGCGGTTCCGTAGCTGGACAGGGAATACTCTATTTCGAGAATTTTTGTCATGCTCTGGTCGAAGATGGTAACGGGCAGCGACTGCAAATTGGCGGGGGTATAACGGCCGTTATAGGCCTGACGCACAATGGCACGGAAAGAGACCGTCTGCCCGGGGCGATAGATGGGGCGGTCTGTATAGACATAAGCATCTATTTCTGGCCCACGGAAATTGGCAGACAAACCGAAACTGTAGGTGCTGATACCCTGGTTCCAATTATCGAGGCTGAAAGCGAAATTATCATCGCCGGGTTGACCAAGCATCGCGTAGAAGGTGGAATAGATATCTTCCTGCGCGGATATGGCTGACTGGAAAATACCATCTTCGTCGGTGACGCCAGTGGTAAGGAGTGACCCATCGCTGGTATACACTCCAACGGTCGCATTCGCAACCGGTTGGTTGGTTCGCAAATCGATGGCCCATACAAATGCCTGTGTGGCACTCAGTTTGAAGGTCAGGTTTATATGACTGGAAACCAAAACAAAGGGGCCAGGGGGGTATTCTACTCCGGGCGCGCTCAGGGTAAGATGGTAAAGACCGGGTGGTAAGGAGCTTCCATCTGGTTGAACAGGAAGTTGAACTGAATAGATGCGGTCGCCGGGCAAGTTTAGGGGATAATTCCAAATCTGCCAGTTGGTTGGCTGGTAATCGTGCAACCGGTCGTACCCACCCGAGCCCAGGAAACCGAGCAGATCGGCATATGTCACATCTCCCAACACCATATCTACGCCGCCGATATTGGTCGCTTGAACTGAAAGTCCAGTATCCTGGGGGGTGATGAACAGATAAGATGAGTATTGAGAGAAATTTAGCCGCGTATCCAAAGCGCGCGTCTGGAAATTGTATTCGAAATCTTCTCCCAGCACCCCACTCCACGCATCGGGTAAGTCCGCGTCAATGGTGACGGTGTATTCGGTTTGGGGGTCCAAATCACCCCGCAGAGTTAACCTATGATCGTTATCCCCCAACCAGAAATACAGGTCCGGCACTTCCGGGGTGATGGAGAGGTACTCCAGGAGATCCTCGTCCGCTGAAAGCGGAGCGCTGAAAATGATCGCGGCGCCTTCGTAAATGCTGGTCCATTCCCCTTCAAAGGGATCTGTGGAAACGGCCATCAAGCTGGAAACCGTGCGCACTTCAGCGCTGTAGCTGACCCCCAAAGGTGTGCCACCCAGTGCCTGGGCACCAAAGGGTAACTGCAAAGAATATTCTGTGTAGCGGGACAGCCTATCCGACGGCGTAAACACGACGACGCTGTCATCTTCTTCCCATTCAAAGCTCCCGGGGATATATTCACCATCGGCGTCATGCAAGGTAATGTGCCCTTCTACATTGATCGTGTCCATGGGCTGGTTGAATGTTAGGGTGAAGGTGCTATCCAGGGGGACATCGATGCTGCCATCACCCGGTTTAATGGAGACCAAGCGCGGGGAGGCAGTGATGAAACTCCATTCTTGGGCTGATGCCAGCGAGGTTCCGCTGGTCGCGCTCAAATTGGGATTCACGCCAATCGAATAGGTGGCGCCCCCGAACAAGGCTGTCTCTGGGTAGAAACTATAGGTGCTGGTGTTGACCCATTCACCCTGCCCTGCGACAGGCGGATCGATGATCAGGGCATCAGGCAAGCTTGCTGGATCAGCCCCCAGGGCAACTACCGGCTGGTTGAACGTCACGACGATGGCAGAAGTAGGATCGACATCCGCGACGCCGGGCTCTGGCAAGAACTGGACCACTTCCAACGGAGGCATGGTGGAGAAATTGACGCTGACCGCCGCTTCCAAACCGAGACCATTGGCAGCAAGAGCTGAAGAGTCGATCTCAACCAAAATATCCGACGATGAAGGTAACTGGGTATCGAGGGTATAGGTCAGGGTGGTGTCATCTACCCAATGGATATTCCCTGATAATGACTGCACTTCTCCATCTTCCGAAGCGTAATTTCCACCCAAAGCAGCCTCAACTGAGGCACGCTCCATGTCCTGGTTGAAATAGAAGGTCATCGACCCATCCGGGGGCAATTTGCTCCCTGGGGCTGGATCAACTTCCACCAACGCAGGAGGCAGCGGTTGGGGTGTTGGCGTAATCGTCGGGGGTATCGCCTGCACAGATGAGGTTTCTTCGCCTGTAGTCAGGGATTGGATAGCAGATGGCAGGCCACAGGCAAGTGTAAGCAAAAATAAGCCAACAAGGGTAATGATCCAGTGGCGTTGCATGGAAATCGTAGCTCGGTTCGTTTTCATGGGAAGCTCTCCTGAGAGAGGGACGGTACGTCAAAGAGAATTGTTCCACTCCACATTATACACTCAGAAATTCTCACCAGACCCTAAAGGTTTTGCAAACTTTTAGGGTCTAACATTTGGTAAAATGAATCCCATTGATATGCCAAATTCCACACTCCACCCTCTCCAACGCACTTTGCTCGTCTTCGTTGGCAGCATAGGATTCGCCTTTTTCGCGCTGTTCCTGTTTATCGTTGGATTCCAAATCAATTACTCTGGGCGCATTTACCCTGGGATCAATGTGGGGTGGATTGATCTCTCTGGGAAGGCACCTGCCGAAGCAGCCTTGCTGTTAGCGACAGAGTATAACTATTCTCACAACGGGCAGATCTTGCTGCGCGACCGGGATCAACTTTGGGTGGCATCTCCAGTAGATGTGGGCCTGGTTTTCGATCCGGTAGTCAATGCCACAAATGCCTACGCGATCGGACGCAGCGGTTCATTGGGTGAACGCCTGGGGGATCAGTTCCAAGCCTGGTACAACGGTTTCACTCTGCCCCTGAAAATGACCTTCGACCAGCGTATCGCCTCGCATTATCTGCAAACGATTGCTATGCAAATCGATATCCCAACCATCGAAGCCTCCCTGCATATCGATGGTCTGGATGTGGTTGTTCAGCCCGGTCAAATCGGCCGCCAGGTGGATATCCCTGCCACAATGCTGGCCTTAGAAGCGCTCACGCAATCGATGACCGATGGGGAAATCGCGCTGGTCGTAGATGAAGACCCTCCAGTAATCATGGATGTGGAGGCCCAGGCACAAATCGCTAGAACGATCATCAGCGCGCCGTTGACAGTTTACTACCCCGGTGCGGGAGAGGATGATCCTGGACCATGGGCCTTCGCCCGCGAAGATTTGGCTGGGATGCTGGTCATCGAGCGGGTCACTACACCCGAGGGAGCCGAATATCAGGTGGGCCTCAGCAATGAACGTTTACGGCGCTTCTTGAACGAAATTGCCCCTGGTTTGTGGAAAAACGCCGAAAACGCACGCTTCATCTTCAACGACGATACTCGCCAATTAGATCTCCTCCAGTCAGCGGAATATGGCCAATCCCTGGATGTGGAAGCATCCCTTCAAGCAATCAATGAGCGCGTTATGGCCGGGGAACATGAAGTCACCCTGGATATGGAATACAACGCGCCACAAGTCACAGACGAAACCTCAGCGGAGGAGCTAGGCATCAGTGAGTTGGTCAACCACCACACCACCTACTATTATGGCTCCGATAGCTCGCGCCGTCAAAATATCGCGACCGCCGCATCACGCTTTCATGGCTTGTTGATCGCCCCTGGGGAAACCTTCTCCATGGCTGAGGCCCTAGGTGATGTCAGCCTCGATACCGGCTATGCCGAAGCCTGGATAATCTATGGCGACCGCACCATCAAAGGTGTCGGTGGCGGGGTGTGTCAGGTCAGCACCACGCTCTTCCGCACAGTTTTCTTTGGGGGCTATCCCATCGCTGAACGCCACCCGCACGCCTACCGCGTCTACTACTATGAACAGACCTATGGCGGCGGGCATGATGCCAAATGGGCCGGACTGGATGCCACGGTCTATGTACCTGTGGTCGATTTCAAATTTACCAACGACACCAACTATTGGCTCTTGATGGAAACATACATCGGGGGAAGCTCCCTGACGTGGAAATTCTATTCCACCAGCGATGGGCGCACTGTAGATTGGGATACAACCGGTTTGACAAACAAACAAGACCCCCCTGAACCGCGCTACGAAGTGAATACTGATCTAGGTGAAGGACAGATCAAACAGGTCGATTGGTCGGTTGAAGGCGCTGTTGTGACTGTCACCCGGGATGTGTGGCGGGGCGGACAAATCATCGACCAGGACACTCTCCAAACGAATTATATGCCCTGGCGCGCCGTCTGCGAATATGGGCCTGGTACCGAGGGGATGCCCCCTAATATTCCCGATCCTGATAATCCTTGCAGGCCAGATAACTAATGGCCAAGCCCAAATTGAAAGCGCTGGCCGGGTTTCACCCGGCCAGCGCTTTCAATTTGGATACTTTTTTACTCTCTTGGTCCTGGTTTTGCTAACAGGCTGGCGACACCTCGTAAAGCCAACCACCACTGTTCCTTGGGGCGGTTATACTCTAGATCAACCATACGCTGAAAATCGCGCATATCGTGGTGTTTGTACTTGCCTTCTTCCAACCCAATGAAGGCACTGTGAGCAGAACCTTTTCCACACTCGTCGATTAGATAATCAAGGCACAGGCGTGCCAAGCGCGTAGCCTGAATACGGTCAAATGGCGAAGGGTCGCCGCCTTGCTGTTGATGGCCCAAAATTGCTGGGCGAACATCAAAGAGGTCGCGGCCTTCCTCTTCGAAGAGTGCACACATGAAGCCCGTGGTGTAAATTTCGTTAGCGTACTCGTTGCGGATCATCAATCCCAGCCTTTTTCCAGACCGGAAACCCTGGCTCAAATTCTCAACATCCTTTTGCAGATCACTCAGGGTAACACCCTCTTCGTGCAAATACACCCGCTCTGCACCTGTAGCTAACCCACCCAACAATGCCAGGTAGCCACACCAATGCCCCATCACCTCCACGACAAAGCAACGCCGTGTGGCCACTGCCGATTGCTTGATCTTATCTACCGCATTGACGATGCTGTTGAGCGCCGTATCCGCGCCGATGCTGAGTTCTGAACCCGGAAGATTGTTATTTATCGAAGCTGGCAAGCATATCGTAGGGATTTCAAATGCAGGAAAATTAGACCGCTCGGTGAACAATTTGAAAGCAGCCTCATAAGCATTCCAACCCCCAATTATCAGCAAGGCATCGATCTGGTTGACTTCAATTGTACGGGCAATAGCATACAGGTCTTTGCCTCTAGGCACCAGGCGACTGGTCCCTAAACCGGAACCACCCATCGAGGCCCAGCCCCCCATACTCATCCAGTTTAGCTCCTCGACTTCACCCTCAGCCATACCTTCAAACCCATTGTAGATCCCCAGCATGATATGGCCTTGGTCAAGCCCCAGGCGGGTAGCGGCTCGCGAAGCGGTATTCATTCCCGGAGCAGGCGCGCCGGCATTGAGAATGCCAATACGCAGACGTTTTTGATCGGGGTCAGGCGCATGGGGGATAGCGCGCACCATAGTTCGCAGTGTGCGGTAAGCGTCTGTAAAACTCGAACTTCGCAACTCCATGGCTCGCTTATAGTCTTTGGCCTCTACCGCATCAGCAACGGCATGCGTCTTCTCCACACAATCCATCAAGGGCAGCCGGACGATGCGATTGCCCCGGAATCCCACCTGTAGCGGTTCGTCTTCTGGTTTGGCGTCGATAATTGCAGTGACAGCATCATGGCCTAACAGGGTACCCAGGTTGCGGTCGAAGGCGCTAGGGCGGCCGCCGCGCTGAACGTGTCCCAGCACCGTCACGCGTACATCCTCGCCTAATTTCTCTTCTAATGCCTTAGCGACATCGCTGCTGCCAATGTAATTGCCATCCCGATCCCTTGCCCCCTCTGCCAAAATGACGATACTATCACGGCGACCTGCTTGACGGCCCGCTTTCAAGCGCTCCGCCATGACCTCGCGCCAGTCATCCACATCAGGCGGATTTTCAGGGATCAACACCCAATCCGCCCCACAGGCCAGGGCTCCCATCATCGCCAGGTAGCCGCAGTTGCGGCCCATCACTTTGACTACGAACGTCCGCTGATGGCTGGCAGCCGTGCTGGTGATGGCGTCGACAGCCTCGGTGATGCGGTGCAGCGCAGAATCAGTCCCAATGGTCATATCAGTGCCAAAGAAATCGTTATCGATAGAACCTACCAAACCAACGATCAGCAAGTTGGGGTAGGCTTTACCTTCTTCAGCGCTGATCTCTCCATTTTCAACCAGTTCAGTGACCAATGATTGCCACTCCTGGCGGAAAAGATTGGCACCGGTAAGGGAGCCATCTCCACCGATAACGACCAATCCTTCGATACCAAACTTGATCAAGTTTTTCGCCGCAACCAGACGGCCCTCTCGGGTACGGAAACGTTCACAGCGGGCTGTGCCGATGACGGTGCCACCCCCTTGCAAGATACCGCCCACGGAATCCCAGTCCATCTTACGGATGCGGTCGCCCCCATCAACCAAGCCCTGGTAGCCTTCGTAGATCGCATAAACCTCCAAGCCACGATCCAAAGCGGTACGCACCACAGATCGCACGGCAGAGTTCATGCCCTGGGCGTCTCCCCCACTGGTAAAAACTGCAATTCGTTTGATATCCATATCTCACCTGACTTCAATCTGTAAAAAATTTTGGAAAGTTACATCCTCAGACCGAAGGAAGCCGAAAAAAGGGTGTGCGTGGGGTGCTGCGCACCCCACGCACACCCTTTTTCTGGAACTCTTTCCTATTGCCTCATATTCTATTTCAACATCGGCATCTTGATGCCATGGCGTTTGGCTGCTTCAATGGCCTGATCGTATCCGGCATCGGCATGACGCACGACGCCCATCCCTGGATCAGAGGTCAACACGCGCTCCAGTCGAAGCGCTGCCTCAGCAGTACCATCGGCGACGATCACCTGCCCAGCGTGCTGACTGTAGCCGATCCCGACGCCGCCACCGTGGTGGAAGGAAACCCATGTCGCCCCACCTACGGCATTGATCATGGCATTCAAAATCGCCCAGTCGCTGACCGCGTCTGAGCCATCCTTCATCCCTTCAGTCTCTCGATTGGGAGAAGCCACCGATCCTGCATCCAAATGGTCGCGACCGATCACGATGGGGGCTTTGACAATGCCCTCTGCAACCAGATTGTTGAAAGCTAGTCCCGCCTGCACGCGCTCCCCATAACCCAACCAGCAAATGCGCGAGGGCAACCCTTGGAAGGGGATCTTTTCTTTGGCCATACGCAGCCAGCGGTGCAGGTGCTCATCTTCGGGGAATAATTCCATGACAACTTCATCGGTGCGGTAGATATCTTCGGGATCACCCGACAGCGCCACCCAGCGGAAAGGGCCTTTGCCTTCGCAGAATAGCGGCCGGATATAAGCCGGTACGAAACCAGGGAACTCGAAGGCATCAGAGACGCCATGATCATAAGCGCGCTGTCTCAGGTTATTGCCATAATCGAAAACTTCGGCACCCTTCTCTTGGAAAGCTAACATGGCTTCGACATGCCGAGCCATGGATTCCATCGAGCGACGCTCATACTCTTCTGGATTAGACTCGCGCAGTAGTTCGGCTTCCTTTACGCCCAGGCCAGTGGGCACATAACTTAACACATCGTGGGCAGGTGTTTGATCGGTGACTACATCAGGGACCACGTCGCGCAGCACCAGTTCAGGGTAAACGTCGGCAGCATTGGCAATCAGGCCGATAGATCTAGGCATGCCGTCCTCCACGGCCTCTTCGACCAAGGTCATGGCCTCTTCGAGGGTGTCCACCACCATATCCACATACCCGATCTCAAGACGGCGCTGAGCGCGATCCGGATCAACCTCTACAATCAAACAGACGCCCTCGTTCATGGTCACCGCCAGGGGTTGGGCGCCCCCCATGCCTCCCAAGCCAGCAGTCAGAATAAATTTACCCTTCAACGAACCCCAGCCGCGCTGTTGGGCTAAGGCACCGAGAGTCTCATAGGTACCCTGCAAGATCCCCTGTGTGCCAATGTAGATCCATGAACCAGCGGTCATCTGGCCATACATGATCAACCCTTGTGCTGCCAATTCGTCAAAATGCTCCTGGGTGGCCCAAAAGGGGACCAGATTCGAGTTGGCGATTAACACCCTTGGCGCATCCCGGTGGGATTTGAAAACCACCACCGGCTTGCCCGATTGCACCAACAATGTTTCGTCATCTTCTAAATCAACCAACGCATTTAGAATGGCATCATAAGCCTGCCAACTTCTGGCCGCCTGACCCCTACCTCCATACACAACCAAATCCTCAGGACGTTCAGCAACCTCAGGGTCCAGATTGTTCTGGATCATACGATAAACCGCTTCAGTCAGCCAGGATTTGCAGGTTCGTTGGGTGCCCCGCGGAGCACGCACTACACGAGGGTTGGACATTTTTACCTCCTAATGGCTGCCGTTAATCGGCAGTATCTTAGTTTATTAAACAGAAATCCCCTCTTGATAATTATACGCCAAGAGGGGATGCTTTTATCAATGGATAGACAATCTTAGTTAAGCGCGGCCGTTCAAGCAGGAGATTCGCTGTAAAGGTTTGGGGCGATACCGCTAGCCTACGGCGACCTTTGATCCATTGGTGAATTTCGAGAAATTCGTGGAACTCAACCGGTCGACCAAATCCTTTTGCGCATCACACCAAATAGGGCGCATTGGGCAAGTGTCTTCAAAGGTGCAAACGCCATTATCCCCAACACATTCGTTCAAATGAATTGGACCATCAATAGCCTCAACCACATCCAGTAGGCTTATTTCCTCCGGATCGCGCGCCAGCGAGACGCCCCCACGAGCGCCGCGTGAAGTATGAAGCAATCCAGCCACTGATAGCTGAGACACAATCTTCGCCAAGAATGAGGGCGGGATATGCTGTTCCGAAGCAATCTTACTGGTTGCCGCACGCTTTCCCGACCCCAAGGTTGTTAGGTAATAAACCGCCCGGACAGCGTAGTCAGCCTGACGTGTAATCTGCATAATATTTTCTCCTATTCTGGCCTTACGGATAAGATTTATCGTCAATATTTTAGAGTGTTTTTGTCCGATCTGCAAGTGACAGAGGTCATTGCTCTCAAATGACCTTTTGCGTACACCCGGAAACGCCCCACTCGTGCCAAATGGCACAGCTTATGGTAAGATTTCCGGGCTATGAGAGGATCAAGCACAAACAATATTAGGTGGGAAAAGGCACACAAAATCCAACTCCCATGAATATTGGAGGTACATAATGAAACAAATTTGTGTTGTAGGTGTGGGCTATGTTGGCCTGATTACGGCTGCCGGGTTTGCCGATCTTGGCAACCGCGTCATTGCCCTGGATATCAGCGAAGAAAAAATCGCCGGCTTGAAGCGTGGCGAGATGCCCATCTACGAACCTGGTTTAGAAGAACTAGTCGAACGCAATGTCAAAGCAGGGCGTCTTACATTCACCACTTCCTACGCTGAAGGGGTCGCGGGAACAGAATTCGTGTTCATTGCTGTGGGTACACCCTCGGGGGTCGATGGCGAAGCTGATCTGCAATATGTAGAAGCTGCAGCGGGTACCATCGCTGATGTAATGACTCATGAGCTAATTATCATCAACAAATCCACTGTGCCTGTAGGTACTGGCGACTGGGTCGCTGAGATCGTCAAGCGCAACCAGAAGGAACCAGTACCCTTCTCAGTAGTTTCTTGTCCTGAGTTCCTAAGAGAAGGTTCTGCGATCTTCGATTTCATGAACCCCCACCGCACTGTTCTAGGCTCGCTAGAGCGAGAAGCTGCCGACAAAGTTGCTCAATTGCACCTACCTTTGCGGGCACCCATTGTGATCACCGATCTACGGACTGCTGAGATGATCAAATATGCTTCCAATGCATTTTTGGCGACCAAGATTTCCTACATTAATGAGATCGCCAATATCTGCGAAGCCCTGGGGGCGGATGTTACTGAAGTAGCCAATGGAATGGGATTCGACGAGCGCATTGGCCCACATTTCCTGAATGCTGGTCTAGGGTATGGTGGTTCCTGTTTCCCCAAGGATGTGCTCGCCCTTACACATATGGCTGAGGAAAAGGGGAAACATCCCCAACTTCTTCATGCAGTCATGGAGATCAACGCCGATCGCCGCCCAATGGCTATAGAACGACTCACCGAACTACTCGATGGCGAACTGAACGGGCGGACCATCGGCATGTTGGGCCTGGCGTTCAAGCCCAACACCGATGATATGCGCGATGCCCCTTCGATCGATATCGCCAATAAGTTAATCGCTGCCGGAGCCTCGGTCCGCGGTTACGACCCGGTTTCCATGGAAGTTGCCGCGCCCATGCTGTCTGCTGTGGATATGTACGATGACCCCTACAGTATGGCAAAAGACTGTGATGCGCTCATCGTCAACACCGAGTGGAATGAGTTCAAGCAGCTGAACCGCCGCCAGTTACTCGAGGTGATGAAGCAACCCGTGATCTTCGATGGTCGCAATATCTATGACCCCGAGGAAATGACCAAGCTAGGATTCAAATATCGCGGCGTGGGCCGTGGCTACAACGGCACCCGCAAAATTGAAGAATAGCTAATCTACTAAGCGAACAGCCCAACTCACGAAGACCCTACAGGTCTGGCAGACCTGTAGGGTCTTCGTTTTAATTGATGCTATAATTTCACGGCTGGCAAGCAAAACCAAACCTTTCTCCAGGAGACAGGAATGTACGATCCCCAAGAATTGAAATATCTTGAACAAGCACTCAAACGCTGGGATGAGGAAACCCTCTCCGATACCCTTTCTCGTTTTCCAGAGCGCCGGGAAGAATTCATCACCACTTCCTCCGAACCCATCGAACGCGTCTACACTCCTATCGATGTAAAAGAGAATAACTATAAAGAAGACCTGGGGATGCCTGGCGAATATCCCTATACGCGCGGCATTCACGCCACCATGCACCGCGGCCGCCTGTGGACCATGCGTATGTTCGCCGGTTTCGGCACTGCCGAGGAAACCAATCAACGCTTCAAGTACCTGCTCGATCAGGGACAAACTGGACTCTCGATCGCCTTTGATCTACCAACATTAATGGGATTGGACACTGATGATCCAGAAGCCATTGGTGAATTTGGCAAGTGCGGTGTGGCGATTACATCGCTCAAGGATATGGAAGTGCTCACGGATGGTATCCCCCTGGATAAAGTCTCCACCAGCATGACCATCAATTCTCCAGCGGCTATTATCTGGGCCATGTACATTGCCGCTGCTGAGAAGCAGGGCGCGCGCCACGATCAATTGCGAGGCACCCTACAGAACGATATTCTCAAGGAATATATCGCCCAGAAAGAGTATATTTTCCCACCGGAACCCTCCATGCGCCTGGTGACCGACACCATCGAGTTCGGCACAAACGAATTACCCCAATGGAACACCATTAGCATCTCTGGTTATCACATCCGTGAGGCGGGTTCCACCGCGGCCCAGGAGCTGGCCTTCACGCTCTCCGACGGCATGGAGTACGTGCGCTGGGCCATCGAACGCGGCCTGGATGTAGATGCCTTCGCCCCACGCTTGTCCTACTTCTTCAACGCCCATAACGATTTCTTCGAGGAGATCGCCAAATACCGAGCGGCGCGGCGCATCTGGGCGCGCGAGATGCGCGAGGCCTTTGGCGCGAAAGACCCCCGCTCCTGGCTGATGCGTTTCCACACTCAAACCGCGGGCGTTTCACTGACCGCGCAGCAACCAGAAAACAACATCGTCCGTGTGGCTATCCAGGCTCTGGCCGCGGTGCTTGGTGGAACGCAGTCTTTACACACCAATAGCATGGACGAAGCCCTGGCGCTGCCCTCCGAGCACGCTGTGACTGTGGCTCTACGCACCCAACAGATCATCGCTGAAGAATCGGGCGTAACCAACACCATCGACCCCTTGGGCGGCTCCTTCTTCATGGAAGCACAGACAGATCGGATCGAGGCTCAGGCTTATGACTACTTCCGCCGCATCGAAGAATTGGGCGGTGTGCTTCCTGCCATTGACAAAGGCTTTTTCCAGGGCGAAATTTCCGATGCCGCTTACCGATATCAACGTGAGATTGACCTCGATGACCGAAAGATCATCGGCATAAACGCTTATACAGAGGATAAACCCATCAACATCCCAATTTTGGAGATGGACCCCCAAGGCTACGAGCTCCAGGTCGACCGCCTGAACACGCTGCGAGAAGAGCGCGATAACGGCCGCGTCGGGCAAACGCTGGATCGCCTGCGCATCGCCTGCCAGGGTACCGAAAACACCATGCCCCACATCCTGGAAGCCGTGCGCGCCTATGCCACCCTGGGGGAGATAGTTGGGGTGATGAAAGACATATTTGGTATTTACCAGGAACCCACCTGGATTTAGAAGTAGAATCAGCAAAAATGGGCGTGCGGGGCATACGTCCCGCACGCCCATTTTTGCTGATATTTTTTATGAGGTATCAATGAAAAAATCCCCCACCCTTTGGTTCACAATTATTTTATTGGTCATCGCTGGGTACACCCTGCTGGGTCCGGCAGAGGCCACTCTCGGCACCAATGTGCGCGTGGTTTACCTGCATGGGGCCTGGGTCTGGGCTGCTCTGGCAGGTTTCATCGCAGCCGGACTGGCGGGATTGATCGGCCTCATCTCACACCGCGTCACTCTGCACCGCTGGTCGCGAGCCTTAGGACGCACTGGCTTGTTCTTCTGGGTTACGTACCTGCCCATATCCCTGTGGGCTATGCAGACCAACTGGAACGGTCTCTTTCTAGCTGAGCCGCGCTGGCGGGTTGCGGCAGTTTTCGCCATTGGAGGGCTACTGCTGCAAATCGGCCTGACCCTGGTCGAAAATCCGACCTGGGCTTCAGGTTTCAATCTTGCTTTTGTGATCGCGTTGTTTGTCGTCTTGAATACCACGGAGAACGTCATGCACCCCCCAGCCCCCATGCTCGAATCGGATGCTCGCCGCATCCAACTCTTCTTCATGGGCCTCAACGTCCTCACCCTGCTGGCTGCCTGGCAGGTCTCACGTTGGTGGTTCGCTAGAGAGAGCCTCACTTCATGACCTCCTTCATCCGTCAGATCAGCCAGGATTTCCAGGCCATCGAGCGTCCACTCAGGGTGCAGATCCTGCTCTTCACTCTGGTCCGCTTGATCTTCAACACATTGTTCCGCATGGTATATCCCTTCTTGCCGGTATTCAGCCGCGGCCTGGGAGTTGATATCGCCACCCTATCCCTGGCGCTAACCAACCGGTCCTTAGTTGGAATGTTAGGACCGTTTCTGGCCTCGTTTGCCAACCGGCGTGGACGGAAAATCGGTATGCTCTTTGGGGTGGGTATGTTTGCCACTGGTGCAATCATCATGGTCGTACGGCCATCCTTCCCGACTTTCGTCCTCATGCTGATTTTCACCACCCTGGGGAAATACGGCTTTGACCCTTCCATGCAGGCTTTTCTGGGAGATCGCATCCCCTACCAGCGGCGCGGCTTGGCACTTTCCATTACCGAACTGGGCTGGTCTTTGAGCTTCTTTATTGGCATCCCATTGATAAGTATATTGATCGCCCGCAAAGGATGGATGTCACCCTTTGCGATTCTTGCTTTGCTAGGGATCGGGATTTGGTTTGTGCTGTTCTTTGTTGTTCCGCGTGATGCTGTCTCCGATGAGGGGCGTAATAATCAATTTTCCAAGGTTCGAAAGGTGCTCAGCTTCCCACCCGCCTTAGCCGGGTTATCGATTGGGATGCTTGGATCAACTGCCAACGAAGTCATCAACCTGATTTTTGGGGTTTGGATGGAAGACTCTTTTGGATTGATGATCATTGCCTTGGGAGGGGCAGCGGCAGTAATCGGACTGGCGGAGTTAGCTGGGGAGACTTTAGTGGGTGGATTTGTAGATCGAGTTGGAAAAGAGCGTGCGATTGGCGCGGGCTTAATCGCTAATTGCTTTGCCGCACTGATATTTCCGTTCATCGGGAAATCTTCCATTGGAGCTGTGATTGGCTTATTCATTTTTTTCTTCACCTTTGAATTCTGGCTGGTCAGCAGCATCCCGATGATGACTGAGATCATGCCTGATGCCCGGGCTACGCTCATGGCCTTCAATGTTGCTGGCTTATCCCTGGGGCGCGCCATCGGAGCGTTGGTCGGACCCTGGCTCTATAATTGGGGCATTGGGGCCAGCGCTGCGGCGGCTATTTTCTTTAATCTGCTCGCAATTCTAGCCTTACAACGGGTGCGACAGGCTATCAAATAGAATCGTACTTCTAGTACTCTTTTATAAAAAGGACTTACGCAGTTCAGCGAGAAAATGGCTGGGAATAGGGGGTGGGGGCGAAG
>CAYWIC010000067.1:0-26170 GCA_964458115.1 uncultured Anaerolineales bacterium | reverse complement strand
GGGAGCGTAGTTGCTGGTGCAGGTGCCAAAACAAGAAGCTGATTCGGTCTCGATACTGCTAAAAAGCTCAGAAATATTGTAGATTCTGCCGGGGTCGAGATATCGTTCTGTATCATCGGTGGCATCGAAACTGGGCGGCCCATCTTTGAATTCGGCAATGAGCGATTGATCATTCGCGTAAAATGTGCCGCTGATAGGACCCTGCCGGCTTCCTAACCCGGCCCCCGTGTCGAATGATAGGAAGGTAACCAGGACGCTACGCGGGCAGTTCAGTCCATCCCAGACGCGGGTATTGCTGCGGGGCGATTCTCGGTTGGGGGCATCGTCTAATTCGGTGAAGGCGGTCATTTCGAATTCGATGATCTCTCCGCACAAGGGTTGGTATGCTTCAATATCTAGCGAGCGTACGTGCGGTTCGATTAGATCAACGAAGGTGCCATTGACGTACAGTTTGAAACCGGTGATCCAGTCTTCGGTGCCATCCCAGCGCCAGCGGATGTTGAAGGGGCCTTCACCCCTGGGGCCAAATGTGAGGGGGTCTAAAATCGGTGCCTGGAAATCGCTCTCCTCGCAAGAAGGCGAGCAAATGCGGTATCTGGCCTGGAAGGCTTCGCCATCGGGTCCGATACCGGTGGCTAGCAATTCACGCCCATCCCATTCGCTGGACGGATGTGCATAAGCATAAGTGCCCAAATCAAAGACAGTTCCCCAGCCGCCACCGCTGCCGGGGCCATCGTCATCGCCTGGTTCTGTGTAAGTGTGTATGAAATCGGCGTTGCAATTGACGAAGACCGGCAGAGGTTCGCCCCATACGGCTGCAAAACGGACACTATTGGCTCCACCCAGTACAGCGCGAATATCCCAATATTGTTCTCCCTGGGGTTCGAATTCGTAGCGCTGCATGTCACCGTCGGCAATTTGCACGTAGCACCAGACATTCTGGTAGCTGTCACTATAAGCGCCGCTGACAAAGAATTCGTAGGCTTCAATTTCTACGTTGACGGGGATTTCGACATCTTCAAAGAAACCACCCGGTCCTTCGAAGATAGGCCCTTCATCCTCGGGTCCTGGGTCGCCTCCGGGGGGCGGGCAATAACCGTCTTCGGGCTCGCCATATTCATGTGGGCAGGGGTCGACATCGTCCCGCGCGCCGTCGCCGTCGCTGTCGGGTGCGTCACTCTCCGGTGCGCCACCTCCCTCAGGGTCTCCGGGGTCTTCAGGGGCCAGGTCATCATCATCGGGGACAGTATCGCCGTCGAAATCAGGCGCCCCCCCACTATCAGCCGGACCAGGTTCATGCGGCTCTTCATCCAAATGATCTGGGACGCTATCGGCATCTGCATCCGGGCAGCCTTCCATTTCAGGGAGGCCATGATCTTCTAGACAGGCATCCTCCTCATCCAGGATGCCATCACCATCAGCGTCGCCAGGCGTTGGGCAGCCATCGATATCGGCCCAACCGGCTTCATCGGGGCAGGCATCTTCGCCATCGGGAACACCATCGTTATCGCGGTCGTCCGATAAAGGGCAGCCATCACGAGTCGGGCTGGCTTCATCAGGGCAAACATCGATTTCGTCAGGAATACTGTCGCCATCTCGGTCGGGGAGTTCGATCGCTTCTACATTGATTGAACTGTGGGCGCGCACACCACGGCTGTTGAAAGCGCGTACAGTCAGGGTATGGGAACCCACGTTCGTAGGCTGCCAATTTACCAAGATGGGGAACGGCGAGATGCCTCCAGCTACGTTAGTGGTTTCGACCTCGACCAACACCTCATCTGCCCATAACTCAAGGCGAGTGATGTTGTTCTCATCGCGTGCCGTGGCATGGATGGAGGCGGTTTGTCCGATTTCGAATTGGTCTCCATTGAGGGGAGCGTGGATTAAGACCAATGGCCTGGCAGCCACATCTTCCGGGGTCAGGAAGAAGTACGCCGCGGCGGCTAACACTGCCAGAAGGCAGCTGAGCACTCCGACAATTGCAACGATGGCTGGTAACCTGCGTTGGAGAGCAGACGGTTGTTTTTTGAGTGTGTTCATGGTATCGCCTCTTCGCACGGACTAATTTAAGTTCACTGCGAACTGGGAAAATGCGGACCAGTCGCTAATATTACCCGCGCCATCCTCAGCACGTACCGCCCAGCGGTAGATGATTCCGCAATCAACCGGAACATCTACTTGGGTAGTGCTCGAAGTGAAACCGCCAGCCGATTGCCAGTTACCCGCAGAAATCTGTTTTTCCAACTTGATGTAGTACGTGGCAATGCCGCTGTTGTCGCTGACGGCTGACCAGGATAGAGTCACCGCAGATGTGCAGGACAGTGTCGCGCCATTAACCGGGCTTTGGGGTGCAGGCGCAGCTGGCGGGGTGTTGTCTACTGCTGTAGTGGGCGTGGGTGTTGGAGTTGATGTTGGGGTATTTGTCGATGTTGGTGGGAGTGGAGGTGCAGCTACGATGGGGATATCACACGCATTTGAACTTAACTCTACCAACTCAGCCCAAATCCAGCAATTTCCTGATCCGCCGGGGCGTTCGATTACCCACCAGGAACTCTCGTTATTCCGACCGACTACAGTGGAAGATGATCCCTGGCTAAGTGAACCAATGATTTCGTAAGCCGAACCTGGTCCCGCACGACAGTTAGAATTCTTTAGGGCGGTAGCCTGGGGGGGGCAAGCAGCTTCTTGAGAAGTCTCTGTGGGTGTTGCTGTCAACGTTGGGGTATCGGAAATGATGGGGGTGATCGAAGGGGTCTCGGAAACCTCAGGGGTATACGTCGCTGTGGGAGGTTCTTCTGGCACTTCGGGGACTGCTGCCTCGGCAATCGCGTCACCTACTACGTTCACAGAAATTGTGGCAGGGTTGCCAGCATCCCCATTTATGTCATATGCCCGAACCTGTAAGGAGTACGTACCAGGTTGGGTGGCCAGCCATTCCTGGCCGAATTCACTGAAAGTAGCACCTGCTTCCGCTGGGGCTGCGCGCTGGTAGGCTTCCCCATTCACATAGAGCACGATTTCAGCTATCCCATTGCGGGCATAGGCATGAGAGACGACTGTGATGGGTGACCCTTGGGGAATCGTTGCACCACCCCGCGGAGAGTCGATCCAAGCCCGCGGCCCGGTACTGGCTTCCCGGACGCAGGCAGTCAATAAACCCACGCTGAGCAGGTACAAGGTGAATAGTAGTTTGCGCATTAATGAAGAAGTATTCATATTTTTTTTACTCCTTTTTCAAACTTCACCAACGCAATGACTAATGGTGTACTTCTACTTAGGATTGGCTGATAGCTTCAGCGAATGGGCGCTTGTGTCAAGGTTGAATACTCCAAACATGCACAACTGGTTTGGCGTCATCGGCAAAACGCTCCAGAATATACAGGAAACCGTGCTCTCGGTCATATGCCATCTCACCGATGCGATAACGGCGTTGGTCACCCAGACCCAGATTGGCTTCATCCCACTCTGGGGGGTCCAGATAGAGGTGTTCGTCGATATCCAAAACCGCGTAGGGCTGAGGGTCGTGAGGCTGCAGATCGCCCGCCAGAACCGCAGCGAAATCCTCAGGGTTGTAGAAAATGATCTGGGCATCGAAACGGGAACTCCACCAACCTTTGCTCTCTTCGAGATAGCCCTCGCAGTGCTCGGTTATCGCATCGGCACAAGGCATACCACTGCGATCGAAGCACATCGCGCCTTCCAGCGGGTCGATGGCTGGGCAAGGCATCCCATCCCCATTAGGGCTGGCATAGCCATACCACCAGTAATCTCCACTGCCCTTGGTGCCCACAAAGATCACGGCGTTGCTGTCCCCGGCAGTCAGCCAGGCGCCTCCTTCCCACTCATCGGAGTCGTGGTAGTTCATCAGCGTATTTGTCTCGGGATCTTCCCACATGGAATAGCGCAAAAGGGTTTGAGCGGTTAGTTGGCTGCCTGGGTTGGGAGGGTTTCCCTCTTCCCAGGGTGCGAGTGCGAACAATGTCGGACCCTTGCCCGACCAACCTCCATCACGGTACCGGCCAGTCGCCAGTTGGGCGCCACCCAGGTAGGCATTCGCCCAGACTGGGTCGATTTGGAACAAATAGCCGTTGACGCTGTAAAGCGACTCATCCCCAACCCACCAAGCTCCCCGTGTGTTGGGATCCGCCAGGTCGAGATCACACCAGGCATGGGTAGGCGCATCCGATGGAGAGCCTTCATCGTGGTGATGCGTGCCCCAGGCCAGATACAATTTGGGGGCTGACTGTTCACCCTTAGGGGGTAGCACTTCCAAACCCACGCGGGGCATCTCTTCGAAGCCCTCGAATAACCCCCCGCGCACATCTTTGAAATCCTGCAAGGTTGTGGCGATGGGCAATTGCTCGATATCCTCTGTGACAATCGGTTCTGGGATGCTAACTTCCGCAATGTAATTCCAAACATCATGGCCACTGCCAAACAACGAACCGGGGAAACCATCGTCATCTCCACCAGGGTCGCCGTCTGGATTATGTGCCAAGGCTTGCCCCCCATATGCCCAGGTGGTTGCATCACTGCCTCCATCGGGGAGACGGAATGCGCCCAGGTAGATTAGGTCATTGGGTTGGATCAGGTTTGATGGCATTCCTTGAGATGGAGCCGGGGCCGCAGTCGATGTGCCAATTGCTTTATTTGAAGAAGTTGCTGTGACGGGCTCAACTGATTGCGCAGCTTTCTCGATAACTTGGTTCGGTAGATTGCACGCCAACAAGCTGAAAATAATAGTAATTCCCAAGATATTAGAACGAGTTCGAAATTGCATTATTGCTCCATGGATTACAAATTGAAATGAGGGGACTTCGTGCCTTGATGGAGTAATGATTACCCTCAGACATGATGCAACCCGAAAAAAAATATTTCAGGATGTGTCAGTTTTTTCCCCATCCCCCTTGTCCCCCTTCCCCAAAGAAGGGGGATTATTGCAATTTTCCCTCCCCCGATTGTCGGGGGGTTGGGGAGGGGTCGAGATTTACCTTTCTATGTAATGTTCCAGCTTAGATTTACTTGGAGGTGACTCATGTTTGAATATCTGATTTAGTACTAGTGCACCCGGGTGATACGCCACCAAAAATGGAAACCTCGGAAATCATAGCCCATAGGAGGGCCGTCAGGGCAATCATAAAATCCTTCGGATCTGGAATAATATCTCTCCTCGTTATGTCCATAGTATTCAGCTCCTGAATACTCTTCAAATACATTGCCAAGGTAATCATCGGCTGCCAGACCTGAGTCGTCTTCATAACCATCGGCCATAATGACGATGTTATCAGTGAGCGGCATATCAAACTCGAAGATGTAGGTTGGGTCCCCTTCCAGAGACCAAATAGGATCAGTGACACCTACAACACCGTCTTCATGGAAACGCACATCTACTGTATCGCCATCCGTTTGAGGGTATCGACTTTGTCCAGTCCAATTGACTTCACCCCCAGGAGGTCGGTGACCCACCCACATTCGGAACCAGAACTCCGCCTCTTGCTGTAAGGCATTTTCACAGGGATCTCCGCCTCTAAGTTGGACGAACTCGACGCGCATCCGCACAGGCGTTTCGAATGTATTATTGGTCTCGTCCATTTCCTCGATTTCATCATCAATGTCAACGACAGCCCGGACATCATGCGGTTCGGTTTCCATGAACGAAGTCGATCTGCTACCCCCTGAGGGAATGGTAGCAAACAACATGGTATGTGTAGAGATAAGTTCCCCTGTGCTAATGCGAAAGAGCGAAACATCAATATCTGTGTCTACGATATCGGCGGCGTTGTTAAACACCTCAACTCTCGTGCCGCCAAAATCTTCATCAGGACCGATGCTGCTGATGGTCAGGTCGGGCAGATCGCCGGCTTCGGGGCCGACCAAAACGTCGATCAGCACAGTCATGTTGATACCATTGTCGTAGACCACATATTCCCCTGGGACGATCTCTCCGGCTGGGATAGTTCCTGAACCATCGAATGCCACACCGCCGCCTTCTTTCCTGATATTGGCGCCGAACGTCAGGGCTTCGCGAGGGCCCAATTCAAGTTCGAGGTAGTTTGTGCTGGGGGCGTAATTGCCGGTACAACCGCTGCCCACGCATCCCCAGGCTTCGCTTTCGATATCGGAGAATAGGGAGGCGATATTGTACACATTGCCTGGGCTGAGATACCTTTCAGTATCGTCGGTGGCATCGAAACTGGGCGGCCCATCACGGAATTCGGCAATGAGCATCTCATCATTGGCCATAAATGTGCCCCGAATAGGTCCTTGGCGGCTGCCTAAACTGGAAGTATCGAACGATGCAAACGAAACCACGACAGTACGCGGGCAGGTAAGGCCATCCCAATACTGCGGATTGCTGCGGGGTGATACGCGGTCAGGCTCGTGAGGATCACCACTATATGCTGCTATTTGGAAATCCAGTTCCTTACCGCAATCCGGCCCTTCTGGGAATAGGCGCGTGAAATCATAAGCGCGCTGATCCGGTTCACCACCCATCCGAGAGTAACCAGTGGTGGAAGTTATGTATATATAGAAACCATCGATCAATTCCTCATTTCCATCCCATTGCCATCTGAGTACGTTGGGGCCTTCGCCTCTTGGCCCAAAGGTCAGCGGAGCTAAGATCGGGGGAGGCAGTTCCGATTCATCACAAGTGGGTGTGCAGATGCGATATTTGGCCTGGAAGTATTGAAAATCGGCGCCGGCGCCGGTCGCCAGCAGTTCGCGACCGTCCCATTCAGTAGAGTCGTGTTCAGCATTGAACGTTCCTAGTTCATAGACTGTCCCCCAACCCCCACCCGATGGAATACCTTCCCCATCATCTTCCACTTCGCCCAAGTAGATTTTCTCTGCCAGACAATTCACAAACACCGGCAATGGTTCCCCCAAGGGAGCCATCAGACGTATGCTGTTGCCTGCCCCGAGAATCTCTCGGATATTCCAATATCTGTCGCCCTCAGGTGTAAACTCATAACGTTGCACATCTTCATCGGCAACCTGCACGTAACACCAGACACTGTCATAGTCATCTCCAACGCGGAACTCATAGGCTTCCAATTCCAGCGTGACATAGATTTGAAGGTCTTGGAAGAATACTCCGGGCAAGTCGAAGATGGGTCCATCATCCTCGGGTAACGGATCACTTGAGGGGGGTGGGCAATAACCGTCCTCGGGTTCGCCATATTCGTCTGGGCAGGGATCGACATCGTCAGCAGCGCCATCACCATCTGTGTCAGGGGCTCCGCTATCTGGGGCGCCGCCACCCCCTGGGTCTCCAGGTTCTTCAGGGTCCAGATCATGCAAGTCGGGGACAGTATCACCATCGGTATCAGGAGCACCACCGGCTTCAGCAGGTCCAGGTTCATCAGGGTCCGCATCGGTGCGATCGGGAATGCCGTCGCTATCGCGATCGGGGCAGCCTTCTACATCCAAAATACCGGGTTCATCCGGACAGCTATCGTCCTCATCAAGAACTCCATCCCCATCCCTGTCACCAGGTGTGGGGCAACCCTCGTGAGCCGTCCAGCCACTTTCGTCGGGGCAGGCATCCTCGGTGTCTATGACTCCATCGTTATCGCGGTCATCTGGCAATGGGCAGCCATCAGCAGTAGGGCTGGCTTCATCGGGGCAACTATCGCTCTCATCCGCAACCCCGTCGCTGTCCCGGTCTGTAAGTTCGATGGCTTCGATCGTGATCGACCCTTGCGAGCGGGTCCCCGCACTGTTGAATGCCCGCACTGTCAGGGTGTGTGTCCCCGCCTTTGTAGGTTGCCAGGAAGCCAAGATCGGGAAGGGAGACATTCCTCCTGGAATATTGCTGGTTTCAACCTGGGATAAAACCCCGTCCACCCAAAGCTCGACCCGAGTTATATTGTTTTGGTCGCGAGCCGTGGCATGGACGGTAGCGGGTTGGCTGATTTCAAGCTGGTCGCCATTGGTGGGTGCGTGGATCAAGACCAGCGGCTGAGCAACCACTTCATCTGGTCTGAGGAAGATATACCCTGCCAGAGCAGCCAGGGCGAGGATACAACTTGCAGTCCCCACAATTCCCATTACTAATGGCCATCTGCGCTGCAAGAAACTGCGTCGCCCGGGTGGATTTGGGATAGGTTGTTGGTAGTTGCCTGGAGTATTGTATGCATTCATGTGTCACTCTTCATATCCCTAATTTATATTGATCCCAAATTGTGAGGGGGAAGACCAATCACTGATATTGCCGGCGCCGTCCTCAGCGCGCACCATCCAACGATAGATGATGCCGCAGTCTACAGGTACATCGACCTGCGTACCGCCAAGAAGACCCCAGCCGCCGGCAGATTGCCAATTCCCAGCACTAACCTGTTTTTCCAGCTTGACGTAGTACCCGGCAATGCCACTGGGATCGCTTACCGCGCTCCATGACAAAGTTACCGAAGATGTGCAGGCTAGGTCGGCTCCATTGGCAGGCTGTTGAGGCGAGGGCACTGGTGGGGGTTGGTTGTCCACCGTAGTAGCGGTTGCGGTGGGTGTCGATGTGGGTGTTGGAGTGTCCGTTGGTGGTAGCGGAGGCGCAGCGACAATGGGGATATCGCACTCCGTTGAACTGAGCTGTACCAACTCAGCCCAGATCCAGCAATTGCCCGAGCCGCCGGGGCGTTCGATCACCCACCAGGAACTATCGTTGTTTCGACCGACTACGGTCGATGAAGCTCCCTGGCCCAGTGAGCCGATGATTTCATAGGCTGAGCTGGGACCCGATCGACAGTTGGAATTCTTTAGAGCATTTGCCTGAGGGGGGCAGAAAACTTCCGGCGGAGACTCTGTAGGGGTAGCTGTAAGCGTTGGGGTATCAGAGATAATGGGAGTAACCGAAGGCGTGTCGGTAACCTCGGGGGTATATGTCGCCGTGGGAGGATCTACAGGTTCTACTGGGACGGCTGCTTCGGCAACGACCTCACCAATCACGGTCAAAGTTACTGTGGCTGGGTTTCCGGTATCTCCATTGAGATCATAGGCCCGAACCTGTAAAGAGTAGGTGCCTGGCTGAGTAGGCATCCATTCTTGGCTGAAGTCACTGAAATTCGCACTTGATTCCGATGGAGCGGCGCGTTGGTAGGCCTTTCCATCTACATAGAGCACAATCTCAGCCAACCCTTCACGAGCATAGGCATGGGAGATGACTGTGATGGGTGACCCTACGGGAATCGTTGCCCCACCCCGCGGAGAGTCGATCCACGCTCTTGGACCGGTACTGGTTTCCTGGACACAGGCTGTCAGCAGAACAGTAATGAGCAGGAGCAGGATTAGAATTCGTTGGCGCATTTTCGGTGAAATCTTCATTGTTTTTACTCCTTTTATTATTCTGAAACCGCACACAATGTGAAGCCGGCATACCAGGGAACCCCAAATCCTGATGGGTATGTGTACAAATCCTTGTGGATACCCTGGGGGTGCCTCTCGCCACAGCCGGACCGTACAGCAATTTCTTCGGCGTCAAAATAAAACGTCATGCTGCCTAGACGGTAGGGATCTTCCCGGCTGCCGCTGAGCTCGGCGTCGTCATCGTAGATCTCTCCGCTGACGGTTATCGTCACGCTCTCTCCATTGGCCAGATAGAACTCTGTGGTTGGGTTGTGCTCATCAACACGACCTAAACAGGTGTGGGTGTATTCACCATAGCTGTAATCAGGTTCTTCTCCGCTACCGCGCACAACCGTACAGGCGATATCAAATTGATCCACCAGGCGTGACTCGACGCCATCCTCGACGTAGATGCGGGTATGGAAATAATCGTAATTGTGCTCATCCTCAACCGGGTAGTAAGTAACCGACAAACCGGTGTAGGTGTATCCACCTAAGTGGTCTTCAAGGATGCTGTAATCGAATCCACCCCAGATTACTCGAATCCTGCCAGGGCCATCGCCAAATGCGAACGTGTTGTTGGATTCGTCCGATTCGACGATCTCGTCGGTGGGGTCGACAACCAAGGTGAGCCCATAGCGACCTTCATAGGACGATAACAAGTCCTCCAATCCAGACCTGGCGATCTCAATCGGGGCTCTTTCCCCAGGGTATAGGCCATCCCTGCTGATAAAGCCAACGAAGACCCTTTCGAGTCCAAGGGAATTGATCACTCGGATCCGAATTTCATTGGATTCGATCGGTCCGCTGCCGCGATTTTGGACCGTAATGATCAAATTGGAGTCCGAATCGAAGCCGGCATTCTCGATAACCAGGTCGGGAATATCGATACAGTGGGGAAGAGACCTCCACCCAGGGTTATCGCGCTCCACACTTTCCTCTACCAGATCATATGGATCCAGAGTTACACACAAATCTTCAGGGCGCTCAATGCGGGGCATATCCGGATCGAAGATATCTGTTTCATCCCCAGGGAATAGCACGAAATCGGGTATTGTGAAAAAGCTGACCATATCCAAGTTGTTGCGGGTCATCAACACTTCAAGATCGGTGGTCCAGGTACCTGAGCTGTAATTGTGAACATTTATCCCATAGCGCTCGCCTGAAATAATGATTTCTTCGATGCCTAGCTGAGGCAGTGGTGGGAAGCGGATGAGACCATCATAAGACGATGCCGCTATTTCTGAACTGATGCTGAATTCCAAATGGCAGCGCTCATCTGGTATGTGCGAGATCAGCGTGCCTGTGTACTCTGTCTCGCCTTCGGGGCCATACAATTCATCTCCTGGGATGTGGATAGTTCCTTCGCAGATCCCGTCCGAACCTGAGTCTTCTAGTTCGTAGATGCTCACGCTCAATCCTAAACCTTCAGTAGTCAGAGGTACTTCCACGTAGTGGGGATCATCGCTCAAGATCATCAACCAGCCAATGCTGTAATCCAAATCCGGCTCTAACATCAAGCCAACACAACCAGGATCACCGGAACTGCACGAACCATCCAGTACCAGAGTATCTGAACTTAATTCGCTATTGACATTCATGAACATCAATATCGGCCCAATTTCGTCTTCCCCATAATGATTTATGGTAAGAGTATTAAAGGAAACATAGGCAGTGATATCACATTCTTCTAGGGCGTTGTCTCGTTCGATCACCAGCGCTTCCGATCTTTCGGACCAGCGTGGTTCTCCGGTAGGATGTTCGGGGTCTTCGCGCCAGGCTTCCATAGTGATGCTGTATTCAATGCCACAGGGTGGGTTGAACCACTCCGGAGGTAGCCAAATCGCACGCGTATCATGATCGTAAACAGTAAACTGTAATGTGTCGTTGACATAGACATAAAAACCGTCAATCTGATCAACAGCTTCCATGTCGGGGCTGGGCTCCCAATCCCAGTTTAGTTCGAAGGTTCTTTCGATGCGCAGGTTGAAAGGAGAAGGGATTGAGGTGTCCAAAATCGTGGGGAATCCCATTCCACCTGAGCGCCGACTAATGCTGTATTCCAACTCAAAGCTGCCTTCTCCTTCCCTGCTCTCAGCGCGGCGAGGAATACCATCCCACATATCAGGTTCGGCAATGATTTCTACGCGGCCCAGCTCGTGGCTGTCCGTGCCACCACCAGTGATACCCACGCAGGTGATGTCGAAGGGCATCGGCTCGTTACCCGGCCAGGTAAAGAAAGGAGCATGATCCCCGCCAAGGTGTTCAGCCACATCCCAGTCTGTTCCGCCTAGCGAGGCGAAGGATTCGTCGGTAGATTGATCTCGATCAGCATCGGGATACCATTGCGGCTCTAGATGCCCCATGCTGGCATAGCAGTGCAGAGCCTCATAGGCTGCACCAGTCTGCAATGCTAGGGCTTCGACTTGCACACTTACAGGATCTGGGGAAAAATCATCTGCGGGATCGGGTAAATCCACGCCAATTTCTTCAATCACATCGGATACGTCGCCTGGAGCAGTATCTGATGGTGCCGGGGGTGGTTCATCTGAGCTCGGGGGTGGCGCGCCGCCCGAAGGGGGGGAACCTGCTCCCGGGCTACTGCCCCCGCCGGGTATGTCAATCGTCTCGCCGGCTGCTGGGCCATCAGATGCCATATCGGGATTCTCTTCGCGTATATCATCTTTGCCGACACCGTAATCTTCAGCGATCGATTCAAGCGTTTCACCTTCTGAGACCGAGTGCTCTTTAGACGGCGGTTTTTCCGCCCATATGCGTATACTCGCTTGTCCAGCAACATCGTCAGCAGAGATGGCGCGCACTACTAAGGTGTGTTCGCCTCCGCCCAATGGCTCCCAGGGAACCATCAGCACTAGGGCGGGCGGCGCGTTTCCAGGCGCAGCCTCTTGGGCGAAATAAAACACATCATCGACCCAAAGTTCAACACGCCTCACACCGCTCTTATTGCGAGCTGTGGCATTTACGAGCGCGTGATCACCCAAGGAAATAGATTCCTGGTTGAGTGGTTGGTGAATGAGCACCAGCGGGCGAGAATATACGGCGCGCACTTTGTTGGGGAAATACAGCAAAATCGCGCCCACAACGCAAATGCCGATGAGAAAGAGAACGCCAAACGCAAATAAGAATTTAGGACTGATTTTCTTCATTGGTTGCCTCCTCAATCATGTCAGCGGAATATTGAATGTGAACCAGCCAGACCAGCTCCCGGCATTGCCCGCGCTATCGATGGCGCGCACTCTCCAGCGATGTTCCCAACCACATTCGACGGAGATTTCTTTTTCTGTACCTCCGATTCCTGTGAAAGTGCTTCCTGGCGCAGCGCTCCAATTGCTGTCGCCAGCATGACGCTGTACTTCGACCTGATATTCGGAAATGCCGCTTGAGTCCGAAACCGCTTCCCAACGCAGCATGGCCGAACCCACACATCCCAAATCGCTACCGTTTACCGGTTTTAGGAGATTCGGAGAGGGTGGTGGGGAACTATCGGTTCCTTGTGATGAGGATGATGATTCACCACCGCTACTGCTCTCTTGGGATGAGCCTCCATCGCTATCAGATGATTGCTCTTCTTCGACAGCGCACTCTCCAGTCACAAGGATATCGACGCTGCGTTTTTCTTCGGTGCCATCATTATGTATCACGGTCAGCGTATAACGCTGGGTTTTACACAGATAGTCTGAGTACTTGCCATCGAATTGCTGATCTATGCCGCCGAAGATCACCTGCTTTACATTTTCAACATGCCAATGTACGGTGAACATATCTCCTGCATCGATCTCGCCTGGATCAGCCCAGAATTCGATGACCACATCTGGGGGCGATGTGGGCGTTGGTGTAGATGTCGGGGTTGCAGTTGCGGTCGCAGTAGCGGTTGGGGTTGGTGTGTCAGGTGTCTCTTGCTGAAGGTCTGGTTGTTCTTCGGGCACAGTTTGAACGTCAGCAACGGATTGGCCTACCTCAACCCGGGCATGGTCAGGGTCGCTGGCAGAGCCATCTTCACTGAGAGCCATAACTTGAATGATGTACTCTCCCGCTCCAGGCGGTAGCCATTCCCGAGAGAATTGAGCCAGTTCGCCATCTGTGGGAGGATCTTCGATCTCGAACAGTAATTCGCCGTTGATCCAGATTTCGATTTTCGAAGTACCGCTGGGACTGGAGGCATGCCCCTCGATATGTAGTATTTGCCCCTCGGGGACAGTGATGCCATCAACAGGCACATCCAGCCAAATTCTTATGCCAGCTGTGGATGATGGATATTCACAGCTTACAAGGAGAAGCGAAAGAACAAGAAATAAGCCGAAGCTAGCTAATAGTCGCCGAATAACCATGGGTACCTCCTAAACTACGCAAGGATAAACAGGGGCGATATTGAGCGATGAAAATGATCCCGCCGAAAGCAATGTATAGTTCATTCTAGCACAAGCGATACTGAAATCAATCCCCTTAGAGTCCCGCCACTGATAGGGGATTTCTGGGAATCGCTGTTCGTCCATCCAGATTTAGGATTGAGTGGGTACTCCGCATCCACTCAATCCTAAATCTGGGGGAATATCCCAGTAATTCTTAGAGGCCTATTTTAGCAACTGCTTCTCTACCAGGGCCGTTGCCAGTATAATTGGCACCAATGTTTACCATGAACGAACGGCGATATCTGATGCTCTTGGGGATACTGGCCTTGCTGTTGATAACAGGCTGCCAGTCCGACCCAACAGAGACATCCCAAAGCGCGACTCAAACCTCACTCGCCCCCCCGACCTTAGAGGGCACGGGTACTACGATCCCTTTGCAGCCCTCGGAGACACCCCTGAGTCTGACAGCGTTGGTCAATGGAGAAGGGATCAGCGAAGCGGAGTACCAGGCCGAACTAGCTCGCTATCGTGCCGCAGTTGGCACGGAAATGGCAACTGCAGATGAACAGTATGTCCTTCAAGAACTGATTGACCAACTCCTGATGGCTCAAGCTGCGGAAAAATCGGGATTTATCGTCGATGAGGCAATGGTACAGAGCTGGATTGAGCAGTTGGACATAGGAGAGCAGGCCTTGCAGGATTGGTTATCTGAACACGATTACACTGATGCAAGTTTCAGAGCCACGTTAGCACGCTCGATCGCAGCAGCCTGGATGCGTGACCAGGTCATCGCGGATGTGCCTAAAACCGCAGAGCAAGTGCACGCCCGTCAGGTTTTGCTATATAATTCAGAAGAGGCCGATGGAGTTTTCGGTCAGCTTGAAGCAGGCGCAGATTTCGAAACACTGGCCGAACAGTACGATCCCCTGACGAAAGGTGACCTGGGCTGGTTTCCACGAGGCTATCTTACTGTTCCAGAGTTAGATGATGTGGTTTTTAATCTGGCACCTGGAGAGCACAGCCCGGTAATCCAGACGATTTTGGGGTACCATATCCTTCAGCTTGTTGAGAAAGATGTGGCCCATCCGCTGACGCCCAATACGTACCGAGTAGTACAAACTCAGGCTCTTGTACACTGGTTACAAGACCTCCGGGATCAAAGCGAAATCATAATATACTCACCATAACGATCAACCCCTTTGGAATGGGAGAGAATCATGAATAGAGATGTTTTTGATTACATAGATGAGGATGATGATTCGCCAAACCGTACCAATTTAGTATGGAACATTTTGACGGTCGTTGTCTTAGTGATGGCGTTATGCGTTGGCGTGATTTTTTTGACAATATTCGTAAACCCCAATGCGGGCATCAACCCATTCCCACCCCCCACGATGCCTATCGCAATGGAGTTAGATACGCTCACACCGACACCCAAACAAGTTTTGCCACCGACCTGGACACTGACCCCGACCGAAACCCTGGTTCCAACGAGCACCAATACTCCTGAGCCGACGGTAACCCTGGCGCCTATTATCGAAGCTACCGCAACGGAAACAACGGAGGGCGCGGTCGAGAGCGATATGCCCTTCGTGCTGCATGAAGGAAATCCTCAGTATATTCCTAATATCTACAATTCAGAGTTGGGTTGTAGTTGGATGGGCGTGGGGGGGCAAGTGCTCAGTTTGAATGGCGCGCCTGTCACTGGGGTTGTCGTCAAATTGGGCGGGCAATTGGCTGGCCAGGACGTTGAAAAAGTTACGGTTTCAGGGATTGCTACGAAATATGGCCCCGCAGGCTACGAATTCAATTTGACAGATATTGTCGATGGACCTACGGCCTCGTCACAATCTCTATGGGTTCAACTCTTGGATCAGGCGGGGTTGCCCATGTCCGATCAGATATTCTTCGACACCTATCAGGAGTGTGAAAAGAGCACTACGATCATTTACTTCAAACAGGTAAAATAAATAAAGGAGTTACGCACTTGAAGCGGATTGGGCTGGGAATAGGGGGTGGGGGCGTAGCCCCCACCCCCTATTCCCAGCCATTTTCTCGCTGAACTGCGTAAGTCCTAAAGTAATTCGAATTCTTTCCAGAGTTTAGTTATCTGTCAATTTTCATGCAAAACCCCAATAACCGAGCAGAAGCCAGAAATTGGTAAGATATAATTAGCGCAGAAATTTCATTTGTAGATTTCGACCTTTAGGAGACCACCATGCCAGCCAAAGACCTTTACGAGGACCTGATCCGCTATTACGAATTTCAGATCGGGACAATGCCACATCGCCAGGAATTCAAAGATGCCCTGCAGGTCACATTCTCCGAAGATGACTTGAAAATCTTCTTCCTGTTACCCTATCTTGGCTTCATTAGCGAAGAGAAGTTTTTGAAGAAATTATCCAAAAAAGGCATATCTAAAGAGGGGTTGGAAGAAGCCTTAGTTCGCCTGATTCCCAAAGGCTTAGTAGATAAATTCCAGAAAAAGGGTCAATGGGGTTACGAACGCGCTCCAGTGATTGTCGTATTAGAGATGGCTGTGCGCGAGGAAATAGATACTTCTTTCCGGCAGATCACCGCCAAGGTGATGAACGACCTCATCGAAGGCGCCGCGGAAACAATCCCCACCAAGACACCCTACTACCGCGTCCTGCCTGTCGAAAAGGCCATCCAGGCTGATTCGCCATCCACCTTTGTAGAGGTCAACGCTGAGATTCCCGACCCGCGCCAGGTCCTGCCCCTGGACGTGATCTCAGAAATGCTCAAAGATGTCGAGTTGATCGCGCTCTCCAACTGCTACTGCCGCAGCGCCAAGCAGATTATCGACGAACCCTGCGACCACCCTTTGGAGACCTGCTTCTACTTCGATGAGCTGGCGCAGATGAAGCTGCAAACCGATTACGCTCGCCAGATCGATTACGATGAAGCCATGCAGGTCTTGTACGAATGCGAAACGCACGGGCTCGTGCACAATGTCAGCAATTGCGAGGGCAAGATCCAGACCCTGTGCAACTGCTGTGAGTGCTCTTGCGGAGTACTCAAAGCCTGGAACCGTGGCATGCGTAACACTACGGCTCCATCGCGCTTTGTGATCTCGTTGGACTCTGCAAAATGCACCCTGGAGAAAGATTGCATCGAAGCTTGTCCGGTCGACGCGTTGGAGATCATCGACGAGGCGCTGGTGGTCGATGAAAACGAATGCCTGGGTTGTGGCTTGTGCGTCCCCTCATGCCCCAAAGACGCGCTGCACCTGGAACCTCGCACAACGCCAGCCAAAATTTATAAGAATAACGACGCCCTCTTCCGCAGCATCTACGCCGAATCAGCAATTGGCTTGATCGGCAAGAAGCTCGGGCTAAATAATTAGGGAGCGAACCATTCACGAAGCGGGCATCGCTGCCAATATCCTCAAGATCGTCGAGAACAGCGCCCTGGAGAACCACTTGACGCGCATCGATCAGGTCGAGCTAGAGATCGGCGCTTTCAGCGGAGTGGAGGTCGCGGCCTTGAAATTCGCCTTGGAGGTCCTGTGTCCAGGGACGGTCCTCGCCGAGACCGAATTCATCTACCATACCCCACACTTACTACTCTATTGCGGTGAATGCGAAAACCAATACGTGGCTGACCTCGATGATCTACTTTGCCCCAGTTGTTTGGGAGTCCATTACCAAGTTGTCCAGGGCAGAGAGTTGCTGGTGAGATCCATCCAGGGAGAACAAGTTGACGGATAAAGAGAAGATTTTACGTATTCCAGGCACCGAGATCACCGATCAGGCTGATGATATTCAGGTGATCACATTGGAGCAGAAAATCTTGGGGGAAAACGACCGTATTGCAGAGGAAGTTCGTCAAAAACTCAGGGATGAGAATATCATCGCCCTGAATCTGATCAGCTCTCCCGGCTCGGGGAAGACCTCACTGCTAGTGGAGACTCTGAATGCCATCAAGGATGAAATCCGCTGCGCAGTCATCGAGGGAGATCAGCAGACCAGCAATGATGCCCTACGCATCGCCCAGACCGGTGTGCCCGTCGTACAAATCAACACCCGCCAGTCCTGTCATCTCAATGCCGCTCAGATCAAGGAGAGCTTGAAGCAGCTCCCCCTGGATGATATCCAATTACTCTTGATCGAGAATATAGGCAATCTCACCTGCCCTGCGGGGATGGATCTGGGAGAGAACAGCAAAGTTGTGCTGATGAGCATCACCGAAGGCGAAGATAAGCCTGCCAAGTACCCGTTGGCCTTCCATCTGGCCCAGGTGTTGGTGCTCACCAAGATGGACCTGCTCCCGCACCTGCGCTTCGACCTGGAGCTGTGCAGGCAGTACGCCAACCAGGTCAATCCCCATCTGCGCATTATCGAAACATCTGCCTACAATCAAAATGGACTAGATGAGTGGATCGCTTTTCTGAAGAAGCAACATTTTCCGAACACGTAATAATTTCTCGAAGTTGGCGCGAACGGATCGCCCAGCAGAAGGGTCTAGTTTCCATACTGATTTGCTTAAAAATGTCTGAAAGGTTTTTTCGTACTGCGAATGCAAAGAACCGCCTTCATCAGGCGGTTCTCCAGGCAAAATCCAGATTTGGGAAATGTCTATTCGCGCAGGTCGTTCACATACCAGACTACCAGCGCTGTCAAAAGTACCGGGCCAAGGAACGAAACAACGGCCTCCAAAGCTGCTGTAACATAAGGCCCAACAGCAATGAAATTATCCAAGGCTGCGGCTACAAGCACCAGGCCGGCGTAGCGAATGATGGCATCCGTCAGGCTGCCTGTAGGGGCAACAAACAGCCCTACTAAGACACCCGCAACCATCAAAACCAGGCTCAGCCATTGGTTGGAAAATCCAACTAATGCGGCGATGATCGCCACCAGCAGACCAACAATATAGATCCACTTTCCAAGGGTCTTCGTATCCATTTGTTTCTCCTTTATATAAGATAAAATGATTGAACTGTCACCCGTTATAACACCATTTATTTACTCAAGTTTCGTATATCGCTTTGCTCTTTACGTGAAGATTTGCGTACACGCGTTTGGGGAGTCTTCAGTACTCTTACGTTGGGTAGAGTACAATTAAATGATCTTAGCAAAATAAACCAATGAAACTCCACAAACTTAATGCCGACCTGGATGCCTTAATAAATAATCAGGCTCTCTTTGATGTATCCCAATTCAACGCCCGCAAAGAGGCTCTGAATTTCGTCGCCATCATCGAAGAGCTTTACGAAACACGCGATCTAGAATCGGAATTGAGTGACATATATGAGAGCGCTCAACAGTTGGGCGATCGAATTCTAGCCTTCAACGACTCTCTTTTCCAGAGTTTACGAAATGAAATACTTGCCGGAGTGATGGGCGAGCAGCTGCGCGATTTGCTTAATCCCTTTACAAATTACTCCCCTGAAAATCACGGTCAACCTCATTATGGCTATGAAAACCTGGACGGCCTGATCGAGGGGGTTCTGATCCCACTGCCGCACCCAGAACCAACCTCGGAGCGCACCTATGGGATGGTGCGTTACGAGCCTACGCCCGTCAGTGTGATCCTGGAACTATACGACCAGGTTCAGTTCTCGCAGGATGATATCTTTTTCGATTTAGGATCAGGCCTGGGAAAAGTCATCATACTGGTGCATCTTCTGGCAGGCATCCCCTGCATCGGGGTGGAGTACGAACCCACCTATTACCAGTACGCAATCCAGCGCGCCGCACAATTTGGGTTGACCGGAGTAAAATTCATCCAAGCCGATGCCCGGGAGGTCGATTTTTCCAAAGGGACCGTGTTCTTCCTTTTCAATCCCTTTGGCGGGGAAATCTTCAACACGGTGTTTGAAAGGCTGGAGACCGAAGCCCAGTCTCGCCAAATCACGATCTGTTCTTATGGGGCGGGAACGCCTCCTTTGGCTGAACTTCCCTGGCTAGACGTCGCTGACCCCGGAACGATCGATGAAGTCTGTTTGGCTATATTCCACAGCAAAACTCAGAATTGACGTTATTCGGCAAGTGAACTTCGGGGTTTCTTGGAAGGTAAAAACATTGCCATGGTAAAGTTCGCTTTGGGGATATCCAAAGTTTTAAACCAACCAGGGTCATAGAAAATTTCGAGTCTCTGGAATATCCCGTGGTAATGATCAGAATTGGGGGTATTGGGAGTGCTCCGCACTCCCAATACCCCCAATTCTGGGAACCGCCAAGGCAATTCCTGGAGATATAAAAATTCAATTTTTTGGAGGTCTTAATGAAATTCAGGGGATTTACCGGATTTGTCGTCATTTGGGTCGGACAATTTGCTTCGCTCTTCGGTTCGGGCCTCACTCGTTTCGCCCTGACGATATGGATTTTCCAACAAACCAGTTCGCCAACTGCTCTGACGACGACAGCCTTTTTTGGCATGTTACCCATGCTGGTGCTTGGGCCTCTAGGCGGAGTCCTGGCCGACCGTTGGAATCGCAAGACCGTCATGATCATCAGCGACACACTGGCAGGGCTCGCCACACTTAGCTTGCTGTTTATTTATCTGACTGGCGAATTAGCGTTGTGGCACTTGTATATTGCCGTCTTTTTCTCCGGTGTGGCTGACACGATCCAGCTACCAGCTTTCATGAGTTCAATTACCATGATGCTGCCTGAAAAACACTACGGGCGCGCCAACGGTATGCGCGAACTAGCCGCGACAGCCTCGAGCATTTTTTCACCGATTGCTGCTGCCGCTTTGCTGGCCTTTATCGACCTGCGGGAGATTTTCTATATCGATCTCCTGACCTTCGGAATTGCCATTCTCACCATAACAATAACCTTTATCCCCCAGCCAGAGCAAACCGAAATCGGCCAGACCGCCAAAGGCAGCCTGTGGCAAGATATGCTCTATGGCTTCAAATTCATTCTCAAGAGACCTAGTCTGACAGCGCTCCAATCCCTTTGGATGACAACCAACCTGTTTGGCACCCTGGGAAATGTGCTTCTGACAGCGTTAGTGCTGGCACGCACAAACAACGACGAACTCGTCCTTGGCAGTGTTCAAGCCATTCTCAGCGGCGGAGCGGTTGCGGGGGGATTGATCATCAGCGTTTGGGGTGGCCCCAAAAAGAAGATCCCCGGAGTCTTGACATTCCTGGCTTTGGGGTCCATCCTGGGACGTGTACTGTTTGGCATTGGACGTGATTTCTATACCTGGATACCAGGGGCCTTTTTTATGTATCTGTTCGTACCTCTGCTCAACGGTACTATTGCCTCAATCTGGCAGACCAAGGTACCCCCAGACGTTCAGGGGCGTGTCATGTCGGCGCGCATCACTGCCTCGCGGGCAATGATACCAATCGGCACACTCCTGGCTGGGCCTCTGGCCGAAGAACTCTTCGAACCAGCCATGATGCCTGCTGGCGCGCTCGCGCCTATATTTGACTGGCTCGTGGGCAGCGGTCCTGGCGCTGGCATGTCGTTGATCATATTGCTTACAGGAATCATTATGTTCTCGCTGGCTCCCATCGGTTATGCCATTCCGGCAATCCGGAACGCTGAGAAATTGCTTCCAGATCATTCAACAAAGAACTTCTGAGTCGGTTCTCTGAGTCTTGTCAAAACAATAGTGTTCGATACAACTCCCATTTAAGTTTTTGATCAATATGTCGATAACCTTCATAAGGATTCACTCAATACACGAACACAAGGAGAGTCTTCATATGACGAAAACTAACTGCTGGGAATTCAAACAATGCGGGCGCGAGTCAGACGGAACCAGGGTGTCAGAATTGGGAGAATGCCCTGCTGCGGTTGAGGAACGTACAAATGGCATAAACAACGGGATCAACGCTGGGAGAGCATGCTGGGCCATTGCAGGAACTCTATGTGGCGGTCAGCTTCAAGGCACCTTCGCGATGAAATTAAAAAACTGCCTGGTTTGTGATTTCTATAAATTTGTGCAGGCTGAAGAGGCTCCCCATTTCATAAACGCCAAGGAAATCATGGAACATTTGCAATAGAGCGTTTGTCAATCGTTATTCTTCTTTCAAACTATCGTTACGATACGTAATAGCCGAACATACCAACGAAACCAGGGGGATTTCGATGTGTCCAAGCTATCTGACATTCCTATTGATATAATCTGAATACAAATCAACCCGCCGAACAATCGTCAAGGATTCTATCCCTATAGGCATTGTTCGCCGCAGATTTTTCGTAAGGAAAGATTTGCAAACTGAATTCCAAGTGAGTGATTTATGCGCAAAAATGTGATCAACATCAAAGGAAAATTTTTAAAATTCAGCGAATACTGGTCACCAAAGATCATCTCCCAGATGAACGATTACCACTTCAAAATCGCCAAGGTTAAAGGCGAATTCGTCTGGCACAACCATCCCGAGACCGATGAAGTGTTCATCGTCATTCACGGCAAAATGCAGATCGCCTTCCGCGATGGCACTGCAACACTCAAAGAAGGAGAGATGCTGGTAGTGCCTAAAGGTGTAGAACATAAACCCATCGCAGAAGAGGAGTGCCATATCTTGATGGTCGAGCCCGCGGGCACCCTTAACACAGGGAATGCAGGCGGTGATCTCACAGTCGAAGAAGTGGATTGGATTTGATTTTCCCGAAAAAAGGGTGTGCGAAGGGGGCACTGGCCCTTCGCACACCCTTTTTTCGGATTATTTGTCAATTTTTCGGTTTCGTATTACGCAGACATGGATTAAAGTATGGCAGTAAAATCAAGACCAGGAGTACGAATAAAAATGAACCAGACCTTACCCAATACTGAAACCATGTATACCGCTTTACTGGAAAAAGACAGCACCTATGAAGGTATCTTCTTTGTTGCAGTGAAGACTACCGGCATATTCTGCCGTCCCACCTGCACAGCCCGCAAACCAAAGAAACAGAACGTGGAATTCTACCCATCCACACACGAGGCTTTGTTGCAGGGCTACCGTCCCTGCAAAATTTGCCATCCTTTGGGTCAGCAAGGTGAATATCCAGGGTGGTTAAAACCGCTGATGGAGGAAATCGAAGCTCACCCCGAACTCAGGCTCAAAGACTGCGATTTGCGCGAGCGCGGCATCGACCCAGCGCGCGTCCGCCGCTGGTTCAAAAAACATCACGGTATGACTTTTCAGGCGTATCTACGCATGTTGAGAATCTCTGACGCTCATGGACGCATAAAATACGGCGAAAAAGTCATCGATACCGCCTTTGAAACCGGTTATGACTCATTGAGCGGATTCACAGACTCTTTCAAGAAAACCACTGGCTTTTCTCCCAACAAAAGTTCGCAAAAGAGTATCGTCACAACCACAAGGATCCTGACTCCTCTAGGCCCAATGTTGGCCGGAGCCACCGAAGAAGGGATTTGTCTGTTGGAGTTTATCGATCGCCGCATGTTGGAAACTCAGGTCGAACGATTGAAAAAATCGCTCAAAGCAGAGTTCATCCCAGGTAGCAGTATACACTTCGAAGCGCTGAACCAACAAATCGAGGAATATTTCGAAGGTACGCGCAAAGAATTCAATCTACCATTGGTCGTTCCAGGAACTGCGTTCCAGCAAGAAGTTTGGCACGCTTTACAGGAAATCCCCTATGGTGCTACTCGCTCCTATAAAGAACAGGCCGAACACATTGACAACCCCAAAGCCGTGCGCGCCGTCGCCCGCGCCAATGGCGACAACCGCCTTGCCATCATTATTCCTTGCCACCGTGTCATCGGCTCCGATGGCAGCTTGACCGGTTATGGCGGCGGCTTATGGCGCAAACGCTTCTTGCTAGATTTGGAATCGAAAAATGCAAAGTGATCATCAATGAGTACAAAATCTATGTTCGTAGATATGCACTAGCGTGCGCCTAAGGCATAACAACCACCAAGAAGCCACCCTCGTCAAACGGGTGGTTTTTTGCGTTTTCACTAGTTGACATTTGAGTGAAAATAAGGGTTTGACAAAACTAACCCTTCCGGACAAACGAGGGGAAAAGATCTATTCTTTTCTGCAAATATTCCTCGAGCATATGCTGAGAAAGAAGCCACCTGCCATCTCTCCGTAAAAGGAGTTTTCTTGGTTACATGCAGCGAACCACAATGGCGCTTGTTGCCCGATGCATATGGCATCTGAAATAGCGTATACAAACGTTTTATTCGCTGGTGCGATCACGGAATCTGGGAAGATATGCATCAGCATTATGTTGACGATCCTGATATGGAGAACGTGATCATCGTTTGCACCGTGATCAGAGCACATCCATATGCTGTAGGTGCCTCGAAAAAAAACGGTGAACGTACTCTTTTCGGACATACGAATGCCCGTCATGGATGGGGTTGCAGACATCCAGAAGATCAAGAAGATAAATTTCGGGATTCGAATTTTGGTGCTGACCAGTTTTGTGGAAGGTGATCTCGTGATTGACGCCATCAAGGGAGCGCTTCTGGATATCTTCTAAAAGACGTCGAGCCAGAAAAGTTTTGTACAAGCCATTAGTGAAGTAGCTCTGGGAGAGGTGTTGCTACCATCGGTGGTGGAGCATACGCTGATGAACGAGATCAGAGACCCCATTCAAGTACGGGCAGCCGCCGCGCCTTCAGCACCTGCAACAATCTTCAAGGCTACCAAATCTCTGATCAACCGCGAGGCAGAAACCTTTTGCTTGTGGCGCGCAGCTCGTCAAATGCTGAGATTGCCAAGCAACTGTGCATCATCGAGCGCACCGCTGCTAAATACGTCAGCAGTATATTACGCAAACTAGGGTTGAAAAGCCGCACTCAGGCAGCGCTCCTTGCACTCAATGAAGGGATTGTGAAAATTGTTTACTGGTACCGGGGGGGATAATACCCCCTATAAGTTTATTCGTCGTTCTTGGGGTGACTTCTAAACCAGAACAAACTGGCCTGGGGGAAGAAATGCCCAACCATACGCATATTTGATCATCAGCAGCACTTAAATAGTCATCGAAAAATTGGTGTAATCGATGACGTAAAATGACATGGTTTTCCGCATATCAATCACCTATCAAATTTGTTAGGCTGTTTAAGATTAGTGTTGCCCTAGGGACGCGCTTGCCGCGCATTATCCTTCACGGAAATTTTGCAAACCCTATGCCAAACATCCCTAAAAATCACCCCTACAGCCTTAATTTCTCGGCAAAAAAAAAGTCGGAAGTTTTTGCTTTGCATCGTGGCGATTTTTTGCAAGGCTCTTTTGCGATTCGGATTTGGCACATCGGTGGCCCATGGCAAAGAGTCAAAGATGCCGCTCCGCATTCCACGCCGCGCACTCATCAACCCAATTCAGATTTCTACGTCAAAGGTGTTAAGCACTCATTCTTACCCACGTATGGTGATTAAGCAGATGCGCAGAATTGCGCCGTTTCTCTCACACCCATCTTGAAGCACTCAATTCAGTGAAGTGGATTGATCACCGATGACGGCACCGTCTAATTTAGGAGATAGATCTAGTGTAATTGAGAGATCTCCACAAGGAGGAAGAAATGTCCCGCACGAGCACCCTCAATCAGTTGTTCAAAATCGTTTCATTGGCAGTCATTATTTCGATGACTTTCTCGATGGTTTTACCAACTGTGCAATATGTTTATGCACAAGAGGAAAGCCAAACTGATGATGAATCCACGCCACCAGAGGATTCCCCTGAGGAAGGGGATACAGCGGATGCTGAATCCTCAGAGGCTGAGCAGTCGGGTGATTCCGACGCGGATGCCGACACCGGTGAGGCGGAAGGCGAAGGCCAGACAGAGGCAGAAGCCGCCGCGGACGAAGCCGCAGGCGACGCAGACGCTGATGACGCCGCTGAAGGCGATTCGGATGCCGAAACTGATGGTGATGCCGAAGCCGATGAGGAGGCAGAAGCCGCCGCGGACGAAGCCGTGGGCGACGCAGACGCTGATGACGCCGCTGAAGGCGACGCAGATGCTGGTGACGCCGAGGAGGGCGATGCGGATGCCGAAACCGATGGTGATGCCGAAGCCGAAGGGGAGGCAGATGCCGCCGGTGACGCCGCTGAAGGCGATGCCGAAGCACAGGCAGAAGCAACCACTTGCGAAGCAGCTGCAGACGGCGATGCTGAGGCTGGCGAGGTGCCGGTTGAATGTGAAGCCGAGCCTGTGGTTGAGGAAGATGCTCCCTTGCTCTCTGAATTACCAGAAGACGTTGATCTGGTCGTGATTAATGAAGATGGCCAGGTGGAACCGCTGGCCACGGTGGCCGCAGCCGAGATCCTGGCTGAGGCTGATCCCATTTTTTGTGACGAGAATGGCGTTTGTGGACAATCCCACACCAATATGGCAGCCGCTATTAATGATGCCTGGTTAGCGGCTTCTGGTGATGAGGCCTGGATAGGTGAAACTGGTAATAGTTTATCCGGAACGATTTTTGTTGAGCCGTTTAATTTCCTTGGTTTTGAGCTCTCAGGCTGATTGACTGACAAATCTTTTAGGGAGTGCTCCCCAAAACCTAGAAAATAG
>CAYWIC010000066.1:0-26213 GCA_964458115.1 uncultured Anaerolineales bacterium | reverse complement strand
TTTTTGTTGCTCAACGCTTCTGTTTTGCCTGAGTTACTGCAGTAGAGTCAACAATCTTTCCTCATAAATCCTTCTGATCGTCTCCTCGATCTCAGGTTCGCGCACTTGCAGATCGCGAATGCGGTATCGAGCTGAGAGCTGGCCAATCAACTCAGATGCACTGATATCGTCGCGCGAAAAGCGGTAGGTGATTCGCAATCCGTCTTTGCTGGAGATCTCGGCGCAATCTACAGCAGGTTGGTCATACGCTTCGGAAAATTCGACTAGCAATTCCCGATTTTTGCTGAACCTGTCCTTCAACGAAAACAGCGTGCCATCATAGAGCAGGTTGCCGTGGTCGATGATCATTACCCGCTGGCAAAGTTTCTCTACATCGGACAGGTCGTGAGTAGTCAAGATGACTGTCGTCCCGCGCTGGCGGTTGATCTCCTGAATGAACTGGCGAATGCGTTCCTTGGCGACCACATCTAGGCCGATAGTAGGTTCATCCAGGAAAAGCAGCTCTGGTTCGTGGAGCAAGGCCGCGCACAGGTCGGCTCTCATACGCTGGCCCAGGGAGAGGGCGCGCACTGGGGTGTTGAGGAAGGGGTCCAGCTCAAGGGTCGTGCGGAACTCCCTCAGATTCGCTTCAAACTTCTCGGATGGGATCCTGTAAATATGCTGCAACAGACTCAAGGACTCGATCACCGGTAAATCCCACCAGAGCGTAGTCCGCTGCCCAAAGACGGCACCCACGCCAGACACATAGGTCTGTCGCTCCTTCCAGGGGACCAGGTTATTCACCGTGAGTTCGCCGCTGGTTGGGACCAGCAATCCCGTCAGCATTTTGATGGTGGTCGATTTGCCTGCGCCGTTGGGGCCGATGTATCCAACCAACTCGCCGGGTTCGATCTCGAAGCTAATCTGATCTACAGCACGAACAATCCTGTGCTGCCTGGAGAATAGGTTGCGTACGGCACCTAAGGTGCCACGATGGTGCTTGAATACCTTGAAATGCTTGGAGAGATTTCGCACGCTGATGATGGGCATATCAGGACCCTGTCGATTGATAGTTTCGAATGCCAAACCGCCAAAATGCCAGCGCAATGCCCAACATCCAGATACCGGCGAGCGGGGCTAGAAACGGGGCTATCGATGGCATGTTGAATGGATCGGCGAGTTCGAGGATGTAAAGCGCGGGATAATAATTCAGGAATGCCGCGGGAATGACGTACGTGAAAAAGTGGCGCAGGGTTCGAGGGAAGATGTGCATAGGATGCGAGATCATATATGTGCCGCCATAGGTGAAAATATTGATCACCTCGATGGATTCTACCGTCCAAAAGGTGATCGTGGCCCCGATGATGAACAAACCTCCAAAGAAGGCCACCTGACTGACGACTACGATGGTAGTCAGCAGCACTTTGAGCGGAGTCCAGTCGATGGGGTTCATCCCCACCGCGCTGAAGACGATGCCAACCCCAACAAGGATTTTTCCAATTCGTCGCAGCATAAATTTTGAGCCCAGGACCTGCAGGGTGATATTGATTGGCCGCAACAAAAGCTGGTCGAAACGGCCTCTTCGCACAAATTGCCCGAAATAACTCGGGTCGAACCCGCTGAAGATTAAGTCCATCATTCCGAATGAAACCTCTGCGATCCCGAAGAGAAAGGCTACTTGTCCCAGGGTCCAGCCCTTGAGAGTCTCGAAGCGCGCGAAGACGAGCGCCAGCGAAGCGTATTCTAGCAAGGCAATTAGCCCCGTTCCGGCAATTTCTACAAAGAAAGAGGCGCGGTATTGCATCTGGCTGCGAATTTGCACGCCGATCAAGCGGCGGTAGAGTTCGAGAGTTTCGAAAAACCTAGGGCAAAGAAACCGCCCCCTATTTTTCGGTTTATCACGATAAATATTATCCGCCAAGGATGACCAGCCTCCTTACCCCAAGCCTCAGCACCACTTGCCCGACCGCAACAAGGCCCAATATCCAAAGTACCTGTTGGAAAATGGCCAAATACACTTCAGATCCCGACAAAACACCCAGATAGATTTCCATCGTTGAGTTCATCATATGCGGGAAAGGCAATAAATAACTAATGCGGATCACCCACTCTGGGTAGAAACGCAGCGGCATCAAAAAGCCGGAAAAGAACCAGGCCAACACATAGAAAAAACGCAGGATGCCCAAGGCGTTAGGGGTCCAGAAGGAGATCAGGTTGATCAAGAAACGCCATGAGAAGCTGACGAGCAAACTCAACAGCATGCTGATTGCGATTGCCACAATCTGTTCGAGACCACTGGGCCAGTAGAGATCGAAGATGAAGGCGTACCCGATCATGACGGTCGCCCCCCGGAGTAGCAGATTTACCATGGCACGTCCCAGATCCTGAGCCAGCCAGAAGTTGAAATAGTTCATTGGCTTGAGCAAGTCTGAGGCGATATCGCCCGTATAAACTGTGTTCATTAGCTCAAACCAGGAGAACATGTGCAGGTAGCCGATCAGTGCTTGACCCATTGCAGCATAGGTGATCGCTCCTTGCAAGGTAATGCCCTGCACTTCGGTTTGCAAATCATACAGAGCGACAAAAATCGCCGCCCTCAAAATCCCAAAGAAAAAATTCGTCAACAGACCGGCAATCGCGGCAGCCCGGTACGTCAAGTGACGCTGGAAGGAGATTTTGGTCAGTTCCCAGAAGAGGCGCATTTTTTTCGAAAGAGGAATCCTCGAAAAAGGGGTGTAGGGGACAAAGCGCACCCTCCTACACCCCTTTCGAACATCTACCCACTTTGATATTTATTTATCGACGATGTTGATCTGGTTTTTTCCAGCACTCTTGGCAGCATAGAGTGCGTCATCTGCAATCCGAAATAGATCGACCTCATTCGTAAAGCCCCTATCCAGGGCGGCAATACCGATGCTTACTGATAAATCAAGCTGGCCACGATCCGTATCGACGGGGTTATCCGTGATCGATTTGTGTAAACGTTGCCCGATTTTGGCGGCATACTTATTATCAGCTTCGACAAGGAAGATGATGAATTCATCACCCCCATAACGGGCTAGCAGGTCGATCGTACGCAAATTGCTTTGCAAACGCTGCGCAACTGCCACCAACACCTGATCGCCTACCAAATGTCCGTAGGTATCATTGATCTCCTTAAATTCATCGATGTCCAGGATCATCAGTGAAAGGGGGTGTTCGAAACGGCGCGCTCGTTCGATCTCCGATTCGGCCAGCTTGAGGAAATTCCGCCTGTTGTCCAATCCAGTAAGACTGTCGGTAAGCGCTAGTTGCTCAAAACCACGCGCCTGTTCTAGTATCTGCGAACGCTGGATGGCCAGGACGACCTGGTGACTGACAGCGATGGAAAGTTGGATGTCATTTTGATCGAAGGGACGGGCGTTCGTATCCGTCTTGTACGCGTAAACCAATGCAATGATTTCTTGGTTTTGTAAAACTGGAACACACAAGGCAGTTCGGATGCGGTATCGGAAGGCACTATCGCTTATCGAATCGATATGATAGGTGTCTGGGATGACAATCAAGGATTTCTTGGTGATAGCTTGATCGGCAATAGATTTAGAAAATCCGAATTCCTGAATTCGCTCAAAATGTTCAGCAAGAATCACTTGGCACTTATCGGCAGCAATAGTGACCCGAAGGAATTCCGAGATCTCTTGTAATACGAGGTCCAGGTCGAGTGTAGTTGACAATTGGGTAGTAAACTCATGCAGAAGGATCGAATTTTTATCCACTGACTCGATCAGCAGATCGCGAGTGATCGGCTGAGTTTCACCCAAACTGTCTTCCGAAGATGTGGAGGCACTCATGCTGGGGTGCAGGAATGAAACACTTACAACATGAAAGCCAATCCTGATCTGGTCCCCATTTTTTAGCCGCAGCGGTTCATTAATGCGTTCTCGGTTGACAAAAGTGCCATTGGTGCTATCTAAATCAAGCAGGATCAATTTTTCATTCTGGCAATCGAGCTGAGCATGTTTTCTAGAGGCGGACTCGTCATCGATAAGGATCTCATTTTCTTGATGGCGACCAAGGACATAGGTCCCATCTTTTAAGATGTAATCTTGGGGGTTTTTTGAGGCTGAGCGTACTGATATTTTCCAGTTTGGAGTCATAGCTTCCTCTATGATTCAATTAGAACCATGGTTCATTGTAGAACCATGATGGCAATTATTGTACCCTAACTGTAGAGAACAGCGCGGCTTGCAAACAGCTCTCAAGATTTCTCTCAAATCTTTAATCTTTTTAAATAACAAAGGTGACAACCACTGTTCTTCGGAAACCTTGCGGATAGTGACTGACACCTTTGCAATTCGTACTGATCGGTCGGCTAGACTTTAAGCGGTTATCTTAATTTTCCAATCTCCTCTTCGACAACCTTGAGGATCTCTCCAGACCTGACGAGCTCCATCATCACATTGTGATCTGGATAAAGCGGCCGATCTTCATCAAGATATTCGACATGCTTGCGCACAACGCCCTTAGCGGCGAGAACGCCTTTCCCCGGAGTGAAATCGCGGAAATCTAAACCTTGCGCCGCGCCCATGAATTCTATACCCAAAACACCATAAGCATTATCGAGAATTTGTTTGTTCTTGATGGCCGTATTCATCCCCATAGAAACAAAGTCTTCCTGGTCCGCTGCGGCAGGGATCGACATGATGCTGGCGGGTGCCGATAGAATGCGCTGCTCAGTGATCAGCATGTCGGCAGTGTACTGGCTGAGCATCATCCCCGACATCATCCCGGCGCCCTTGGTCAGGAAGGGAGGCAGGCCCACACTCAGGGCTGGATTGGTCAGGCGGTTAAAGCGCCGCTCAGAGAGCACGCATACCATGGTGATTGCTGCGCCGGCCATATCCATAGGAAGGCAGACGGGTGTGCCCTGGAAGTTCGCCCCCGTTAACGTGAGTTGGTACTCGGGGAAGAAAATGGGATTGTCGCCGACGCCGTTTAGCTCGATTTCCACCTGGCTGCGGGCGTACGCAATGGCATCAATAGCCGCGCCGATGACCTGCGGAGTAGAGCGCATCGAATAGGCATCCTGCACCTTGACTTTCATCTTGCCTGTGACAAGATCACTGCCTGCAACCAGATTGTTCAAATTCTGTGCTGTCTTAACAGCACCCTGGAAGCCGCGGACCTGGTGCAGGCGCTCGTCGTAAGGTTTCATATTGGCATAGAGCGCTTCCAAGGTCATGGCGCAGGCGATCTGTGCCTGTTTGATCCAGCGCTCCATCTCATAGATGTGGATGGCGCTCATAGCCGTGAGCAAATTCGATCCATTGATCGTCGCCAGACCGTCGCGTGCCTTGAGTCCAGGAATGGGTATACCGGCTTTGTCCATGGCCTCTTTGCCAGGAAGCCGCTCGCCCCGATAGAAGGCTTCTCCCTCACCCATCAATAGCAGGGCAATCTGAGACATGGGTGAGAGGTCGCCGCAAGCTCCCACAGACCCTTTTTGGCAGACCACCGGGGTAAGTCCTTTGTTAAGCATCTCGATCAATGTGAACGTGATCTCAGGTCGGCAGCCCGATTTTCCATGCGCGTGCACATTGATGCGCCCTGCAATCGCCGCCCTGACATATTCAATTGGCGTTGGCTCACCGATCCCCGCGGCATGGTTGTAGATCAGGTAGCGCTGGAATTGTTTGGTCTGGTCGTCGGTCAGCACCACTTCCGAAAATTCTCCGATTCCGGTGTTGACGCCATACATGATCTCCCTTGCCACAATCTTTTCTTCCAGCATGGCGCGGCAAACCTTGATGCGCTCGAGCGCCTCAGAGTGCAATTCGACCTTTTCGCCATGTCTGGCGATTCTGACCAGCTTTTCAATGGTCAGACCTGAACCATCCAGAACAACGGTCATTTTTCTCTCCTTAATGTCATTTTTATTGGTGGCTAGATTATTGCAAAATCTAATTCCCCGTGCAAGTGGAGTATGTCATTATTAGCAAGTTAGATGAATTGCAAGCGAGACATTTTTTTCTTCACGTAGTTCATTGTAGCGCTGGCAAGCTGCTTGGGATTCCAGGATGATTACTTGAATATTTTCATATTGGATTGTTGAGAGTGTGCTTTGGGGTACTTGCATGCGTCCATATGCTCCCGTACCGATGATCAGAACCTGGGGAGTGTTGGTTCGCACCTCTTGAAGATCTGCTATGTCCAAAAAATGACCCTGCTTCCGCCGCCAGTTTGGGCTGACCCCCTCAGGGAAGATGATCAGATCCTTTGAGTAGGGCCGACCATCGATAACGATTTCGCCGAATTTGTAAGAGTTGATTTTAGGTGTACTCATTTTGCGTTTCTACGTTGAATGTTTAAACGTTTCACGTTCAAACGCGTTCACGCTCAACGATGCCCGACAAACACCCAATCGCACCGGCAGCTTTGGCCAGTTCGGCAATTTCTACCGTATGGCACTTGACCCCCAAGGATTCATAGTAGCTCTGTGAGTTGGGGTGCCCCGCCGCCATCAAGATCTCCTTAGGCCCCAGGGTGACGAAATTGAAGGCCATCCCGCTGGAGGCTTCGGCCTCATCGGGCACAAAGAGCACTTCGTGGCCACGCTTTCGCAGGGCCTCAATTGCCGACCAGGAAACTCGATATGGCCATGCTACCGCCAGATCTTTATCTAGAAAGCGTAGGATCCCCATATGGTGCATTGTTCCAATAGGTAGATCGACGATGATGGCCTCGACACCCATTGCGCTGAAGGCTTCACCGACTTGGTGCGCGCCTTCGGCATTCGTGCGCAGACCGCGGCCAATCAGCACCGTCTCGGGATCAATCCACAAGCAGTCAGCCCCCTCGAAGGTGGCATTCCCGCGCAGCGTACGAACAATGGGAATCCTCAGGTCAGCCAGGCGGCGAGCGACCCAGCGCTCCTCGCCGGCGCGCACCGTCGAGGCTGGCCGCCCCAGGATTGCGCCTTCGGGAGTCATCACGAACAGGTCAGCGCAGAACATCTGGTTGGGGGTGGGAGTTTGCTCGGGCTCGACGTAATGGACGGTCACGCCTGCGTCACGGTATGCCTGGGCCATAGCCGCGTGCTGCATTCGTCCGAGATCCAGATCGACCTTATCCAACATCTGGATCGAGTCGGGGTCGGCGAGATCATTCCATTCCTCACCCGGCTCGTGAAGTAACACGGTTTTGAGCTTGGCGAACTCACTGTTGATACCGCTGGCGGTCCAAAGCGAGCCAATTTCTGCATGGTGAGACTGTATTCTGGGAGACCAATTTTCTCCGCCGTAAGCCGCAGCTTGGTAGATTGATTTCTTTGTCATGCATTAGATTCTATCATACGGAGAGGGTGATAAAAACAAAACAGGGTGAACGGCGCTAACCACCACTCACCCTGTTACCTTTAATTTTAGGAGTTACGCACTTGAAGCGGATTGGGCTGCCCAGCCATTTTCTCGCTGAACTGCGTTACTCCTAAATTTAAAAGAATATCTATCGCATCTCGCGCAGTTGCTTAAAGAGAGCCTTCTCTTTGGAGCTCAACTTCTTCGGCAGCAGCACATTGACCTTGACTAAAAGATCGCCTTTCTTTTTCTCATCGCGAAGATTAGGCATCCCTAGCCCACGCAGGCGGAAGGTCTTGCCGTTCTCGGTCTCAGGAGGGACGGTCAGCTTAATGCGCTGGTCGATGGCGGCCACTTCTACCTCGCCGCCCAAAAGCGCGTCATAAACACCCACGGGGACGTTTGTGCGCAGGTTATCTCCCTCACGTTTGAACAAGGGGTGGGGATGCACCTTAACTTTCAGGAAAAGATCTCCTGACTGTCCACCCATAGCCCCACGCTGACCCTGGCCGCGCAGCCTAACCTTTGAGCCAGTCTTGACTCCAGGAGGAATCTGCGCCTCGATTTTGCGCCCATCTTCCCACTGCAGCATGATCGAAGTGCCCCGATGGGCCTCCTCTAAGGTGATTTCCACAGTATGCACGGCATCCTGCCCGCGTTGGGAACGCCGCACGCGCCGTTGACCAAAATCGGCGCCGCCACGCCCACCCAGGCCACCAAACAAAGTTTCGAAGAAATCTGAAAAACCTCCTGCGCCACCCATGCCCTGGGAGCCTCCGATGCCGCCAAAAATGCGTTCCAGATCTTCCTGCGACATGGTGCGTGTGTTGAATCCCCCTGCGCCTCCGGTTTGCCAGGGGTCCCAATTGAAGTCTTCCGGACGGCCACCGGCACGACCGTATTGCTGCCAATGCGCGCCAAATTGATCGTACTTCTGACGCTTATCCGGGTCTGAGAGTACCTCGTTGGCTTCGTTGATCTCTTTGAACTTTTCCTCGGCTGCCTTATCACCCTTGTTCATATCCGGATGATATTTGCGCGCTAATTTGCGGAACGCCTTTTTGATTTCATCTTGGGAAGCGTTCTTGTCTACGCCAAGGATCTTGTAGTAATCTTTATAGTCCATACTGAAAATGTATCTTCAGTTTTCTGAAGTCTCAGTTCCCTCGCATTACTGGGATGACTTTGAAAGGGTTCGGAAAACTTGCATCAGTTTGTCATCAGGTTTCAGTGGAGAGTATATCACCTAGAAAACTTAATGTCAGTGTATCTCGATGCTCGTGCATCGGGGTGTTGGAAAGGCGATAGATTTCGCCCATCCTCTCAGAAGGACGAGCATCATGCGCTTGCTCGACCTTCAAAACAACCACAGAATAGCTGTGATCGACTGCCAATTCCAACTGTCATTCTGAGTGGCGTCAGCCACGAAGAATCTCTGATCGTTATCGTATTGGAGACTCTTCGCGCCAGTCGGCGATCAGAGAGACAGGACAAAGGCTAGGCCACCTTGACGGCGATCTTGCGCTTCTTGGCCTCTTCCGCCTTGGGTAGGGCCAGGCGTAGAACGCCGTTATTATATTCAGCATCGATCTTGTCCTGCTCGATGCGGTTGGAAATGCGGAAGCTGCGCTCGTAGTCACCTACTTCGTACTCAGCTCGGGCCAGGGAAAACCCTTCGGGATCCTCAGCGACCGCGTAGCCGCTAACTGTGAGAACGTTCTTGTCCAGCGAGATCTCGATGTTATCTTTTTGCACACCAGGCATTTCCAGCGTTACCACGATCTGATCATCGGTTTCGTAGATATCCGACCGGGGCACAAAGCAACGGCAATCTCGGGTGCGCTCGCCAGCCTGAGCGGTGTCGAGGGCAGATTCTTCTTTTTTGGTTTCAATCGCTTTTGTTTTTGTAGCCATGATTCTTTCCTTGTAAAAGCTGAACTTTTGCCAGAAGTTTAGCTTCTGATTTATACGAATAGGATTTTCGCACTTGAAGTTTGGCTTGCTGGGAATAGGGGGTAAGGGCTTCGCCCTTACCCCCTATTCCCAGCGATTTCCTCGCCGAACTGCGTAAAATTCTAACTAATTTACATTGACTGTGATTTTCTTGGGGCGGTCGGCCTCAGATCGTGGCAGGCGCACTTCTAAGACACCGTCTTTGAAGGAGGCTTTGACTTTCTTGGAGTCAACGGTGTAGGGCAATTTCAGGCTGCGGGTGAATTTACCATGACCGCGCTCCTGGCGGTGGTAGGTAGCATTTTCAGGTAGATCTTCGGCTTGTCGCTCGCCGCTGAGTGCCAATGTGTCCTCTAGTATGCTTAGATCAATGTCCTTCCCACTCAACCCAGGAAGTTCTGCTGTGACCAGGACACTCTCCTCATCTGCCCAAAGATTCATTGCGGGGAAGTTGGGAGAATTGCGAGTATAGAGCGGATGGAAATCTTCGAACAGGCTGTTCATATCGCGCTGAAGGCGGCCCATTTCTCGCCACATGAAATTTCTTGTTGGTCTTAATCTTCGGTACATTTTGTTCCTCCAGTAATTTATTTCTTGGATAGCGGCAACAGTACGTTAGGCTGCTATCCACTCCAATAATTTCTGTATACGACTAAAATTATAGGAGCGTGTTGTTAGAAGAACGCAAACAAAATATTTAAGATATGTTAGAAAACGGACACGAGTTATTACGACCCCCACCCCAGGCTGATGCGCCCGCGCTCCGGCTCGACTTTGCGGATAATCACTGTGATCACATCGCCGACGCCGGGTTTCTCCCCACGCGGGATCTGGCTGCGATGCAGCAAGCCGTCCTGTTTGACGCCGATATCGATAAAGGCCCCGAAATCCACCACGTTGCGCACTGTGCCCTGCAGGCGCATGCCAATCACCAGATCTTCCATTTTGAGCACATCGCTGCGCAGCACCGGCTTGGGTAGATCTTCGCGTGGATCGCGCCCGGGACGGATGAGCTGCTCGAGGATATCTTCGAGGGTGGGGATTCCCGTCCCAAGCTCTGTGGCTAACTTCTCGATAGACTCGGCTGATTGGTATCCCTTCAAAGCTGATTCGCGCGCCTCGAGCCCGGCACTCACCCCTAAATCCACGCGCCGCAACACCGCCTCAGCGACGGGATAGCTCTCTGGGTGAATCGCAGAACTATCCAACGGGTTACCTCCACCCCTAATTCTTAAAAATCCCGTGGCCTGTTCGAAAGTTTTGGGCCCCATCCCAGGGACATTCTTCAGGGCCTCACGATTTGGGAAAGGTCCATTTTGGTCGCGATACTCGACAATGCGTGCAGCTAATTTTGTTCCGATCCCGGATACATAACTCAGTAGCGCGGGCGAGGCAGTATTGACTTCCACACCCACCTGGTTGACCACACTCTCGACGACGATGGCCAAAGCCTCGGCCAGATCCTTTTGATCGACATCGTGCTGGTACATGCCCACCCCGATGGATTTGGGGTCGATCTTGACCAGTTCGGCCAAGGGATCTTGTATGCGGCGGGCGATGGAGACTGCCCCGCGCATGGCCACATCCATCTCAGGTAGTTCTGATCGGGCAAGCTTGCTGGCGCTGTAGACGCTGGCACCGGCCTCATTGACGATTAGATAATGCAGCGGGGTGGCGTGTAGTGTTCCTAAGAGATCCTGGATGAGTTCGGCGATAAGACCCTCTGTTTCGCGTGAAGCGGTGCCATTCCCGACGGCGATTAGCGCGACGTGGTGACGTTCGACCAATGTCGACAAGGTTTGTTTTGCTTTTTGGGCTTCGTTCTGGGGTTGATGGGGATAGATAGTGGCGGTCTCCAGCGGCTTGCCGGTTATGTCGATCACAGCCACCTTGCAACCCGTGCGGTAGCCAGGGTCGATGCCCATGACGGTGTGGTCGCTCAAGGGTGGCTGGTTGAGCAAATTGCGCAGGTTGGTGGCGAAGACCTCGATGGCATGTGTTTCAGCAATCTCGGTGAGACTGCGGCGGACATCGCGCTCAATTGCCGGGAGCAGCAACCGCTTGGCAGAATCCTCGACGGCCAGATCCAGTTGAGCTTTCAGGGGAGACCGGCGATCTGCATTGAAGCGCTGCTCGATAGCCGGGCGCCAATCTCGCTCAGGAACTGTGACATCCACGCGCAGCACCTTTGCGCGTTCGGCGCGATTTATGGCCAATATCTGGTGCGGGCGCAGGCGGTCGACCCGCAGATCGAAATCGTAGTAGGTCTCGTACACACCGCGTTGATCCTCGGCTTTAGCGATCTTCTGCGTTTGCTGGCTGCCAAATTGCAGCGCTTTGCGGCGGGTCTGCTGACGAATATCCGGGTTATCACTGATCGCCTCGGCGACGATATCCCGAGCACCGGCCAACGCGATAGTTTCATCGGGGACATCTTGGTTGATAAAGGATTTGGCCAGTTCTTGTGGCGATTTGTCAGTGAGCGTCTGTTGCACGATCAAATCTGCCAACCCCTGAAGGCCTTTTTCTTTGGCGGCGACCGCGCGAGTTTTTCTTTTGGGCTTGAAGGGGCGGTAGATGTCTTCGAGATCGGTGCGAGTCTCGACCTCTTGGATCTGGCGGCGCAATTGACTTGTCAGCGCTCCTTGTTCTGCGATGTTTTTGAGCACCGTCTTACGACGATCATCGAGAGCGCGTAAGGCTTTCAAGTTCTCCTCGATTTGGCGGATTTGCTCTTCATCAAGCCCCCCAGTGGCTTCTTTCCGATAGCGAGCGATGAAGGGCACTGTGTTCTCCGCGTCGAGCAATTCTACAGTGGCAGAAACCTGTTTGGCTCTGATCTTGAGTTTGGTGGCGATTTTTTCGATGATAGACATGCGCAGAATTATAACCAGGGATAGAGGAACATACCAGAATCAGGGGGATAGGGGCTTATTAAGCTAGCCCCTATCCCCCTGATTCTGGAAGATTTCATAAATTGACGATAGTGATAAAATTGGCGGGTTTGAACGACGATTCTGGAGTAAAAGATGAATATTGAAACCATCCAGGTTTGGATTTACGAAAACCCCTACGTTGCCATATTAGGAGCGGTAATCATCAGCTATGTATTGTATTTGATTACGCGCTTGATCCTTGGCCGTGTCTTGGGGGCCTTTGCTGCGCGCACTGAGAACATCTATGATGATTTGATTATCGATCAAATGCATCCTTGTCGCGTCGCGTGGCTAGTCCCGTTGCTCTTCCTGTACGTATTTTCTGGATATGCTCTAAATCAGGAGTCGCTGTTTGGGAAAATGATTCTGTTTGTAATCATCTGGACTGTAGTGTATTCGCTGTCCTTACTGCTGAACGGGCTCAATGACGTCTATGAGATGCGCCCCAATTACTCAGGGGTGAGCATCCAGGGCTATCTGGATATTGTCAAAATCTTGTTTGTCCTTATTGGCATCATCATTAGTATTTCCTTGTTCACAGGGGAATCTCCAGTGGTATTACTGAGTGGATTGGGCGCTCTGACAGCGGTCTTGTTGCTGATCTTCCGCGACACGATCCTCTCCCTGGTGGCCAGTGTCCAGATTGCCTCTAATGATTTGATCAAGGAAGGGGATTGGATCGAAGTCCCCAGCTATGGTGCCGATGGTGATGTGCTCGATATGAGCCTGCATGCCATCAAGGTGCAAAATTGGGATAAGACCATCACCGTGATCCCGACCTACAAAATGATCGAAGTGGCCTATAAGAACTGGCGCGGCATGTCAGAGAGCGGCGGACGCAGGATCAAACGCTCGATCACGCTGGACATTGGCAGTATCAAATTTTGCGATCAGGCAATGTTGTCGAGTTTGCTAAAGATCGATTTGATCAAAGAGTTCTTGTCGGCCAAGCTAAATGAAATTGATGAATTTGAACGCGCCCGAGGTGGGCAATCAGATTCCCCTTTCGATGGTCCCCAAATAACCAATACAGAGATCTTTCGGGCGTATGTCGCTGCCTATCTTCATAGTCGGGATGATATCCATCAAAAAGGTCTGACGTTCTTAGTGCGGTCCTTGGCCCCGGACCGACATGGCTTGCCAATTGAATTGTATATCTTCACCAAGACTACCGATTGGATTGCATACGAGAACATCCAGGCGGAAATATTCGATCATTTGCTGGCGATCGCGCCAGTATTTGACTTGCGCGTTTTCCAGGATCCAACGGGGATGGATTTTTCTGCGCTTGGGAAATCATTTTAATTGAAAAACCTTGAAGGTCTCGAAGACCTTCAAGGTGTATTAGAATCCCTTTTGCTGGCCGATCCAGGGTGGAGGAACGTTGGCTTCAAACTCTTCCACGCTGGGCCCTTGGAGGCCCCTCAAACGCCAGATGCCATACATGTAACTTAACGCAAGGACGATGATCAGCGCGGGCCAACCTGAGATCAGTTGGATTACCCCCAGGGTCTCGACCGAACCATTGAGATAGGTCTGGAATTGAAGGTAGAATCTGACACAAAAAAAGAGTAACCAGCCCCAGGTCACCTCACTATAGGCAGGCCGGACTCTGTCGTGCCAGTACCACTGCAGCGTCCAGCTGCGCGTTATGTGGCTGCTCCAGGCGGCCAGTGGGCGTTTTGCAAGCACGCTGATCAAAGCGACCCCAACAGTTAGACCGCCGGTGATCAGGCCGGGGAGAAAATAGCCACTTGGGGAGTTTGTTAACAAGCTCAAGCCGGCGGCCAACCCTGCGCTCCCCAACCCTCCCAAGGCGTACTTTAGAGGCTGCCCTCGGTATACGCGGAACACCAGCAATAGTGCCGAAATCAGCAACGCTCCCGCTACCGCCCAGGCCAGGCTTGCTATGCGGTTGGCTATCAAAAAGACCAATGGAGGCGCGATCACGTCCAGAATGCGATTGTCTCTGCCGAAGACGGCCTTGAATTCGGACAGCAGATCTCGAAAAACGCTCAACGCCGCGCCCCCAACCAGAATTTTTTCCAATCTCCCTGGCTTCGATATAGGGCGATGAGGGTGTACAGTGCACCCGTGAAGAACCCCAATACCATCATCAGAACGACCCACATCGCCGCAACCCCTGTCGATTTCTCTCGATAAACTATCCAGATTGAGAAGATCGCAAAACCGACATACAGGTCAACGAAGGAGACGATACCCCAGGGGTTGGCGAGTAATGCGCGGCCGTCTTCACCAAAGTTTCCTGTTGTAAAGCCATAGATCAACACGGCGGCCATGGAAAGTAGACCTACCCAGGCGATAATTTTCGCGAAATTCATAGTTTCTTCCCATCTCCTAGGTTGCTTTCTGTACCAGCGCAAAACCGACTGCATTGGGTCCCAGATGTGCGCCGAGCACAGGTGTCACATTAACTGACAATGGCTTGGGCAGATCAGGGAAGAGAGTTTTGACTCGTTCCCAAAGCTGGTCAGCGGCCTCGGGTGCGTTGGTATGCACCAAGGCAAGCGTTTCGTAGGGTTGCACATTCTTGATCAGTTCCAGCAAGCGTCGGATCGCGCGCTCTCTGGTTCGGACCCGATCTGAGGTGGGTTCTCCCTTGTTCATTTTCAGGATAGGTTTGAGCTGCAAAACACTGCCAATGCCCGCCACAACGCCGTTCATTCGACCGCTGCGGCGCAGAAATTCTAGTGTGTCCAGCGCTGCAAAGACGAAAACGCGTGGGTTGAGCGCTTCGAGCTTACCCAAGATTTCCTTGAGATGTAAACCTTCTGCAATTGACCTGGCTGCTTCCAGCACTACAAATCCGGTTCCCAGGCTCACCTGCATCGAGTCAAGCACAGTAACGGGAATGGTTTTGAATTGTTCGGCCGCTTTTCTAGCGACATTGATCGTCGCACTGAGCTTTTCCGAGATGTGGATGGAGAGGATTTCTTTTGCGCCCTCTTCCACCAGGCGAGCGTATGTTTCCAGGAACGAGTCGATGCTTGGTGTTGCTGTTGTCGGAGGGGGATCATAGTTGGGTAGGCGGGTATAAAACTCCTGCCGCGTGATTTCGACACCGTCTAAATAGCCCTGTTTGCCAAAATTTATATATAAGGGCATGACCTCGATCTCGTGCTCTGCGATGATTTTAGCGGGAAGATCGCACGTGCTGTCGGTTACGATTCGGATACGCATATTTTGCTCCATTATTCTTACATGCTACGGTTAAAAGGGTGCTGATTTCAAAGAGCGTACCACCAACCTTCTCGCCTGTCAATACATTCTAGTCAATATATATACAAAATATTGACAAAGTAGTATTCTTATGTTATTGTTTAGGCAAAATTACCAAATCAAAACCTAAAAATAAGGATATGAGCGAAATAAATAGCACACCTACATTCAATCTCGGCGTCGTCATCCAAGAAACTGGCATCAACGCCGATACACTCCGGGCGTGGGAACGCAGGTACGGGTTGCCCCGGCCGGCTCGCACGGAGGGAAGACACCGCCTTTACTCTCAACGCGATATTGATACGATCAAGTGGCTGAGCACTCGTCAGGCAGAGGGAATGAGCATCAGCAAAGCCGTCAATTTGTGGCGTACGTTGGAAACTGAGGGCAGTGACCCACTCCTGGAGATGCCTATATCTCTTTCAATTCCCAGCGCGCCACCCCCAGCCGAAGTGTCAGTGGGAGCACAGATCGAAGAGCTGCGCGCCGATTGGATCAGTAATTGCCTGGATTTCAATGAGGCGACGGCTGACTACATAGTGGCGCATGCCTTCGCTCTCTATCCCCCAGAGACCGTCATATTTGAGATATTATTTGCTGGACTGGCTGAAATTGGGAATGCCTGGTATCAGCGTCAGGCGACCGTTCAGCAGGAACATTTCGCTTCCGCGTTGGTGATCAGACGCCTAGACACATTGATCGCCACCGCACCCCCGCCCGTGCACCGCGAACGTGTCATTGTTGGCTGTCCACCACATGAAGATCACATAATATCAGCAATGGTGATCACCTATTTGTTGCGCAGTCGCCGTTGGCCCGTAGTATATCTAGGGGCGAATGTGCCTTTGGGCAACTTTCTGGAGACGACAACCTCGGTCAATCCCACGTTGGTTGTATTGACCGCTCAAATGTTGCCTGCTGCCGCAAACCTGAAAGATATTGCCATAGCGCTTGGTGCGGATGGCGTTCCAGTCGCATTTGGGGGGATGGTGTTCAATCGCTCTCCAGAATTGACCAAGCGAATCCCAGGTTTCTTCTTGGGCCACGATCTTAAGAATGTCCTTTCTGGATTGGAATACCTCTTGACGAAGACGCCCCCGCCCACAGGTGAACCTACTGATGGTGCTGCATCAGAGGCTTTAGCGCATTTCATATCAATGCGACCAGCTCTGGATGATCGTGTGTACGATCAAATGGGTGTTGATATGCCCTATGAATACCTGCAAATCGCAAACCAATTTCTAGCCCAGGATATTGTTGCTGCCTTGAAATTTGGCGATATGAATTATTTGGGCGGCGAATTGGAGTGGGTCGAAGGAATGCTCGAAAATGCGCAGCTTTCTGAAAAGATGCTGGGCGGTTATCTGGAAATTTATCACAATGCCGCTGTACAATCCCTGGATGAGCGCGGAGCGCACATCGTCGATTGGTTGGATAGAGTCAGCAAGTCACGAGCAATATAAATTAGGTTAGGAGTTTCAGATGATAGTTCTGATTACTGGTGGAACTGGCTTTATCGGCCGGGAATTAATTGTAGAACTCTTGAAGAACGGGCACGAGCCTTGGGTTCTCAGCCGCAACCCCAGGTTACACTCCGATTTTCCCGCTGGGGTCAAATTATTTCAATGGGACGCACAAACAACCCAGGGCTGGGGCCATCTGATCGAGCAGATTGACGGGGTCGTCAACCTGGCTGGCGAGAATCTGGCAGGAAAAAATTTCTTCCCATCCCGCTGGACTCCGGAACAAAAAAAGCGCATCTTGGATAGCCGCATGGACGTAGGCCGTGCTCTAACAGCGGCGATTGGTTCTGCGGAACGCAAACCGACCGTCTTGGTGCAATCCTCTGCGATTGGATACTATGGCGTTCTGGATGATCAAATGGTCAATGAAGCTGATCCACCAGGTGATGATTTCATGGCGAAAACGGTTGCCGAGTGGGAGGCCAGCACCGCAGATGTGGAAGCCCATGGCGTTCGCCGGGCAATCATTCGCACGGGAATTGTTCTCGATCCAAATGAAGGCGCGCTCATGCGATTGCTGCTTCCATACCGGTTGTTTGCCGGGGGACCCTTTGGATCAGGTGAGCAATGGTATTCGTGGATCCATCTTCACGATGTTGTCAGAGGCATCTGCTACTTGCTTGAAAATAACCAAGCCAATGGAGTTTTCAATCTGACTGCCCCCAATCCCTTGAAGAACAAAGAGTTTGGCAGAATTTTGGGCAAGGTAATGCGACGCCCATCCCTAGTGCCACTGCCAGGATTCGTACTGCGGTCCATGTTTGGTGAAGTTTCCACAGTTGTGCTCGATGGGCAGAGAGTGCTACCTGAGCGGTTGAAAGAAATGGGATTTGATTTCGAGTTCCCAGAAGCTGAGGGCGCGTTCCGGGATCTGCTGGCGCGATGATTGACCTGAAGCGAAAGTTCGAACACCGTTTTCAGGTGGCTGCTCCTATCGAGGCTGTGGCGGAATTCCATGGTGATACGCGTGCCCTGAGGATGCTCACCCCACCGCCGATGCTGGTGCAGTTCAACGATGTCGAACCCCTGGGAGAGGGATCGCGTGCCGACTTCACCCTTTGGGCAGGTCCGGTGCCGATCCGGTGGGTGGCGCTGCATTCGAATGTGGTATATCTTAAGGGCTTTGAAGATACGCAGGTTGAGGGGCCATACGAACATTGGCATCACAAGCATCATTTTGTTGCCGTTGACGCCCAAACTACTTTGGTAATCGACGAGATCGAAGCTCAACTGGGGGCAGGTGTTCTCAAGGGGCTGGTTAGCAGACTCATGTGGTGGAGCCTACCAGCTGTATTTACATACCGCGGTTGGAGGACGAGACGCGCCCTCGAGTTCGGGATATGACTCTACTATCTATTTCGCCGTCGCTCGCTTGGCGTTCATGATTTTGATAAAAACTGGGGTTAGTTGGGGATCGAAATGCGCCCCCGCATCTTGTTCTAGGATTTGGATGACTTCGTCGTGGGGTTTGGCTTTGTGGTAAGGGCGCGCCGTGGTCAAAGCATCGTAGACATCTGCCAGAGCCAAGATCCTGCCTTGGATCGGGATCTCTTTCTCTTTCAGGCCTTTTGGATAGCCTGACCCATCCCATTTTTCATGGTGATACAAAATATAAGGCAGCGTTCCCCTGAGATGGGGGATATCCTGGAGCATTTTTGCCCCAGCAATGGTGTGCTTTTTCATCAACTCCCATTCCTCGGGAGTCAATGGATCGGGTTTGTTGAGCACCTGGCCTGGAATCATGATCTTGCCTATATCGTGCAGACGGGCACCAAATTCCAGGTTTCGAATGTGTTGTGGTGACCATTTTAGTGCTTTCGCCAACCACAGGGAGTAAGTGGTGACGCGATCTACGTGACCGCGTGTATATTTGTCTCGCCCTTCGATGGCATTGGCTAATACCTTGACTGTGTCTAGATAGGCCTGGCCAACTTGGGCTACTTCAACGGCTGCGGTACGGTATAGGCGCGCATTGATGATCCTCACCAGATCATCCGGTTCGATGGGTTTGGTCAGATAGTCCTCGACACCCAACTCGCGGCCTCGCTGGATATCTTCCGTCGTGCCATGAGAAGTAAGAAAAACAAAGGGGATCGTGGTCCAATTCGAATTCTGACGCACAGCTTTGAAGAATTCAAGCCCATCCATTTGGGGCATATTGATGTCCGAAAGGATCAGATCAGGAGTGGCTTCTTTTAGTAATTCTAAACCCTCGAGACCATTTTTCCCTTGCAGGGTCTGATATCCTTCTGCTTCGAGGGCTCTCGCAATCACATTGCGGATTTGGGCGCTGTCCTCAACTACCAAAATTAGCCGTTCAGGGGATGGCAAGCTGCTCGGGATGTCCATATCATTAATCGCTATGTGCGCGCGGTGCACGTGTTTGCATGACTTTGTGGAAAACGAGTATCAGATCGGGGTCGAAATGTTTTCCTGCATTCAACTCTAAATATTTTAGCACTTCTTCATGGGGTCTGGCAGGGTGGTATGGCCTGACGGTTGTAAGGGCATCATAAACATCGACGATGGCCAGGATCCTGGCTTCGAGGGGAATATTGCGTTGTTTCAGCCCTTCTGGGTAGCCAGACCCATCCCAGCGTTCGTGGTGATAGAGCACATATGGACGGATAGAACCCAGGTGGCTGATCCCACTGAGCATTTTTTCGCCGGCTACCGGGTGATGACGCATTAGCTCCCATTCATCCTTGGTAAGTTTTCCCCTCTTGTTCAGGATGTGATCTGGGATGATGACTTTGCCAATGTCATGCAGCCGGGCGCCGAACTCCAGCTTGCGGATCTGGTCATCAGGCCATCCTAATTCCTGGGCCATCCATATGGCGTAATTGGTTACTCGATCCACATGCCCGCGCGTGTAGTGGTCGCGCCCCTCGATGGCGTTGGCTAAAACCGTCACAGTTTCCAGATATGCCTGCCCAATATGGGCGACTTCGACCTCAGCCGCACGCAACAGGCGTGCATTGATCGTACTGACCAGTTCTTGGTGGTTGATCGGCTTTGTGAGATGATCTTCCACGCCAAGTTCTCGTGTCAGTCGGACGATCGTGGGCGAATTATCTGAGGTCAGGAACAAGAATGGGATCGCAGCCCATTGTGGGTGTTGGCGGACTTCTTTGAATAAGGCAATGCCATCTTTGCGTGGCATATTGATATCAGAAAGGATCAGGTCGGGCGCAAAGTGTTCCAATACCTTGATGGCCTCTTCACCATCGCTGGCCTGCACGACAAAATAATTGTCGATTTGCAGGTGCTCAGCAATCGCCTCTCGAACGGGATCATCATCATCGACAACGAGAATTTTTTTGCTGGGTAAGGGGATGGTGGGCTTTGGAATCATCTTTTGCTATTGCGATTGATCTTTTTGGCAAGGCCATGTATTATACGCTCAAATCTGCTCGCTGAGATTGCCATTTTTGTAAGTATATCCCAGGATTGACAACTTCCTTACCGTGATTATACTAGGCAAGGTATAAAGACGTATGAAGATCGACGAACTGCTCAAATTATTGCCCGATACCTATTCGCCGGTTGATTGTGAACTGATCAAGCGTGCATATCGCGTTGCTTCGAAAGCCCATCGCGGTCAAAAACGCGCTTCGGGAGAACCATACGTCACGCATTGTGTTGAAGTTGCCAAGATCTTGTCGGACATGCACGTTCCTCCCAATGTCATTGCGGCGGGGCTGCTGCACGATACCGTTGAAGATACAAAGGTTACCATCGAGGATATCGAAAGCGACTTTGGCGAGGATGTCGCCAAACTTGTCGATGCGGTTACCAAATTGACTTCTTTGCCCAGGGTTTCTCGTGGGGGTGATATTGCCGATGAAATCTTGGAGGAAATTGACGGAGCAGGATCGACGAAGCGGCAGGAGCAGGGCGCAGTTCTCGCTTCGGCCAGTTTGCGCAAAACATTCCTGGCGATGGCAGATGACCCCCTGGTCGTTTTGATCAAACTGGCAGACCGTTTGCACAACATGAAGACCCTCGGTTACGTTCTGGCACAAAAACAGGAACGCATCGCTCGCGAAACCATGGATATCTTCGCCCCTCTGGCGAGTCGCCTGGGGATTTGGCAGGTCAAGTGGGAATTAGAAGACCTTTCGTTTCGATATATCGATAACGAAAAATACTTGGAAATCGCCAACAAGCTAGACGAACGTCGCTCGACCCGCGAGAAGAAACTCGACCAGGTCAAAGACAGACTCACCGAGATTTTGGAACAGGGAGGCATAAGGAATTCTTCTATTTCCGGCCGTCCCAAGCATATTTTTTCGATCTACCGCAAGATGAAGCGCAAAGGTGTTCCTTTCGAAGAGGTCTATGATATTCGCGGAGTGCGCATCCTGGTTCCTGCGAAAGCCGATTGCTATGCAGCCCTGGGCGTGATCCATGCCAATTGGCGACCCATCCCAGGCTCATTTGATGACTATATCGCTGCGCCGAAGGAGAACTTCTATCGGTCGCTGCACACGGCCGTTGTCTATGATGATGGCCGTACGTTAGAGGTGCAAATCCGCACACCTGAGATGCATCAGAATTCAGAATATGGTATTGCCGCTCATTGGCGTTATAAGGAGGGAGAGGCGCATGATCCCGATTTCGAACGCCGGATCCTTTACCTGAGACAGTTGATGGATTGGCGCCAGGATGTCGATGATGCCCAAGAATTTGTCGATGGCATGAAATCTGATGTCTTCGGTGATCGAGTGTATGTCTTTACACCCAAAGGCGACATCATCGATTTGCCGCAAGGGGCTACTCCCATCGACTTTGCCTATCATGTTCACACCGAGGTCGGCCATCGTTGTCGTGGGGCCAAGATTGGGGGCCGGCTGGTTTCTTTGGATTATGAATTACAGACTGGCGACCAGGTATCGATCTTGACTGCCAAGCGCGGCGGCCCCAGCAGGGATTGGCTAAATCTGCACTTGGGGTTGGTCAAAACTCAACGAGCCCGTTCCAAAATCCGCAGGTGGTTCAAGCATCAGGCCCGTGACCAGAATATAAAACAGGGGCGTGAACTTTTGGAGCGAGAGCTGCGTCAATTAGGCCTGGTTGATGAGAACCTGGAACAACTCGCCCGGACCCTCAAATTCAAGACAGTGGATGATCTTGCTGAGGCCATCGGATGTGGTGATTTGCCTCTTGCCAGGGTTTCGAACGAGCTGATCCTCATCGAAGAAGAGGATGACGACGATTTCGAGTTCCCCGTTCCACCCATCCCAGATTTTGATGAACAAAAGACCACTGATGGCGTAACCGTTCGTGGGCTCAAAGGCCTGTTGACTCGCATGGCGCGTTGCTGTAATCCCGCTCCTGGAGACGAGATTGTTGGCTACATCACCCGAGGGCGCGGTGCGACCATCCATCGCCGTGATTGTCCCAATATTCTCAACGTCAGTGAGACAGAGCGCTTGGTCAAAGTTTCCTGGGGTGAAGCCAAGCAAACCTTCCCAGTCCCGGTGCGCATCAAAGCCTATGATCGCGATGGATTGATGAGCGATATCTCCACATTGCTGACAAAAGAGGGAGTCAGCATGAGCAAGGTGCATGTAGATATCAACCGGCGCAATATGGCTGTATTCGATCTGGTCCTAGAAGTGCGTGATATCGGTCATTTGAGTCGCATCCTGGATCGAGTAGAGCTTTTGGCGAATGTCGTCGATGCCCGGCGTGTGAGACCGGGCTAGCCTGATTGGGGTGGTATAATTTTCGCCGGAAAAATGTCTAAACGATACGAACTAACCCCAATTCTGGAAGCCCAAGAGCAGCTTATGGCTGCTTTTTCTCCTGTGGATACCGAGCGAATTCCGCTATCGCAATCTGCGGGTCGGGTGCTTTCGGAGACGATCAACTCGCTCATCGACCTGCCCGTGTTCGACAATTCCAGTATGGATGGTTTCGCCATCCGTGCGGAGGATGTCAGATCAGCGAGTCAAGATTCCCCCATTGAACTCGATGTAGTTGCCGATATCCCTGCCGGAGTGACATCGCAAGTGACCCTGGGGGAAAGCCAGGCGGCTCGCATCATGACGGGAGCAGCTTTACCTAAAGGCGCAGATGCCGTCGTGCGAGTAGAGGATACCGATTTCGGTTTGCGCGACCCAGGATCGCCCGTACCTGAGAATGTGCAGGTATTTGTTTCGATACCCGAGGGTGAGAACGTCCGTCCGCGTGGGGAGGATGTTCGCCAGGGGGAGCGGGTGCTCAGTCCCAACCGTCGTTTGCGTCCACAGGATGTTGGTGTATTGGCAATGCTTGGGATGCCCGAAGTCCCCGTTTACCGCCGGCCACGTGTCGGGCTGATGTCTCCAGGAGACGAACTGCTTCCCCTGGGGATGCCCTTAGAAGACGGCAAGATCTACGAATCCAACTCCTACGTCCTTGAAGCATTGATTATTCAAAGCGGCGGCGAGGTCGTGCGGCTCGGAATTGTCCCAGACACAATGCGGGCAGTACGTGATAATTTGGATTCTGCAGTGGATGAAGGCATAGACCTGTTTCTCTCTACGGGCGGAGTCAGTGTTGGCGCGTATGATTTTGTGCGCGCTGTGTTGGAAAAGGAAGGCGAGCTGACCTTGTGGCGCGTGAATATGCGTCCGGGCAAACCATTGGCATTTGGGAGCTACGCTGGAGTGCCCTATTTTGGCCTGCCTGGAAATCCGGTGTCTGCCTATGTCGGCTTTCAGGTATTCGTCAAACCAGCTCTGAGAAAAATGGGTGGCCTGCCCAAAGAAGTCAGGCTCACCCGAAGGATTATTCTAGCTGAGGATATTCATTCAGATGGAAGGGAAAGCTACCTGCGCATCTACGCATCGCATGAGGATGGGCGTTGGATTGCGCGGTTGACAGGTCACCAAGGATCGGGTAATTTAAGATCGTTGGTGAACGCCAACGCCTTACTCATCATACCAGCCGGAACCACTTCAGTGCCCGCGGGTGCTGAACTGGAGGCCTGGTTCTTTGAAGGATTAGATTTATGACATCGAGCGAAATTTCATTTTCACCAACCGATCAGCGTTTGCGCCTGACCTCAATAATTTTGTCCATACTTGGATTAGCCGATTCTATTTATCTGGCGTGGCTAAAGCTTGCCAATGCAACCGCTGCCTGCGCTGGTATTGGCGATTGTGAATCCGTCAACAACAGCACGTATTCCGAGATCGCCGGAATCCCCATAGCACTCTTGGGGGCAGGGGCGTATCTGGCTATGATATTCTTCATCGTGATAGAACCTCGGGCAAAAATCTGGCGCGAAAATTCTCCTATGATTGTGTTTGGCTTGAGCCTGGTTGGGGTTTTATATTCCGCATACCTCACATATGTAGAAGTTGCCATTTTACATGCGATTTGTCCATATTGCGTAGTTTCTGCCATTCTTTTAGTTGCATTATTGGGTATTTCTGTGGTACGCTTATTGCGTGATGACGAGATCGAAATCTGAAATAATAACTGAGGAGATTTCTAGAAGATGCCAAAGATCCGCTGTCTTTATGTGGGGTGTATTTACCTCGAAAAAGGGTATTGCAGCGCGCCGCTGATCAACATCGATCCCGATGAGGGTTGTCTAACGTTTACACAGTTAGACGATCCGTTCGAAGCGACTGACGATTGGGAAGAAGAACTCGATGGTTTCGAGGAATGGGATGAAGACGATTTTGATGACGATTGGCTAGATGAAGACGACGATTTCTAATTAGTGAAGAAAAATGTTGAGGTCCACAAGTGCCCGCGCTATGGAAGAAGTTCCGTGGCGCGTTTTTTTTGGAATGTACAGATAGTCCCAGAGTGCTATTGTTTCGGAAGGGTGAAATTCTTAAAATTGTGCATGTGAAACGGCAAACATCACGATGGGTGGGTGCAACACTCATTTTCGCTTTCATAATTGCAGGCTGTCAAAGTGCTGAAATTTCTCCCAATAATGGGGGAATTCTGTATGTGATTGATAATCGTTTTCTTTCGCTCTACAATGTATTAGGGGGAGAGGATATTCTGGGACCAGCAATTTCCCCAATTATCAACATTCAAGGGATTGATTTTCAGTTCACGACTACGGCGCTGTTTGAATATAATCCAACATTGCCCGTCGGGCAGCAAGTCAAATTGTCTCCAATTGGATCGACAATGGGCATTGCCGAACATTTTGGCGTGGATCAAGAGCAGTCGATTGCTGTGTATCCAGGGTTCTTAGATTTATATTCTCATTTAGGTGGCGAAAGATTTGTCGGCAGTCCTATTACCAATGTGATCTATAACAACGAAAAATCGCGTTTAGAGCAACACTTTGGTAATTTGGGTTTCTACCAGTCTGATTCTGATGCATCCTCCCGAGTTCAATTGCTTGACTATGGTGTTTGGATGTGTGCCAATATGTGTGATTTTTCGGCAAATGAGAATAGCGAAGTGATACTGTTTTCTCAAGTAATGCAGCCCTTTATGGATCGAATCTATGCCTTCTCTCCAGAGATCATTGGAAGGCCGCTGACAAATCCACAAATTGCCCCCGATGGCCAAATTGAGCAAATATTCCAGAACATCGTGTTCACTGCCGCTGCCAATAATCCTTCGGAAACCTTTCATCTGCGACCTCTCCCATCTCTTCTAGGAATACCAATCCAGACTGGAATAACTCACGATATTCCAGTCGTGTTTGTCGAATACCTCGAAAGCCATTTTAATTTACAGTACGCAGGCGCAGCCGTTACTCCACTAACTCGCTTGAGCGATTATCTGTATCGACAATGCTTTCAGAATATGTGTATCGATTATTTCCCATTTAATACTGAAGAAGAGAAAATAAAACCAGTTCCCTTGGGTTATTTATATCGCGATCGACATCACCGCCCAGCAGAGATCCAGACTTTAGAAGTCCAGCCCCAAAATCAGTCTGGCGATATTACGGTATGGGAAGAGTATCCACTACTTCCGCCAAATACCTCACAAATCATTGGTGTACAAATTCAGCAGGATCAAATCCCAATTGAGAATATTGAGCCCAGTCTCATTCTAAGGTTCCCAGAACGCATAAGCATCACCTTTTCTATGCCACCTACAAATGCCGAAGGGAGCACCTCATTGACGTTGTACCCCATCGACGCCCCACATGGAACGGTCATTTCATATGATGTTTGTGTCAACTTGCTCAACGAAGTGCAAACATGTCAGAGCGATAACTTCATCATTTGGGGGGATCCTTAAAGGGCAGAATCCATGCTGGGGGGTCATGT
>CAYWIC010000065.1:0-26598 GCA_964458115.1 uncultured Anaerolineales bacterium | reverse complement strand
TTTTCTCCCTCTACGGTTCCCAGGATGCTGCCTTCTTGGCCCTGGCCAACGGTGAGGTGGACTATGTGATGAACCCCTTGGGTCTGTCCCGCGGCCTGCGCGAGCAGGCTGAGCGCGGTGAAGGTATTACTACCTACACCAACGCGGACTATGGCATGTTCTATCTGGCCTTCAACATGACCCAGTACCCGCAGTCTGAGTATGAGTTCCGCCAGGCATTCGATATCATCATCGACAAGAACTTCGTGGTCAACAGCGTGTTGGGCGGCGTGGTCTTCCCGATGTACTCCACCATGCCTCCTGGAAACGGATTCTGGCACAACCCCGACACCCCCAAGCCCTACGTTGGTCTGACTCGCGCCGAGCGCGTGGACATGGCCGTCGGTGTGCTCAAGGATGCAGGTTGGGCCTGGGACGCCGAACCCTTCTGGGATGACGATCTTCAGGACGTGGTGCCCGGTGAGGGTCTGGTTATGCCCAATGGCGAACCCATGCCCGAGCTGACAATCCTCGGTCCTGGACCAGCATACGACCCCATCCGCGCCACCTTCAACCAGTGGATCTCCGAGTGGGCCCGCGAGCTGGGTATGCCCGTACAGTCTGAGCTGACTGGCTTCAACACCATCCTCGGTCCTGTCTTCATCGACGCGGACTACGATCTGTACATATTGGGCTGGAGCCTCGGCAACGTGGCCTTCCCCGATTACTTCGAGTCCTTCTGGCACAGCCGCAACTGCACTGCCGATACAGGCAACTACAATACGCCTTGTCTCAAGGACGAAGCGTATGATGCCTTAGTGGATGAGTTCATGAGCACCAGTGATCTTGCTCGCGCTCAGGAATTGGTCTTCGAGATGCAGGTAATGTTGGCTGACCTGCGCCCGTACGTGCCTCTGTTCTACAAACAGACTCATGACTTGGCGCACAGCCGTGTGGTTTTCCCCTACACCGAGTCGCTTGGTGGTATTGAGCAACAAACTGGTCTCCAGCGAGATGCTCAAGTGCTACTCTCCAAGTAGTTCTTAGCTGTAGATCGGGTAACCGATAAGTAACACAAGGGAGCGGACGGATTTTCCGTCCGCTCCTAAAAAATTAGGCTTTCTCCAAGCGAATGCAATTAAAAACCTAGCACAAAGTAAGGTTTGCGTATTCCGTACTCCGTTTCGCGAGCGTGAGGGATGCGGTATACCGAGTACGTAAATCAATTTAGGAGAAGAATCATATGTGGAAATATCTAGGCAAACGTCTCTTGCAGATGTTTATCACTCTGTTGATGTTTCAGGCTGTGACCTACTTTTTGATGGACGCTCAGCCTGGAGATATCGCAGACCTTCTGACCCTGAACCCTGATATCCCGCCGGCGGAGCGCGAGCGCATCCGCATTGATTTGGGATTAGACCGCCCACCGCTTGAAAGATTTCTCAAGTATGTGGGCAATTTTTATCAGGGCGATTTGGGTGTATCCTTTTCATTTTTCCCCCGACCCGTCCTTGATATCATCAAAGAGCGCCTGCCGCGCACTTTGGTATTGTTTATGAGCGCTTCGATCATCTCATTCACGGCAGGGTATATAACGGGCAAAGTTCTTGCCTGGAAACGCGGGGGTTTTGTAGAATATTCCTCAACGTTGGTAGGGGTAATTCTTTATACCGTGTTCACGCCCTGGTTTGCTTTGATGATGATCTGGCTATTCGCCGTATATCTTGATTGGCTGCCGGCAGGAAAATTTCTTGATCCGATCCTGTGGTTGGATGCTCCAGAGGGCATTCATGCAAATGATCTTTTTATCCGCATGATCTGGTCTGCATTAATCTCATCGATTATTGTCATTGTTGGTCTGGTGATTTCGTCAAAGCTTCCAATGAGGTTGCGCGCTGTTGGGCGTTGGATAAGTTTCATCACTCCAATAGTGGCGTTGATTTTATATTGGCAACTGGCTGCAAGCACATTGACCGTTTTTGCGATGGATATTTTGCAGCATTTAATTTTGCCAGTCCTAACGGTCACGCTGATCGCCTATGGCGGTACGATGTTGCTGATGCGCACCAGTATGTTGGAAACACTGCGTGAGGATTACATCCTCACTGCCCGGGCGAAAGGAATGCCGGAGAAAGTTGTCCGCGATAAGCACGCTGCTCGCAATGCCTTGTTGCCAGTGTGGACGGGTTTGGTTTTCAGTATTGGTAACTCCCTCAGCGGCGGTATCATCACTGAGACCGTTTTCTCCTGGCCAGGACTTGGCCTGACCTTGCTCACTGCAGCCCAGGTAGAAGATATCCCCTTGGCTATGGGTGCACTCACCGTCACAGGATTGATGACCCTGTTGAGTCACCTGGTTGCTGATCTAGGGTACGCTTTCCTCGATCCACGCATTCGTTACAATTAGTCCAATGCGGATGTAAAAGGAGTATTTCTATGAGCACGATTTCAACACCTGCTGAAACAACTTACGTCCCACTTTGGAGAGTGCGATTACGCTTATTCTGGCGAGGCGCTAAAAATAATTGGGCTTTGTTCGCAGAAAACCCCATCGGTTTGATTGGCCTGGGCATTGTCATTTTCTTTGGTTTATTTGCGCTGGCACACCCAATTCTGATGAACACCGTATGGGAACCCAGGATCTACGAACCTGTAAATGGATTTGATATCGAAATTGCTTTTCATCCCTCGCCCCCTTCGGCGAGGCACTTGCTAGGCACAGATCCTTTAGGCCGCGATGTACTCAGCCAACTGATGTTCAGCACTCGCTATGAGTTCACCTTGGGCATGATCTCTGCCATTGTTACGGTTTTGATTGCCACTTCAATTGGAGCGGTATCCGCTTATTATGGCGGTGCCATCGACGCGATCCTGATGCGATTGGTAGATTTGGTGATCATGATCCCTTACTTGCCAATTCTCATCGTTATGAGCGCGCTGATGGAAGTGGGTATGGTTCAATTGGCGCTCTTCATCGGTATTCTGTCTGGGTTTGGTGGCACGGCTATTGTAATCAAATCACAGGCATTGACCGTTAAAGTGAAGCCGTATATAGAAGCAGCCCGAATTGCTGGTGGTGGAGATTTCCATATCATCTTCTCCCACATGGTACCCAATTTGCTGCCAATTGCTTTGCTTTACATGATGTTTGTTGTAACCAGCGCGATCTTCTCTGAGGCGGTGCTGTCCTTCTTTGGACTCACAGAAATTGAGATGAGTTGGGGTTTGATGATCAACACCACCCAAGTATTTGGCTATCTGATGCGCTTCGATACTTGGTTCTTGTTGATCCCAGCCAGCTTGGCGATCACCCTTCTTTGCGCGGCATTTTATCTGGTGGGGCGTGCGCTTGACGAAGTTGTGAACCCCAGATTGCGAGAGCGATAAATATAACTGGCGAGTAGGAGCAAGATTGTGACAATGACTGAAAATGTTCTTGAAGTAAATGATCTGACCATGCACTACATGACTCGCAAAGGTCCAGTCTACGCAGTGGATGATGTGACCTTCCATGTGGGTCGAGGTGAAGCGATTGGTTTGGTTGGTGAGTCTGGCTGTGGAAAGACCTCCGTGGCGATTTCACTGTTGAAACTGTTACCAAACAATGCAAAAATCCTCGAAGGCGAAATAAAAATTAACGACACGGATGTAGTGCCGCTGACTACCAAAGAGATGAATAAACATCGTTGGAAGAATATTTCCATGGTTTTCCAGGCGGCGATGAATTCGATGAATCCGGTCTACTCCGTAGAGGAACAGATTCTCGAGGCTATGCGTGAGCATGTGTCCCACTTGAGTGAACAAGAGATGGACGACAAGATCGATTATCTTTTCAAACTTGTGGGTCTCGATCCAGCCTTGAAAGACCAATACCCCCATCAATACAGTGGTGGTATGCGGCAAAGGGCTGTGATCGCCATGGCACTTTCCTGTGATCCAGATATTATCATTGCAGACGAGCCTACGACCGCACTAGATGTGATTGTGCAGGATGCCATCCTGAAACGCGTCCGAGAAATTCAAGAAGAACTGAACATGGCGATGATCTATATATCGCATGACATCGCTGTAATTGCGGAAGTTAGCCAGCGCGTTGGTGTAATGTATGCTGGCAAACTGGTTGAGATGTCCTCGACCGAGGATATTTTCCACCACCCCATACATCCCTACACCATGGCGTTGATGTCTTCTTTCCCCAGCATTGTGGGCGAGAAAACCGATTTGGTGACTTTGGCAGGCGAACCGCCAGATTTACTCAATCCACCCAAGGGCTGCAGATTCCACCCACGGTGCCCCTTTGCGACAGAGATCTGCCGTGAAGATGAGCCGGAATTCAAAGATCACGGTGCAGGGCATTTGGCGGCTTGTTGGCATCCGGGAGGCGAGGGATAATGACACAGAATAATAATACTCTAGTTGATGTTCAGGACCTCTCGAAACTTTTCCCGATTGGTCAAGGTGTCTTCAAACAGGCGGATTCGTTTGTCCATGCAGTCAGCCATCTAAATCTCAATATTAAGCGAGGCGAGAGCGTGGGATTGGTGGGCGAGTCGGGTTGTGGAAAGACCACAACCGGCAAATTGCTCACCCGATTGTTGGAACCCACTGAAGGCAATATCTTTCTGGATACTGATGAGGGCCAGGTTGACATCGCTCACATGCGTGGTGGAGACATGAAGATCTTCCGCCGCCGAGTGCAGATGATCTTCCAGGATCCATATGAGTCCATGAACCCTCGTTTGACGATCTACGACACCGTCGCAGAACCTCTCAATGTTCAGGGTGTGGGCTCTGTAGCGGAGCGCGAGGCGCGTGTCGCCGATCTCCTCGAGACAGTGGGATTGACCCCCGCCTCGAGTTTCTTATTTCGCTATCCCCATGAGCTTTCAGGCGGTCAGCGTCAACGTGTGGCGATTGCCCGCGCCTTGGTGATCAATCCTGACTTCGTGGTTGCTGATGAACCCACCTCGATGTTGGATGTCTCTGTACGAACAGGCGTTATGCACCTGATGCAGAACCTGGCTGATCGCTTTGGGGTCACCTATCTGTATATTACCCACGACTTGGCTGTTGCCCGTTACATGTGTGACCGTATCGCAGTCATGTACCTGGGTAAGATAGTGGAAATTGGTGATACCGAGGATGTGTTGCAGAATCCTCAACACCCCTATACCAAAGCGCTGCTCTCGGCGGTGCCTGTCCCAGACCCGACATATAGCCGCGACCCGATCAAGATCAAAGGTGGCGTCACTCGCCCTGTTGATCCTGAACCGCGCTGCCGTTTCTATGACCGCTGCCCCATGGCAGACAAGGTTTGTGAGAGCAACGATCATCCGCCGCTGGAAGATAAGGGCGCAGGGCACTACGCAGCCTGTTATCACGTCTAGTGAACCGTTAGTTGTAAGTTTCGTCAATTACCAGACGCTGGTCTCGGAGAGTCGGCGTCTGGTTTTGTTTTATTAGATATTGGCTGTAAGCTACGAATTGCCTTGAATAGCTTTGCTATCTGCATTTCTCGTAATGTATAATTTTGCGAGTTGGTTTACACCGCAATTAAGATGATCGGTGGGGTTTCTGGGAATTGCCTGGTGAACTTCAGAAATAGGGGTATGGGGCGAGCTCCGCTCGCCCCATACCCCCATTTCTGCCAACTTTCATGGCGATTCCTAGAGACCCGATCAGTGAGGATCATGTAATGAACAAACACACGGTATTCGTAGGTATATTGATCTTCTCATTGCTGGTCATTTCAGCATGTGCTTCAGATACTTCGATTACACCTGATCAGCTCCCCACCCCCGCAGTAGTTGTTGAGACGGTGGTCATCGAGAAAGAAGGTGAGAGAATTGTTGAAACAGTAATTGTTACGGCAGAACCAGATGAGATTGTGGAACCTGAAGATAATGATTGCTGTGGCATCTACCGTATTGGTATCCTGGATGAACCTCTCTCAAATAACTATTGGCATTATCTTGGAGAGGATAGCTCCGTTTGGTTTGATCACGTATTTGGTGATGATACCGCATTCTTGTTTGAGCTATCTGATCAGCGATTTCAATTTGTCCCCTCGCTTGCAATAGGTATTCCAGATGTGCGCGATGAGGGGAACGGAACCTGGACCATCACTGTTGAAATGGTAGAAGATGCATTGTGGAGTGATGGTAAATCAATTTCTGCAGAAGACGTGGTTTTCACTCACACTGTTTGCAAAGATTTGGAACTCGGTTCACTATGGCCGAATTATTGTGCCCCCAATGGTATTGAGGTCACCGCGGAGGCAACAAACGAATTTGCAATTCTATTTACATTTCACCACCAAGCGCCTACGATCGATAGCTGGCAAGCGGGTGTCGCATTGATCCCAATTCTTCCAGAGCATTATTGGACCGACGCTGTTAACGAAGCCTACAGTTTCATTGAAGGTCTGGAGAAGCCTGCCCTCGATCGACCTCAAAATTGTGCCAGTACAGTTCTGAGCGAAAGCGATCAAGAAACATGTTTGGCCTGGGAAGTGTATGATGAAGGTTATTCGAATGCCCGTACAAGTTTGTACAATGCAGACGCACCTGACCAGCCTGTAGCCGGAGGCTATGTGACAACCTCCTGGGAATCCGGAGAATATATCGAGCAAGAACCGAATCAGAATTATTATTTTAAGGATTCTGAAATCATAGAATACCAAGACGGCACCTGGGTGCGAATTATGCCAGATGGCACAGACTTTCAATTCTACGGGGATGCTGAAGGCGATGAAACATTACGATACATAAAAGGCCCTCATAGTCCCTTGGTCCGGTACAACATCTATGGATCTCGTGATGCCGCTTATCAGGCGCTCTTTGCAGGCGAAGTCGATTATGTGCTCGCTCCCTTTCCTTTATCGCGCGATTATCTAGGACATGTTGATGAATACAATGATCTCAACACCTATGTAAACAGTTTCTACAATATGTTTTATATGGCGTTCAATATGCAGCGTGAACCCATGTCAATTCATGAATTTCGCCAGGCATTTGACATTATGATCGATAAGGATTTCATTGCGAATCAAGTGTTCAGTGGAACCGTCACGCCCCTATCATCCGCAATGCCTTCTGGGAACTACAATTGGCATTTTGATTTGACTGATCCTTACAGTCAAATGAGCAGGCTCGAGCGCATAGAATTGGCTGTTCAGGTGTTGAAGGATGCTGGTTGGAGTTGGGTAACTGAACCCTATTGGGATGACTATTCCCAGGCCGTTATACCTGGAGATGGGTTGGTGATGCCCAGTGGCCAACGACCGCCAGAACTGACTCTGATTGCACCTGGAACTGAATTCGATCCCATCCGTGCCACATATTCTTTTTGGATATCCGAATGGGCGCGCGAGTTGGGTATATCCATGCAGATTGATCTCGTTGGCCGTGATGCGATATTGGATCGTGTCTTTGTCGATGGGGATTTCGACATGTACATCTATGGTTGGTCTCTAGGCTCGCCCCAATTCCCAGGATATTTCGACAGATTTTGGCACAGCCGCTATTGCACCGTAGAAACTGGTGGGCGAAATGCACCCTGTTTCAAGAACGATCAATATGATGCTCTGATCGATGAATTCCTGAGTACCAGTGATCTGGCCAGAGCGAAAGAATTGGCTGAAGAAATGCAAATAGTACTAGCAGATCAGCGGCCATATATCTCTCTGTTTTCCACGCAGGTCTATGAACTGGCTCACGAAAATGTAATGTTTCCGTTTGTGGATACTTTGGGAGGAATCGAAGCCCAATCTGGGTTCAAGACTGATACGCAAGTTTTGCTATCTGAATAACCCCTGCTACGGTTCTCTAGGAATTGGCGTGGTGATCCCCCAGATTTAGGGGTGAGTGGGGTGCGTTGCACCCCACTCACCCCTAAATCTGGAAAGTTCCATGGCGATTTCCATAGAGCCCCTGCTACTCCCCCAGAGCTGCATTCTTTTCCGTGATACAATATTTTCCATTATGGCCAAATATCGAATCTTACTTGTTGATGACCAGCGCGAAGTAAGGCTGGCATTACGTAGTGCCATAGAGACGTTAGGGCCCGATTTTGAAGTGGTCGATGTGCCATCTGGTGAAGAGGCGCAGTTGGAGATAGTTTCTGGGCCTTTTGACTTGTTGGTTTCTGACGTCCGTTTACCCGGGATCTCGGGATTGGAACTGTTGCACAAGATCAAAAAACGCGCTTCAGAGATCAAAATTATCCTGATGACTGGTTTGATGGATTCGCAAGTCCGACAGGAAGTTGCCGATGCAGGCGCGGCCGCCTTCTTTCTGAAACCCATTGATATGGCTGATTTTCTAGATGCCGTTGAGCGTAGCCTTGGTTTGGTCGACGAATCTATTTTGGGGGATGATTCCCTTACTTTAGAAAAGCCTGCAGAAAGTGTTGCGGAACGTCTCACCAGCCTCCGCAAAGAATTGGACGCCATTTCTGCTGTGCTACTTGATGGCCGAGGTCGTGTTTTGGCCAGAGCGGGGGATTTGCCTGATGCTTCCGCAGAAACCGCCCTGTTTCCTGCCTTGATGTCTGCCTTTAGCGCCAGCGACAAAGTTGCCCATTTATTGCGTTCAACCCCCCCCAATGATTTGATGTATTTCGCCGGTTCCAAATATGATATATTTTTAGCTCATGTGGGCGAATCTTATGCTTTATTAGTAGCGTCTAACCCTTGTGACCCTTGCGATCAAGTTTATCAATCGATCAGAGTGGTACATGAAGCATTGCAAGATCTCTTGGCTACACTGGCACGCATCGGCGTGCCGATAAGATCCGATGAAAAATTACCAGGTGTAGAGTTAGAAATTCCCGCAGAAACTCTCGTTGTAGAACCTGAGATCGAAGCCCTCTTCCAAGAAGTAGAATCCTCCGATATCGATCTAGAAGAGGTAGATGCCTTTTGGGATACAGCCTCACATGATCTACAAGATGAGGAAATAACCAATGCTGATGCCCTCACCTATGAACAGGCGCGTCGCTTGGGGTTAACCCCCGAAAATGGCGACGAGGAGGAGTAGCCGAAGCGAAAATATTGGTTCTCTAGAGTTGGCGTGGTGATCCTCCAGATTTAGGGGTGAGCGGGGTGGAGAGCACCCCGCTCACCCCTAAATCTGGAAAGTTTCACGGCGATTTCCATAGAGCCAAGATATTGTCACGCCAATAGGCATATGTTACAATTCCGCTCGCCCAATGGGCAGCATCCCTCGTAGGGGAGTGGTGCAATGGCAGCACAGCGGTCTTTGGAACCGTTGATCCTGGTTCGAATCCGGGCTCCCCTGCCTCAGTTTTTCCTGATGAAATCTATCCTCGACGAAGATCCACACTCAGATCAACAATTGAAAAGAGCTAATTTCAACAAGCTTCACGTCGGCAGTGCTTCACGCGATGCTTGTTGTATTTTAAGTATTTGTTATTGCAATACCACGTAGCCTTCTTAGTAAACTCCGAAATTGGGAGTGTGAATAGGTTTACACCTTTCGCACTCCCAATTTTCGATAAACTTTCTTGCATATTGGAGCAGAAATGAAAACGACCTCAGTCATATTGGCAGCCGGGCAAGGAACCCGGATGCATTCCAATCTTCCAAAAGTGCTTCACCCCATACTTGGAAAGCCGATATTATGGTATGCCGTTGAGGCCTCCCGTGCAGTCACAAAGGTGGCACCAGTTGTCGTTGTGGGACATGCTGCAGAGCAGGTTCGCACGACATTAGGGGCGGGGATGCAATTTGTCCTGCAGGAAGAGCAATTGGGCACGGGTCATGCTGTGAAGCAAGCTGACGCCCTTCTGAGAGGGCAAACCGATTATGTCCTAGTGACCTACGGGGATATGCCCTTAGTGACTGAAGAAACCTTAAGCAAGTTAGTGGAAGCTCAACAATCCCATGCTGGGCCTATCAGTGTGTTGACTGCTATTGCTGATGACCCGCGCGGTTTCGGAAGAATTGTGCGCGATGACGATGGTGGGGTGATTGCCATCGTTGAAGAAGTGGCTGCAACCCCAGAGCAGTTAGCGATCCGTGAACTCAACACAGGCGTATTCTGCTTTACATCAACCTGGTTATGGGATGCCCTAGACAAGATTGAACTGAACCCCAAAGGCGAGTATTTCCTCACGGATTTAGTAGAAATCGCCGTAGCTGAAGGCAAGAACGTCCAGGCCATTAAGGTAGATGACACCTCCGAAATGATTGGAATCAACACCAGGGTACATCTAGCAGAGGCCTACGCCATGATGCAACAGCGTATCAACCGAAGGTGGATGCTGGCTGGCGTAACCCTTCAAGATCCATCCTCAGCATATATCGAGCCTGGCGTCAGTATTGGACGTGACACAGTCATAGGACCAAATACTCACCTATGTGGTGAAACGCAAATTGGTGAGTCTTGTGTCATCGGGCCGAACACCGTTGTCCAGGACACTCGCATGGGAGATCGATGTGAGGTACTCAGTTCGGTATTAGAGTTTGCTGTAATGGAAGACGATGTGGATATTGGTCCCTATGGACATTTGCGAAAAGGCGCCCATTTGGCATCTGGCGTTCATATGGGGAACTTCGGCGAGGTCAAGAATTCCTATCTCGGCCCAGGTTCAAAGATGGGCCATTTCTCGTATCTCGGAGATGCCACCATTGGATCAAATGTCAATATTGGTGCTGGCACCATAACGTGTAACTATGATGGCGCTCAAAAGCATCCTACAGAAATCGGCGATGATGTCTTCATTGGAAGTGATACCATGCTAGTTGCTCCTCTACAATTAGGCCAAGGATCTCGTACTGGAGCAGGCGCGGTGGTTACAAAGAATGTCAAAGACAAAACGTTGGTTGTGGGAATGCCTGCGCGAGCGATTCGAAAATTGGAGTGAATGTAAAACCAATTTTACGTGATCAAGGATGTCTGAGAATACAGTGAGTGCAATTCAAATTTTCCTGGGACTTAGTGGATTTGGAATAGTACTGATTTTGGATCTGATGGCGATTACAGCCCGTACCGCGCTCAGACATTCCAGTCTGGCTCGCTTGATCCATCTGCGAGAGCTAAATCAGCCTAACGCAGCCAAGACTCTCGAACTTCTAGAAAAAATGCCGCGCCCCTATGCGGGTCTTCATTTAGCGCAATCTCTCATGCGCTTTATATTGATTGGTGGAGGGTATTATTTAATCCAGCAAAACGAGAGCATTACATCACTCCTTGAAGTCATTGGAGTGATGTTGATCGTTGGGCTGATCGTGGCCTGGTTGGAATGGATCATTGAGAGAGCTGTCCTTCGTAATCCTGAACGGTGGGTGCTGAGATTCACAAATTTTGTCCGCTATAACACTCTGCTCTTTTATCCCTTCGTGAGTATTAGTTTATTGTTTACCCGGGAAACAACCCGGTCGAATGAGAACATCAGCATGGTGACCGAGGATGCCTTGAAAACATTAGTCGATGTTGGACAAAAAGATGGCATCTTAGAAGTTGAAGAACGTAAGATGATCCATTCGATTTTCCAGTTGGGCGACACGCTCGTCAGGGAGATCATGGTGCCGCGCATTGACGTACAGGCATTGGAAATTGGCACTCCCCTCTCGGATGCTGTGGAGAGTCTCCTGTCCACAGGATTTTCTCGAACTCCTGTTTACGAGGAAACAATCGACCATATTTTGGGATTGCTCTATGCCAAAGACCTGCTTCAGGTATGGCAAGAGGGGAATAACACATCTGACATTCGGCGTGATCTCCTGAGGGAACCTTATTTCGTCCCCGAGGCGAAAAAAGTGGATGATCTCCTGGAAGAGATGCAAAAGCGCCGGGTTCATATGGCCATTGTCGTTGATGAATATGGTGGCGTTGCGGGTGTTGTCACCCTGGAAGATATCGTGGAGGAGATCTTTGGTGAGATCCAAGATGAATACGATGAGGGGGAAGAAATGCCTTATCGTATTCTAGAAAATGGAGATTATCTCTTCCGTGGGCGGATAGATGTAGATGATTTCAATGAAATTATGGATTGTGATCTTCCGAATGATGAAGCCGATACGCTGAGCGGCTACATTTACACTCGTCTTGGACATGTGCCAATCGCTGGGGAGAACATCAAAGACGAAAAAATTGTCCTAACCGTCGAAACCGTAAGTAACCGCCGCATTCGAAAAGTGCGGGCGCAAAGAATTTGGCCCCATGAAGGTACAGATGATAAGTGATCAAGATCGAGATTTGTTAGTTCAGAAAGCAGTTGATGCGCGTGAGAATGCATATGCCCCCTATTCGAATTATCAAGTTGGAGCAGCGTTGCTTACCAAATCTGGGGTGATCTATACTGGGGTGAATGTTGAAAATGCGGCATATTCCGTCACTATGTGCGCGGAACGGACCGCAGTATTCAAGGCAGTTTCAGAGGGGGAGAAGGATTTTTCTGCCATCGCAATTGCAACCGACAACGCAGGCTTCTCGTGTGGCTCTTGCCGCCAGGTGCTGGCCGAATTTGGACCGGACACGCTCGTATTGGTAATTAATGGTGATGGGCAAGTTGTCGAAGAGGTAACCGTAGCAGATTTGCTGCCAAAGTCATTTTCCCCCGCTGATCTAAATTTCCCAGAAACAATATAGCTTACGGGAAAATATATTTCCGGTTTACCAGTTTGGCTCTGGTGTGGCGATAGTAATTGCGGATTGCAGCATCCAACCTTCAGGTCCATCAGGCAATTTGACATTCAACCAGTCAACATTATCGGATTGTGTGGGCACTTCGCTGAGCACCTCGATGAGCGTGCCATTGAGAATGGATGTGATGGCAGTATTCGCAAAGCTTGGTCCAGCGCGCAAGATGGCACCACTGTATCCGTCTGGCGCACTGACGAGCGCGTAAACAGGAGTTGGGCTTGGCACAGGGGTTTCACTGGGGGGTAATGTCAGGGATGCTGTTAATGTGGCTGGTAGGGTAACCGTTGGGGGAATAGGCGTGAGAGAAGCGGTCCCAGTTGCCGAAGGTGTCAGGGTCTCGGTTGGCGGGGGAGTAATTGAAGGTGTGTAGGTTGGCAGAGCTACCTGCCCCCCAACAGCCGCGCCTGCGCCGCCGAGACCGATCAGCAAAATTATACCTGCAATTGTTAGAACTCCCCCAGCAGTATATCCAAACAGAGTTAGCGGACGAAATCCCAGCACAACCAGGGTCAAGGTTCCCAGGATCGCCGCCCATGCAAGGTGGATGCTGAAGAGTACCAAGCCATCGGGCCATAAATGGGAAATGTTGCTTCCCAGGCCAAACCCTGCTGCCGCAAGCGGAACGAAGAGTTCGTAGGCCAGAGCTACGCTCGCCACCGCGGCTCGCTTGCGAGTCCGTACGATTGCAACAGTGGTCAAGATGCTTCCGACGGCCAGCACAACAAAATGGTGCCAGGCCAAGCGGGTATGCAAGAAAGCCTGGGTAAGTTCTGGCACTCCCCAAAAAGTCGCCACGTACCCCAAAATCGTACTGGTTATGAATACCAACAGGCTGGCAGTGAGCAATCCGATTAGGCTACGGCTGAAGAATCGCATCGAACCGCTGATCGTTCCCAGAGCAATTCCCACCAATGGGGTCATTGTTGGTGCGAAGAGGGCTCCTAAAACTAATAGAGCTGGTGCGTCGATCCATAATCCCAGACCCAATATCAGACCAGCAAAAAGAGAGAACAAATAGAAATCGAATGAGGGCGAAGTACGGTGGGCGATATCATCAATGAATGCCTCCCGTTCGCTTGCACTGAGGGGAAGCAGTAATCGCTGGGCACGCCTCCTTCTTGCAGGTGTCAGTCGCTGGATATCATCTGGGGTTTGTTCTGTTCTGGGGAGGCTCATGAGATCGTACCGTATCGAACTCTACAGGCTTATTTTCGCAACGTTGCTACCATCCGTAGAGGCTTCTCAAATAATTCCAGGGCAGCGAAGATATCTGGCATGATCAAATCAGCAGCCAGCAGAGTTTCCGTGGCAGCACCCTCCAAAGAGAGAATTCCAACGCCGATCGCAGCTGCTTTGAGCATTGCGGCATCATTGGAACCTTGTCCGATTGCTGCTACACGATCATGGCCGAGTTTTTCAATATAGTTTGCTTTTTGTTGGGCTTCGTCACCCTGTTGAACTCGCTCAGCCCGAATGTTGAGGAGTTGATCGATGGTATGCTGGCGGCCATGGGTGTCCGCAGTAAGCAGATGGAGTGTTACTCTATCTTGTAAATTTGTGAGGATGCGTACAAGGCCCTCGTGCAATTGTCCATCGATTGCCAGCGTGCCATTGACATCGCAAACCAAATGCTCGATCTGGATTATGCCGCGACCGGGGATGTTCAATTCGATCATACCGCTATTATACAGGATATTCGGATGAGATCTTTGGGAATCGTCCTGGGACCTTTTACAAATCTGCCAACTTCCAAAGCGATTCTTAGTGACCCCCGCAAATTTCAATGCGTTAGAGTAAAATACACGCTAGGCTCTTCACGAAGGAGTACATTGCAACCTTATGAGAATACTTCGATCTATTTTCTGGCTGATTATATTTACGGTGATCGTTGGGTGCAGCTCTGGCGATGTTCCGGCTGACCAGACTGCTGCGCCAATAGCAGTTTCGCCAACAAACGTGCCTGTAGCGACCGAAATTCCAACGGCGACAGCCCTGCCTCCCATTGCAGTGTTGTTGGCTTCTCCCGAGGCAGATCAAAGCGTTGTAGAAACCCTTCAAGCCGAATTAACTCAATCGATCCCTGGGGCTGGCTTCCGGTTCCAGGTTCGCCCATCACTCTCGACAGAGGCAATTGCCGCCGAAAATATTCACTGGGTGATCGCCCTACCCCCTGCGCCAGGCTTAGCTGATCTGGTGTTATCTTCACCGGGCACGCGTTTTTTGGCAGTTGGGGTCAAGGAACTGCAACCCGCACCAAATCTGAGTATGATCGGTTCTGATCTCGAGCGCTTTGATCAACAAGGCTTTATGGCCGGCTTTATCGCAGCGATGCTCACTCCCGATTGGCGTGTGGGCGTAATTAGCATTGCAGATAGCGATGCTGGCCAAATAGCCCGCAAAAGTTTCATCACCGGGGTAAAATACTTCTGCGGTTTTTGCAGCCCCACCTACCCGCCATTTTATGAATATCCCCTATATGTTCAATTAAACTCTGGAGCGTCTACCGATGAATGGCAGGCAGCAGCAGATTTTTTGATCCAACGCGGAGTAACGACAATGTATGTGGTCCCTGGCGTTGGCGATGAAACATTGTTGCGTTATTTACAGGGATCGGGCATTGCCATAATTGGCGGGACAACGCCCCCTGTCGATGTGCGCGAATCTTGGATCGTTACCCTAGGTTTTCCACCACTGGAAGCGTTCTACTCATTTTGGCCCGAATTCGTCAACGGCTCTGATGGACAGACCATCTCCGTTCCACTCTCGATCAGTGATATTAATTCGACTTTGCTCAGCCCGGGAAAACAACGCCTGATTACGGAAGTGTTCGCCGAGGTACAAGGAGAATATATTGAACTCATCGGAAGGAATATTCCTTAAAGGTTGAAGTGTATAAAGTCACCATAAATTAATTTTGTTCTCATCTTGCAATTTACGCACATTTTCGATATGATTGTCTTAGGGTTTTTTCAAACAATTTTTCAAAAGGAGTGAAAAATGAAGAAATATCGTATGTTGATTGTTTTCACCCTGCTCATTGTTGCGGCGCTAACGCTAACCGCATGTGGGCCGGGTAAGCTAGGAACCGAGGAGAACCCCATTGTTTGGGCCGTGGTTCCATCCGGTGAGACCGAGCGCGTTGTGGCTGGCTTCGAGGATGTTTCTGCCATGATTTTCGAAGAGACTGGCTTAGTTGTTGAGCCCTTCGTTGCCACTGAGTACGCTGGTGTGATCGAAGCCCTGTGCAGTGATCCTCCTGAAGCGCATATGGCCTCCCTGGCGACCTTCTCCTACATCTTGGCCGCCGATAAGGGCTGTGCTGAAGCCGCCCTGGTTTCCGTACGTTTTGGCTCTGCCGTCTACAATGGGCAGATCTTTGTACGTGCTGACAGCGGCATCGAGTCCATCGCCGACTTGGCTGGCAAGACCTTCTGCCGCCCTGACCCCTTGAGCACCAGTGGTTGGATTATTCCTAGCATAACCCTCAAAGCTGCTGGGATTGACCCCGATAGCGATCTGGCCCAGATTGTTGATGCAGGTTCCCATGATGCCTCAGTTGCTGGTGTCTACAATGGCGACTGTGATGCGGGTTCATCCTATGTGGATGCCCGCGGCCGCATCGAGGAAGATCACCCCGATGTGATGGACGTCATCAAGGTCATCGAAATTTCCGCCGATATCCCCAATGACGGTGTGCAGTTTGTTTCTGGTTTCGATGCCGAGCAAAAGACGATGGTTGTGGATGCTCTAATGGCCATTGCTGAGACCGAGGCTGGAATTGAAGCCTTGGATACAGCGTACCAATGGAATGCTCTGGAAGCGCACGATGATACTTTCTATGATGCCTTCCGCCAGGTTCTGGATGCTGCCGGTGTTTCCCCAGAGGATTTCTAACGTCAATTTTGATTGAAATCTTTTTCATGCCCGTAGCAATCAGAGCATGATCCACATTCGGGAGGACAACATTGTTGTCCTCCCGTTCTTGTTTAACCTTGTGTCAGCTGAAGGGAAGCGAGGGTGCGGCTCTCTAATGTTAAGGCAGTGAGCTTGCTTTGCAGGCCCACGGTCCTAGAACATGCATTATGTCATGGGAATTTTCTGCAGTCCCTTTTGTTCGACGTGATATAATTTTCAGCTACTGCTCTAGTAAAATCTGGTTATGGGAGTAAAGTTATCATAATCGACGATAGAGTCTGGCAACTAGGTAAGTTTCATTCAATCAAATAGCAACGAGGTTCTTATGGCGCCTATTCTTGAACTGCAAGGAATAACGAAGCGATTCCCAGGCGTATTGGCTAATGACCACATCGATTTGACGCTTGAGCAAGGTGAGATCCATGCCTTACTCGGCGAAAATGGAGCCGGGAAAACCACGCTGATGAATATCCTTTACGGATTATATGATCCAGATGAAGGGGAAGTATTTGTCAGGGGAGAGAAATTGGATGTGCAATCTCCAAGCGACGCCATTTCAGCTGGTGTTGGGATGGTTCATCAGCACTTCATGTTGGTACCTGTATTTACAGTGACTGAAAATGTCATGCTGGGTGACGAATCCACCAGTATCGGGGGCTTTCTTGACCGGAGATCATCTGCCAAACGTATCAGGGAGATCTCAGAGCAATATCATCTCGCTGTTGATCCCGATGCCTATGTCCGAGATTTGCCGGTTGGAGTTCAGCAGCGGGTTGAGATCATCAAGTTGCTATATCGTGAGGCTGATATTCTAATCCTGGACGAGCCCACGGCTGTGCTTACCCCTCAAGAAGTTGACGAGCTTTTCACGATTATGCGTTCGCTGGTTGAGCATGGTAAATCGATCATTTTCATCACGCACAAGCTGCGCGAGGTGTTAGAGTTTGCGGATCGGATCACTGTTATCCGGGGCGGGAAAGTCGTCGGTTCCACGACTCCACAAGAAGCGGATCAGAACACGCTGGCGGCGATGATGGTTGGCCGTGATGTAGATTTGCATGTAGATAAATCTCCTGCGAAACCTGAAGATGTCGTTCTTGAAGTGCAAGATCTGGTTGTGCTTGATGAGATTGATCAGATAGCTGTCAAAAACGTCACATTTGAGGTGCGCGCCGGTGAAATTTTGGGTGTTGCTGGGGTTCAGGGGAACGGTCAGACCGAGTTGGTCAAAGCGCTAACAGGCTTGAGCCACCCAGTTAGCGGTACAGCAACTCTGTTAGGCAAAGAAATATCTGGCTCATCCCCGCGCGAAATCACAGAATTAGGCACAGCACATATCCCTGAAGACCGCCAGCAAGATGGGTTGGTACTGACGGCAAGCGTGTCAGATAATCTGGTTTTGAACACCTATTACCTCGAACCATTTGCCCGGCGGGCGATCATCCAGGAAGATCAGGTTCTTCAGAACGCTACAGAGATCATCGATAATTTCGATGTCCGCACACCCAGCGCGCTAATTCCTGTAGGTTCTCTCTCAGGCGGCAACCAGCAAAAAGTGATCGTTGGACGTGAGTTTTCACGCCCCATAAAACTTCTTGTGGCTGCACAACCCACTCGGGGTTTGGATGTGGGTTCAATCGAATATATCCACAATCGCCTGGTAGAAAAGCGAGATGCCGGTTGTGCAGTTCTGTTGGTATCTACTGAGTTAGATGAAATCATGGAATTGTCCGACCGTATCGCAGTGATGTATCGCGGAGAAATCATCGATGTTGTGAATGCCCATGAGGTCACCAAAGAGCAAGTCGGGCTTCTGATGGCCGGCGTGGTTTCAGAGAAAGCTAGCAGCGAATAAGAACGAGGAACACTCTATGAGCGAAAACGAAAAGGAAAAATCACACAAGAAAGATGCCGGCAAGATCTTTCTCGACGAGGTTTCCAAAAGCCCGCTGACAGTTACCATCTTAGCAATCGTCACCGGCTTATTGTTGGGCGGATTGTTGGTGGCTGTCACTACTGAGGAAGTTTATGCTACTTTTGGTGAATCACCTTGGGAGGCAATTAAGATCGGCGCTAATGCTGCCTGGAAAACGTATCAGGCATTGTTTAATGGTTCGGTTGGGAATCCATCCAAGATCATTGCGGCTTTTCAGGGTGGAGACGCAGAAGAGATCAGGAGGGCAGTCAACCCATTTTTCGAAAGCTTGGTGCAATCCACACCATATATATTCGCCGGTTTGGCATTGGCATTGGGCTTTCGTGTGGGTTTGTTCAATATTGGTGCTGAAGGACAACTGTTCATTGGCGCTGCAACAACGGTCACTGCCGCCTTGTTCTTAAAAGGATTGCCAGCCATCATTCACATTCCTCTCGCTCTGTTGGCAGGCTTTGTAGGCGGTGGGTTATGGGGCTTCATCCCTGGTTGGCTCAAAGCGGCTACTGGCGGGCACGAGGTCATCAATACCATCATGATGAACTATATTGCCTTTCGTTTGAGTGAATTTTTGTTGCGCGGTCCCCTCAAGAACCCTGATGGCTTCACCCCCGTGAGCGCTCAGATCCCAGATTCGGCCAAACTATTCCGCTTTTTCGAGAACCCGATCCGTTTCCATGTCGGATTCTTCATTGCACTGTTGGTTGCATACCTGGTTTATTTGCTCTTGTTCAAAACTACTTGGGGATATTCGTTGCGAACGGTTGGCGCGAATCCTCGTGCAGCCAAATATGCCGGTATGAGCATTGTGAAGAGTACTGTAATCGCCATGTTCATATCAGGCGGGCTAGCAGGTCTTGCAGGGGCCAACGAAGTGCTCGGTGTGAACCACAACCTAGCGTTGGCGTTTTCTTCAGGATACGGTTTTGACGCCATTGCCCTGGCGCTGCTTGGTAAAAGTCATCCGATGGGCGTGGTTTTATCAGGCATCATGTTTGGCTTCTTGCGGAACGGGGCCATACAAATGCAAGTCTCAGCAGGTATTCCCATTGACATAATTTCCGTTTTGCAAGCTGCTATTCTGGCCTTTATTGCAGCACCAGCGATTATTCGTACGGTCTATCGATTGAAAGAACCTGATATGGATATTGATGCTGTTACCTTGCGTGGCTGGGGAGGCAACTAACCCATGGCTACTACTACTATGAATAACCAGATGGAATTTGTATCACCGACCAGACGACGAGTAATGGGTCTTATTTTTTTGGGATTGGGCATCATCCTTTGGTTTTTGTTTGCCAATAGTGTTGAGCCTGGCGTGGAAACTACCTTCAGGCTGACTCCCGGAGGTTCGACCCAAGAACTGCCAAACTGGGTTTTCCAGAGCCTTCCGATGCTCAATATCTTGGCGGTGCTGAGTGTAGCCATTGGCGGATACCAGCTGGCCCGTGGTTTTGGCAAGCGCACCAACCTGATGTTGGGAATGGTTGTGATGATGTTCATCTTTGGCTTCCTGACCTGGGCAACTTCAGGCGGAACGCTAAATCTGGCCGGTTTGTTGCGTAGTGCATTGGTTAAAGCTGTGCCGTTGACTTTGGGTGCCCTTTCGGGTGTGCTATGTGAACGCTCAGGTGTTGTCAACATTGCTATTGAGGGTATGATGCTCACCGGTGCCTTCACCGGTGCTTTCGTTGGCAGCGTAACAAACATTTGGATCGGCCTTTTGGCGGCAGTGCTCTCAGGTGCTCTGCTGGCGGCAGTCCATGCGGTGCTTTCGATCAAATATAAAACTGATCAGATCATTTCTGGTACAGTGATCAATATCTTTTCGACGGGGATCACATCGTTCCTTTCGGCAAAATTCTTGCAGAAATACCAGCATTTGAACGACCCGGGACGTTTTCCCACCATCGAAATTCCCTTTTTGTCGGATATCCCCTTCATTGGCCCGATCATGTTCCAGCACAATATGTTTGTATATGCTTTGTATATCTTCATTATCGTGTTGACGATTGGTCTTTACTATACCCGTTGGGGTTTGCGAACTCGCTCTGTTGGCGAACACCCTAAAGCTGCCGACACCCTCGGAATTAACGTATTCCGCACTCGCTATCTCTCTGTGATATTGGGAGGTATGATGGCGGGATTTGGGGGTGCCTACTTCACATTGGGTTCTGTGGGCCGTTTTGACGAAGTGATGACAGCCGGACGGGGCTTCATTGGCTTGGCAGCAATGATCTTCGGCAACTGGAATCCGGTTGGCTCATTTGGAGCTGGATTGCTGTTTGGGTTCTTCGATGCCCTCTCGGCGAAGATGGCAATCTTGAAGGTGCCGATCCCCTCTGAGGTGATGTTGATGTTCCCCTATTTGGCGACAATGGTCGCCCTGGCTGGGGTGGTCGGCCGTGGTCATATGCCTGCGGCGGATGGCCAGGCCTATGAAAAAGAGTGATACCAAAAACCAAAAAAAGAGAGCCTGCATCCGCAGGCTCTCTTTTTTTGGTTGGATTACATAAGGGGGTAATGCCCGAACTCTTCCACAGCATCGACCATGGCGAGGACGTTTTCAGGAGGAACATCATTCATAATGGTGTGTACGGAAGCCACCATATATCCACCGCCCGGACCCAGGATCTGCATCACTCTGCGTACTTCCTGGCGTACCTCATCAGGTGTGCCGTATGGCAGGATGCGGTGTGTGTCGATGGCCCCACAGAAGACGATATCTTTCCCATAGGTTTTCTTCAGCGCCTCTAAATCGGCCATTTTGCCTGCGGTAGTTTGAATGGGGTTGAGAATGTCTACACCAATCTCGATGAAATCTGGGATCAAAGGGATTACATCGCCATCGGTATGGAAAAATACCTTTGCTTTGGTGCGTTCTTTGATGAATTGAATAAAATCTGCGTGTAAGGGTTTCAGGATCTCGCGGTACATTTTCGGTGAGATCAATAAGCTGTCTTGGGTTCCTAAATCATCTCCAATCTTGATGATATCGACGTTGTCCCCCAGCTCTTCCAGGAACGGCCCCATCAGTGATTTGCAGACCTCCGTAATCTTGGCTAGAAGCGCCTGGGCAAACTCGGGATGCAAAGCCATATTCAATAGAAAGACATCCAGCCCTTGCATGGCGTGAGCGCGTTCGAAAGGGAACAGTAGCCAGGGTGTAGCCAGGATGGCGTGTTCGTTCTGATTTGCCAGGCGCTGAGCTTTTTCTTTGACATGCGCGATGCGGGTTGGGTCGCTCATGTCCGGCCAGCCGGGGTAAGCCTCGATCTCGTCGATGGTGGTCGCTTCGGCCAGAGGGTGAATGCCGGGGTACCATACTCCGGGCTCGATCTCTTTTTGCCCGCTGCCCCAAGAATCGATGAAGGGGGTGTGCGGATCGCGGCTCTTGTTGCGCTTTAGCGTTTCTGCCGGATGGATATCTCGAACACCGCGCACATCGCTGTGCAGGCGCTGCATAGTATCTTCGTCGATCTCTGCCGAGCCCAATTCAGGCCAATCATAGATATAGTTATCGCGGGCATCAATGCCTTCGATTTCTTTGATCCCTTTGTAGGGTTTCATTTTGATCCCTGTGGCATTGCTGACCCCAATCACAATGGGGACGCGGTCTGGCTCTTCGTGGTTGATAGCCGCAAGCACGCGTTCACGCGGTGTCATGGACATGAGGATACTCCTTCAATTCTTTCTTCCTGGTACAGACTCTAAAGGATTTCATGGATCTGGAATGAATTTGTTGTTTACGAATAAGAGATTTCTTTTTTGGGTTTTCTTTCATAAACCTTTAGGGTCTATTTTTCTAGATCTTCAACAGTTAGGCCGAGAGCTTTTAATACCAGCCACAGGGGGCGGTCGGGCATTTCTGAAAATATCTTTTTGGCCCTCTGAAAGGCTTCCTTTTTCTCAGCAGGTGCGAAAACACCTGGTTTCTTTTGAGCACTCAGAAATGTCTCAGCACCTGAAGGGGTTCCGTCGCTATTGTCTAGAGCCTTTTTGGTGTATTCAATTAGGAATTGCTTGAAGCGTGTTTGATCCATAATTTGTCTCTTTCAATAATTGATTCCACAGAAAATTTTCTGAGCAGACTCTCCGTCTGTTTCTAAATTTTGCCCAGTAATTTTACTTCAGGCCAAATGAAGGGCAGCACGAGCAAGCCGCCAATGCCAATGATGCCAACTCCAGCCAGGGCGCTCAACACGGTAGAAAGGGCTGCCAATGGGATGAGTTTGAGCAGGAAATATACCAGTATGCCGCTGATTAGCGACACAGCGCTGATCCTCAGCAGGGGCGCTCCAAGTTTCAGCCAGGCATGGTATTTTCGCCCAACCAACCATAATAGCAAGATCGCTTCTGCTGTAAAGGCCAGGGTGTTAGCTAAGCCAATGCCGGGTGCACCGAATGCAGGTGTGAGAGCAATACCGAGCAGGATGAAAACCACGACAGTGGCTCCAGAAGCGATCAGAGGGGTGACGGCCTTTTGCTGGGCGTAGAATGCGCGTGCGGCGACTTCCAGGAGCGAATGACCTACTAATCCTGCCATATACGCTCGGACAGTCCAGACAACCAGTTCAGTACCTTCGGAACTAAACCCCAGAATACTCACCAGGGGGCGAATTCCTACAGAAAGCAGAATGGTGCTGGGAATGGTCAACGCCAGGATGGTGCGCACAGTGGCGTTCAGGGAGTTCTTAAAAGCTTCATCTTCACCGCGGGTGATCTGTTCTGAGATGGTTGGCAGCAGAGCTGTTCCGATGGCCGTCCCAATGAGCGATTCAGGGACTTGCATGAAAAGCCAGCCGTAGACTAGGGCAGTAACCGACCCGGCGATTAAACTCGATGCCAGGTTGTCTTGAGCGATGAAGATCGTTTGAATGAAGAAGACGGTTCCGATACGAGGCAGCATCAGGCGGATGACTTGCAGAACGCTGGGGTTGCTCAAGTTGATATTGGGTGTCCACTTGAATTTAAAATGGATCAGCCCTGGGATCTGGACGATAAAGAATAGAACAGCCCCCAGGATCGTACCAAACACCAGGCCGTGAATCCCCAACCCAAAGGCAGGTAGCGTGACTCCCCCCAGGGTGATACCTTTCTCTGGGACGAGGATCAACACCCCGATCAGCGTTCCCACATCATACATGCTGGGGGCCAGCGCAGGCAGAAGGAAGTGCTGGTTGGCCTGCAGCCCGGCGATCACCAATCCACTCATCGAAAATAAAAGGGTAGCGAATAGGTTCAAGCGCATCAGATCAACAACCAAAGCTTGCTGTGACTGATCAAAGCCAGGCGCGATGCCCCACCCGGCGCTGACGATTTTTTCTGCGAAGATGGCTATCAGGATCGAAAAACCCGCGGTGACCAGAAAGAGTAAGTTGCCGATGCGTGAGAAAAGTCCCCAGGCAGCATCCTTGCCGTCCTTTTCCAAATGCTCACTGAGGACCGGGATCAGCGCCATTGCCAGCGCGCCCCCTGAAATTAGGGCGAAAAGCAGGTCGGGCAGGTTGTTGGCAGCGTTGAAAGCATCCAGTTCAGGGGAAAGGCCAAAAGTCCGGGCGATGATCACCTGGCGGACGAAGCCCAGGACCTTTTCCAGGCCAAAGAATACGCCCACGATGAGGGTGGATTTGGCGACATGTTTCATGATGCGCTAAGTATAGCATGATGAGGGCCTCTCCAGGAATTGCCGGGGTGACCCGGCAATTCCTGGAGAGGCTACCTAGAACTCCAATTGACGCGGAGACCGGGTGGTATAATCTGCCGAAATCTTTTTGAAATTATTGAGGAGTCATATGTCCAAAGTTGCTATAGTCATCGATAGCACTGCATATCTGCCGCCTGAATTCATCGAACAGCACCAAATACAGGTTGTGCCTTTGCAGTTGATCTGGGGGGAGGAAACTTTCATGGATGGTGTCGATATCCAACCGAAAGAGTTCTATACTCGTCTGCGCACTGCTGAGGTATTACCGACCACGTCTCAGCCCTCAGCGGCTGCCTTCAAGCAAGTCTTTGAACAACTTCATGCCGATGGGGCCGAAATCCTGGCTTTGCTGATATCGAGCGGCATCTCTGGTACGGTCGCTTCTGCAGAGCAAGCACGTGAAATGCTGCCAGATGTGCGCATCGAAGTGGTGGATTCTCGTGCGACAGCTACAGAGTTGGGTTTCATCATTATGGAGGTAACCAAAGCAGTCCAGGCTGGGATGGATCTTGCCGACTGTGCTGCCCTCGCCAAAAGCCTCAAAGAGAGAAGCGGTGTTATCTTTGCTGTCGATACGTTGGAGTTTTTGCATCGTGGTGGGCGCATCGGTGGCGGGAAAAGATTCTTGGGCACGATGCTCAATATCAAGCCTCTCTTGGAGATGACCGGTGGACGGATCGAAGCCTTGGAACAGGTTCGTACTCGGCGCAAAGCGCAAGCCCGGTTAGTGGAGTTATTGGAAGAACGCGCTCAGGGCCGGAGGTATCGTTACGTCTCGGCAATGCAGGCGGATGCTGAGAAAGAGGCCACGGCTTTGTTGGAGCTTGCTGAACAAACATTGGATATTGAGGAGAGTTTTATCTCTGTGATTGGACCTGTTATTGGAACCCATGCTGGTCCTGGCACATTGGCTTTGGCGTATTTGCTCGAAGAGTAAAAATTTATCCCCTAAGGATCCCTAGGAATTCCGGGGTGAATCCCCAGAATTAGGGGTGAGTAGGGTGCGGAGCACCCCACTCACCCCTAATTCTGGATAGTCCCCCGACATTTCCCAAATACTCACCCTATCGAGAATCTTGTTTTCTGAATTCTGTTAATGAGGTAAACCATGGCGAGAAAAGAATTAGGTCACATCGAGCTTCAGTGGCAGTGTCCAAACTGTGATGGCATCAATCTGGGACGTGAAAAGACCTGTGGAAGTTGCGGAGCACCCCAGCCGCAGGATGTGGAATTCAAACAATTTACCCGTCAAGAGTTGCTTAAAGATGAGGATCTCATCGAACGCGCTAGAGGAGGCGCTGATATTCATTGTGCCTATTGCGGCACGCGCAATCCAGCCACCGCCGAAACCTGCTCCCAATGTGGCTCAGATATTTCTGAGGGCACACAGCGCGAATCGGGTAGGGTGGTGGGCGCCTTCAAGACAGGTCCCGAAAGCGAAGTGGCCTGCCCGGCATGTGAAGCCATGAATCCTGAATCAGCCCGAATGTGCGCCGAATGCGGCAGTCCGCTAGGTCATGCAGATGAAGAAATGGAGTCAGGATTTGAAACGGCTGATGCTGAACCAGAAGGTCAAGAGAGGCCTCGCCGAAAGATACCAGTCATATTCATCATTGTTTTCGTCTTGATTTGTATCGGCGCGGTGGCGATCGCCATTCTTTCTGGAAGGACTACCGATGTCAGTGGTGTGGTTCAAGATGTGCGCTGGGAGCGATCTATCCCCATTGAGGCTTTTGGATCTGTCGATCATAGTGATTGGCTGGATGCTTTGCCCAGCGAGGCAGAAAATGTCTCCTGCCAGCAAGAATACCGCTATACATCCAGTGAACCGGTAGGCACCTATGATGAAGTCTGCGGAACGCCCTATAGTGTTGATTCAGGCAGTGGCTTTGCCGAAGTCGTGCAAGATTGCGAGTACCGGATTTATGAGGATTACTGCTCCTATACGGTTGATGAGTGGTCTGTTGTCGATACTGCGGTTATGTCTGGCAATGATTACTCACCCATTTGGCCTGACCCGAGTCTGAGCGCCAATCAACGTTTGGGTTCAAATGGACGAGAATCTTATACCATCATCTTTGCTGCTGATAATGAGTCTTTTTCGTATGAAACGAATGAAATGAATGAGTATCTGCAATACCAGGTCGGTAGCACATGGACCCTGGGTGTAAATACCTTCGGGACTGTTCTTGAGATAAGCCCTTAGGTTGGATACACGCCAAAATATATAGGGGTGATGGCGAAGCCATCACCCCTATATATTTTGGCGAATCCACCCGCTTGGTGCTTATGAGTATGGTTGCGAAATAACCAGGCATGGTGTAAAATCGCCCCCACAAAATTGCTCTCGTAGCTCAGTGGATAGAGCACTTGGTTGCGGACTAAGGGGTCGCGTG
>CAYWIC010000064.1:0-27005 GCA_964458115.1 uncultured Anaerolineales bacterium | reverse complement strand
CCCTGAAGATACCCTATGACTGATCTTTTACTTCATTTGTACGGTAGAGAAACCTGGAATAAGATCATGGCTTCTCGAACATCGCAGCTAATTTGGAGAAGCAATTTTTTTTCTGGGCTGCGGAATTTTACTGCGTTATCAATTAAGTTGGTGAAGACTTGATGAATTCGCAGACGATCCCCGTGTGGGTTTACGAGCGGTTCCAGAATTTCGAATTTCACACCCTTCAAATCTAACTCCATATGCTCGTGAATTTCAGCTAGCATCTCGCCCATATCTATTGACACCACATCGCCAATAACGCGACCGATGCGAGAGAGGTCCAAAAGTTTAATGGTGAGTTCTCCCATGCGCGACACATTGGCTCGAATGCGTTTGAGATAGTGTTGTCCTTGTTCGCTCAGATTTGGTTCGTTTTGAAGGGCTGCTGAAAAGCCATCCAAGGTGATCAGGGGGGATTTCATGTCGTGGGAAATTGTGTATATGAATGATTCCATTTCTTCGTTTCTGGCTTCTAACTCAGCCAATAGATGTTCTCTTTCAGCTTCTGCGCGCTTTCGCTCGGTGATATCCATTTGTACAGAAACGAGCACTGTCCCATGCTCGGGGTGATCAAACAATGTCACGCTGGCATTTGTCCAAAAAATTGTTCCATCTTTCTTTTTATTTTGGACTTCCCCTTCCCACACGCTATTTTCACTGATTGCATTCATTATCTCGTTTGCTGTATCGTTAGCGGTCTTTGTGGTTGTTGAAGCATTCAAGATCGTGACGTGTTCGTAAATCAATTCATCTTGTGAGTATCCAAAAGTCTCCTCCATTTTTGGGTTTGTATACACAATTATCCCATCCTCTGCTCTAACGAGATTGACGCTTTCAGACATATTGGCTGCGATAGCACTCTGCAGACGCAGTGCAGATTCGGCTTCCACTTTCTCTGTAATATCTTCATAAACCGCAACTAATTCTCCTGATGGGAGACGATAAACATGGTTATCTACCCAATAGACGGTTCGGAAATCCTCATAACGCGCAGCGCGCAGGTGGATTAACTCTCCTGTTTGCCACACTTCTTGAAAGATATCAAAAAGTCCCATTTCGTAGATACCGGTAAATACTTCGTCGACATGCATGCCAACAATCTCGTCACGTTTTACCTGGCTGATTTTTTCACCAGCTTTGTTAATATCCTTGACAATAAAGTTTTTGCCATCTCCTTCTGCCTGATAGATGGCAACACCGCTAGACATATTGTTGAATAACTCCCGAAAGCGTTCCTCATTTACGGCCAACTGTTTGAGCATTGGGTCGCTAACCTGCTTGAATAGGAGCATTCCTAGCAGAATTACAGTTGTCATCACAACCCCTGCAATCAAGCCAGCTCTGATAAATGGAGCACGAATTTCGGTTAAATCGATTTTTGCAACAATGCCCATATCCAGTACAGCCACTGGTTCGTAGGCAGCGAGCACTGTCTCCCCACGGTAATCAAACCCTATCACGGTTCCCGATTCCCCGGAGAGGGCTCGTCGCATGGGTTCGGCCAGATCAGATTGAAATGGAACTGGTTCGGGTTGGTCGAGGTCGAAATGGCGGTGGCGCAATAAAAACACTATCAAGTCACTCTCTCGCTCGGCTAGCGTAAACTCCCCCGTTTCACCGAACCCTTCATAGTTTTCGTGGGCATCACGCACCTGGCTTAGAACAGACTCTTTCACACCCCCGGGAAATTCATCAATGTAGATCGTATCAAAATTTGCAATCGCTTCCATTAGCCTGGCCTGGCTTTGGGCCGCTTCGACCAGGCGGGCGCGTTGTTCATCCAAGGCAGCGCCGTATAGTAATGTTGTCGAAGTTGCTCCAACGATCAATATTGCGATGGTCATAATAGCAATAAGAAATAAAATTCGACTTCGCTCTTTCATAATCTCCCCTCCATCTCTTATTTACCATCGTCGCTAAAATTGGGTAGGGTAAAGAAAAAAGTTGTACCCTCTCCAAGTTTAGATTCAGCCCAAATTCGACCGCCGTGGTGATCGATGATCTTCTTGACTAAGGTTAATCCCATGCCAACACCACTGACCTCTGGATCCAATTGCTGAAAAGGTTCGAATATTCTTTCCAAGTGTTCCTCCGAGATACCAATCCCGTTGTCTGTCACCCAAAACTGCTGAAAACCATCTTCGACCTTGCATCCTATCTCAATTTCGAGCTCTCTCTTGGGGTTCTTGAATTTTGCAGCGTTGTCAATGAGATTAGCAAAGACCTGTCGTAGGCGAACGCGGTCTGCATAAATTTTTGGTAGGGGTTCTTGTACTTGGATAATGGAGCCTGGTAAATCGATTCCGAAGTCATCATAGACATCTTGGAGAAGAGCCATCACATCGATTTCCTGGCGCTCGCCGACCACGCGACCAATGCGTGATAGCTCCAAAAGCTCTGTGATCAATGTGCTCATTTGGACAGTATTTGCCCTGATACGCTCAATGTAGTGTTGTCCCTGTTCACTTAGGTTGTCTTCGTTCTTGAGCGCGGCTGAAAAACCATCCAGAGAAATAAGGGGCGCTTTCAAATCATGGGAGATGGTGTATACGAAGGACTCCATCTCCTGGTTCTTGCTCTCTAATTCTTTGAATAGTTGGTCTTGCTTATTTTCTGCGATCCGGCGTACAGAGATTTCGTGGCGCAAATCTTCTGTGAGATTTAATATTGCTGCCTGGCGAGCCAATACTTGTTCATAGGCCTGTTGTTGGGCAAACTGAGCTTGAACCCTATCGGTGATCTCGGTGATATACCCTTCTAAGAATTGTATCTTGCCAGAATCAGTGATAATTCCAGCACCCTGCTCCCAAACCCATTTTTCAACCCCATCAGCAGATTGAATCCGATACTCTTGTTGAAAAGGCTCTTGTTTGCTGAGCGCTTTTTGTACTACTTCCCAAACCATAGGACGATCATCGGGATGGATGATATTTCCATATGCGAGAGTTGAATTTCCAATCAATTCTTGGGGGTTATACCCTGTCAATTCCAGGCAACCATCGCTCATGAAGATCATCGTCCAATTGTAGTCATTCTGGCAGCGGTATGCGAATCCAGGCAGAGAATCAAGCAAGGAAGCCATGGCGCGCTGGCTTTCGGCCAGATTCGATTCGGCGAGTTCTTTATTAATCATGGTTTGACGGAAGAAAGCCAAGGCTCTCGCCATATCTCCCAATTCATCTTTCCGGGAAGCGTCTTCGATCTCACTCTTCAAATCTCCTCCGGCCAGGCGCGTCATTACCTGTGTCAATTTTTGAACTGGCCGAGTTATTTGAAGATCGCTGATGAGAATAGTCGCCAGGATCACAGCGAAAGTCAAAACGAGAGCGGCAATTGCGTCTGTTGTATTGATCCGTTCCGCGGTCAGTCGTGCCTTTTCTCCGGCCTGGGCAACCAGGGTTTCTTCGTAATCCCGGAATTCAGCCAAAAGAGTTTGTAGCTCCTGGAAAGGATGTGTGGAAGAACGCACCATCACCACACCAAATGCAGGATTCTGCACGACAATGTCGGCGGCTTGCATCGTTTGCTTTCGGAAATCCTGTAGGGGGGATTGAATCTGATCTAAAAGGTCTTTTTCCTGCGCGTCCAGGTCCCATTTTTCTTTGATTTCCCCATAAACGACATTTAGATCATTTAATTGCCTCTCGAGTCTGGAACGAACTGGCAAAATTACCTCATCAGTTACACCCATGCTTGTCAGCACCGAGAGATAAAACACATTCGACTGAACCTGTTCGGTTAAGATGACGATCTCATCGATTTGAGAAACTCGTTCGGTGATTTCCGTACTAATCGTATCGATTGTAGTGGTCAACTGACTCAACACAGATTTTGTGAATATGCCCATAAAACTCAGCCCTAATGCCAAAATCAATGGTGGAATGAGCACCTTGATTCGAATGGAGAAATCACGAAAGGGTGTCATGGTTACTCTCGATCTCCGTCTGTAGGCCAGCCTAATGTGCAAATGATATCCTCGGATGTTAACTGACCACACCAAATGGAGACCGTTTCTATGGTTTGCTGAGTTGGATGCGGCCACACACCATCCAGATGCATTGTGTCCTCGGAAAACGTTTGGGCGAATTCGAGTAATTTGGGGAGCACCAACTCACCATCCATGTCCATTAAGGTGCTGATGTCCATGCCGGTCTGAAGTTGGCCAGAGTTGTCGAGGAAAACGGTGCCCTCTTGGTTAACACCAATCACGTACAGTCCGCTTTCTTCAAGATCCAGGAAACCTTGCTCAGGATCGCTTAACTGCTGTTGGGCAGAATAGAAATCCATTTCCTGAAGAAGATGGATGGCCTGTATCCCTTTGGTGATAACCGCCGCTTGGCCGGATTCTGCCCTTGGAGCAGGCGGCTGAATGTATTCGATTTGTGGTGGTTCGCGCCAATAAACTTCATCCAAAGGGGAATGGACACCCCAAATCGTAAGTGGAGGATTTCCCAACCCTTCATGATAGATCGTGTGGTTGGGCAGTTCGTTTATCCATAATACCGGTAATTCAACAGCAACGATGCGTTGAAATTCGGTGTAAAGAGATTTACGCTTTTCAAAATCCATTTCGACAGCTGCTTGGGCGAGAATTTCATCCACTTGGGGATTGCTGTAATTTTGGGTGTTCGACCATACAACCCCCTGACGAATATTCTCGGAAATATATGTGCGATGCACGCCAATCACGGGATCGCCCCAATTAAATACCGCATCCATGGTCATATCGAAATCCCATTCACCAATCCGTTGAGCCCATTCAGCGAATGACTCGGATTCCCGAACCTGGACTTCAATGCCAACATCTTTCAATTGGTTCTGGATAAAATAGGCCACATCATGTTGTTGTGTTGGAAGCACGGGAATAAAGTCCAAGGTCAGCGAAAAGCGGATCCCATTTCCTGATAGCGCATAGCCAGCTTGATCTAGCAGATCAGCAGCTTTCTGTGGATCGTAGGCATATATGGGGAGATCATGTTCAAAGAAGGGATTCGTGGGAATGATTGGGCTGTAAGCGCGTTTTGAGAGATCCTGATGCAGGTATTGGGTAATGAAATCCAAATCAATTGCATAAGCAATAGCCTGCCGAACTCGCACATCGTTGAGCGGCTCTCGCAAATGATTGAAGGCTAACCAATTTATTGCTCCGATTCCTTCATACCCCTGTTGAGTGAGTTCATAATAATCCAAATCCCGTAATTTTTCTAATCCATCCAGGTTGAGAAATGGCGAAGCAATTTGGGCATTTTGGCGGACCAAGGTTACCACTTGAGATGCAGGGTTCAAGTCGATCCAAAACTCGATGCGGTCTAGATACGGCCGATCAGGAATGAAATATTCTTCAAATCGCTCCAAAACGATGCGCTTCCCAGATTCAAAAGAAACAAATTTAAACGGACCCGATCCAATTGGCACCAGGTTGGCTGGATGAGTGGCAATATCTTGTCCATCCCCATAGATATGTTCTGGAAGAATGGGCAGGAAGGCTGGTGACATGGCCATCAATATCGCTGGGTGAGGTTTTGAGAGGCGGATGATGGCGGTGTGGGGTTTGGGAGTTTCCACATTCGTCACCGGTGCGAACATGGTTCGAAATGGATGATATTTTTGTGCGGTTAGAATTGAGAATGCAACATCCGAAGAAGTAATTGGTTCGCCATCATGGAATGTGGCACCTTCAACCAAGGAAAGTGTCAGCGAGAGGCCGTCCTCTGCGACCTCCCAATTTTCAGCCAGGTAAGGTTGTGGGTTCCAATGTTCATCGTAGCGCAAGGGGCTGGCAAAGATCTGCGTTCCAGTAATGACAGTGGCCGAACCTGATAACAATGCTGGATTGAAGTGCCGTGGATTCCCTGCACCAAAGGAGAAGACAAGCGTGCCTCCTGGAGTAGGTTCTCCTTCGGCTTGTATGTCATTGCTTAGATCCAGAATGGGGGTTGGCAGCGTGGTTTCTGTGAATGTAATGCTACATGCTGAAACCATAATCCCAAAAGTGAGTACAAAGAGAATTAGCTGCTTCATTTTAGGCACCATATTTATATCCTTCAATAGATGGATATTTCTCATTGGCGGCTTCAAGGAGACCGGTTGGGATTTCAAAGCCAATACGTCTCGCCGTTTCTAGGTTTATTACAACCTGCCCGGGCATCTCAAATACCTGATCCAGGGAGCGGGGCGAAGTGCCGTGCAAGATTTCGGCAATTTTCAAGGCATACCATTGGCCCGCAGCCTGGAAATCAGTATAGGCGATGCTCATCAATGCCCCGCGCCTTACCGCTGCCGGCCCGACGCTGGTGATGGTCGGGATCTGATGTGTGAACATGGTTTCCAGGCTATCAGGCATAAATTTAGTTTGCTCACCGATATGAAAGCCAATCCACAAAGCATCGATCTGGGAGGCTATCTGCTCATAACAGCATTTAACTGCTTTCAACGAAATTGCTTCATCAGTGGCAAGGTCGACTGCATGGCAACATAATAATGAGAAATCATGTTCCTGCGCGGCAGATTCTAAATCCGCTAGATTGGCATAAATTCGGCCATCTTCGCTGTCTTCGAAGACAACGCCCAATTGCTTGAATCCTAGGAATTTATAGTAAATACCTAATTGCCGGCGATAGCGTTGCGGGTCGATTTCGACGAGAACATGGTCATGACCGGAGTCAGTGTGCGTTTCAAGAATGCCTGCCTTGATGGGATCGCTGGATGTCAGGACCAGCGTTGGGACGGTGTGTCGATCATTTACCAGGTCTTGCCCAGCCCAGGTTCCCATAGCAATTACCAAATCGATATCCTCTTTTATGGCTAACCGATGGATCACTTCCTGCCGCAGTTTCGTTCTCCAATTTTCCTCCCAAGCTGCTGACCAATATGCATCCATACAGAATTCCATTGTATTGCTCTTGGCCTTAGTTGCCAGGTAATGCCATACTGATTCGGCGTCAGCAGGATCATTGTGTTCCGGAAAATTGAATTCATCGAGCCAGCCCATTTTGACAAGGGCCGCAGCAATTGCTCTGAGACTTTTTGCATAGTCGCTGTAGTTGCCACCCTGGTAATACGCCAGACGCCATTTTTTGCCCTGGTTTGTAATTGGAGTAAATGCACTCTTTGGTGAAGCTACCATATTCGCTCGAGTAATTTGGAATTCATGTGCGTCGGATTAGTTGATCTGCCTGGCCTGGGGCGTCGTATTTGGCCGGCCTACCTAAATCTCTGAGCAGGATGTTCACCTCTTCTTTGAGTTCAATCATGCGCCCCTCGCGGCCAACATAAAGATCGTTCATACGTTCTACATCTTCGATCTTCGATTTAAGTGCTTCCTTTGCTCGAACGCTAGAGATCAATTCTGCATATGCGAGCGCTAAAGCTTCGATGATCTCCCGATCGTTTTCTGAAAATCCGTCTTCCTTATTTGCGAGGCCAATCATCCCAAAAAAATCTTTGTGTTGGATTGGTACACCTAGGAAAGAATGAAGTGGAATATGGCCTTCTGGAACGCCGACGCTGCTAGGATAATTTGGCGGATCGTTGATGATAAGGCCGTGCTTACTCTCCAATGCATCTTTCCAAATACCTCGAATTTCCATGCCTTGAATGCATGTGGGGTCTAATGCCGCAATTCGGCACTCATCCATTCCAGGATCAGTAAGCGCCAGAGTATCAAAGCGTCCATTAAGATTTACCTCAGCAACAGATCCATACTGGCTGGTGGTGATATCTTCTGCGACAGACAAACATACCTGTGCAACATCATAACTGGATTCGCAAAACATAGATTCGCTAAAAAGTCGATTGATCGCACTGAAGATAGTATTTTGTAACCTGATAGCTTCGTGTGCACCTCTTTGCGATTCTTCCGAATTCTTTCGATAGGTGATATCCTGTGAAACTCCTATTATTCCGATTAATTTTCCTCCATCATCCAGAATGGGCGAATCGTTGACGAGTGCTAGAAATTTTGATCCATCTTTTCGCTGAACTTCGAGTTCACCCGCCCAGGTCCCACCCTTGCGGAGGTTGCTCATGATCTCTTTGGCTTGCTGTCGTGTTGCTTCTGTGGGGGTAATTTCTAGTATGTCCCTCCCCAGAACTTCATCAGCATCCCATTGATACAGCTTTTTCGCGGCATGATTCCAGTATTGAATTTTCCCCTCGATATCTGTTGCAATGACCGCCTCACCAATTGAATCCAACATCTGCGAGTAGAGCGCCTGGAAAGTGCTATCTTCCTTCATGCCAGTAATCCTGTAAGTTTATCAATCAATGGATAATTTCATAGTATAGCGCATTTCCTATTCATTGCGCCTTGCTGTTTTGTTCGTTCTCATATGAGAACTGGCGTCAGTCAAAAATCATGCATGGCTACAGAGTTTCGCCAAGATCCGAAATGTATGCGGCCAATATCGGAAAAAGAAAGAGCGATGTGTATGTTCACACACCGCTCTCGATAGTTTGAGTTATCGTGATTTCGCTTAGGGATTACCCGTTGTTGCCGCTAGGGATCCCTTGTCCGCCTTGACCTGGACCACCCTGAGGACCACCCTGGTTTCCGGGTCCCTGACCACCGGGGCCATCTTGGCCACCTGGACCGCGTCCGCCTTTGCCACCTTCACGAGGGCCACCGCGTCCGCCGAAGCCACCTTCCTGGAATTGGTCAGCCTGCTCTTGCGTGATGACACCATCTGCTACAGCCTGAGCGAATGCAGTCTCTTGATTCGCCTGCACGTTGGCCTGGAAAGTTTCCTGATCGATGCCCAGATCTTCTAGCAAGTCAGGTATGCGTTGCCCAGCTTCTTGAGCAGCCTGTAACTCGGCTACCGTGATGCCCAGTGCATCGGCGACCATTTCATCGCGATTCAGATACTCCTGGACAGCCTGGCGGGCCACGATCTGATCATATTGTTCCTGGGTGATATCGCCATCGGCCAGCGATTGAGCTAAGGCTGCATCCTGTGCGCTTTCCAGCGCATCCAAGCTGATACCTAATGCTGCGGCTAAAGCATCTTCGAATTCAGCATCTGGGCCAGCATTGGAGCGGGCTTCTTCGAAAGCAGACTGAAGTTCTTCTGAGCTAATGCCGAGGGCTTCAGCTAAGTTTTCATTGTTGCGAGAACCTCCGCCACGTCCGCCTTGACCACCAGGGCCAAATCCTTCGCCAGGATCCGCAATGGGAGAGGGAGCGAATGCCATGGCGCCCAGTGATAGAACCAAAACCAGTAAACTAGTTACGATGAGGGGGAACTTGTTATTCTTGTTCATCTTTTTGTCTCCTTATGACATACATGTGTTTGTGTTTTTTGTCTTGCGACATGTCTTCCTTTTTTGGATCCGCCCAAAGGATAGCAAAAAGATGTTCAGAAAATGTTTAGAGCGTGTGAATGATCTGTGCGCGCTAGATGAGTGATTGCTTAGCAATACGATTGCCGGGGATAAGGGGTGGAGCGTTGCCCCACCCCTTATCCCCGGCAGACTACGTTTCAGGTGATATACTCCTCCTAACCTTCTTGGGTGGTCAGATGGCTGGTGTCGTTCAAATAGACCATCACTGTGCGATTGGATGTAATTCTCATTTCCGTAATGGATCCGTTGTACATGTAGAAGGTCCAATCATTTCTGAAGGGGATATTCAGCAGTGAGTACACCATCACTTGCAAGATTACTCCATGACTCACGATCAAGATTGTTTCTCCCAGGTACATCTCCCTGAGAGCGGCGATGAATGCTTGCACGCGATCGATAATTGCTGGAGGGCTTTCACCGGAGGGTGGGGAAAGGTTTGCGTTCTCTTTCCAGCGCTCAAATGCACCGGCCGATTCGGCCTCGACCTGACGGACAGTCAACCCCTCCCAGAGTCCAAAATCCAGTTCCCGTAGCCGCGCATCATACCCCACTGCATGTCCACCAGGTTCTGCGATGATTTCTGCCGTCTCAGCAGCTCGTTTCAAGTCGCTGGAGAGGATTGTGTCAATGGATTCCATCGAAAGTTTGTTTGCCAGTTGTTTGGCTTGCTCCATTCCATTGGCAGACAGGGGCAGGTCAGACCTTCCAATGATGCGATGTTCGTCATTCCAGGCTGTTGCTCCGTGACGGACGAGCAGTAAACGGGTTGGGTGTTTCTTTACCATAAATGTGTTGGTACTTGACTTTTGTGAAATATTTGTCTATACTGCAAGTATACATGAACATATGTGAATGCACAAGTGTGAGCACATGGATGATCCCATCTTAATTCGAATTGTAGAAGTAGCGCGGGCATATTACCTGGAAAATCGTACTCAGTCTGAGATATCGAGCAGCCTGGGAATTTCGCGTAGCCAAGTATCTAGATATTTGACCAAAGCGCGCGAAATGGGTATCGTGCAGATTCGAATAATTGCCCCCGATGAACAAGTTTCAGATTTGGGCGAGAGCCTCATAGAGCGCTATCCTCAATTGAGAAGCGTGGTTGTGGCTCCGGTTTTCGATAGTGATCCCGATGCTGTACGCAGTATTATTGGGCGTTATGGTGCCAATTATTTGAGTGAGCTCGTACAATCCGGGCAAAAACTGGCACTGGGGTGTGGGCGTACCTTACATGCCCTGGTCAAAGCGCTGCCAGACCGTGTAATCCCTGATGTGGTTGTCGTTCAGGCTATGGGCAATTTGGGTCACGAGGCGCACCGCATCGATTACAACGAAATCGCCCGGGAAGCCGCTGAAACGTTCGGAGGACGCCCAATCTACATGAGCGCACCAGCTATCTTGGGAACAGGCTCTGGATCGGCGGTGGATTTCATCTCCTCGAATCCTATGTTGCTGGAAGCGCTAGAACAGGCGCGCGGCGCAGAGATCTTCGTCGTAGGTCTGGGTTCGATTGAAAGTGACCTGGTGTATACCCGATTTGGGCTGCTAAACAAAGAAGAATTCGATGATCTTCATGGGCAAGTGGTTGGAGATATTTGTGGACGATTCTTTGACATCAATGGCTTTGAAAAACCAACTGCATTTAATGACCGGATTGTTGGGATTGATCTAGCTGACATTAAGGACGCGACGCTATCGATTGGCGTTGCTGGTGGGCCGGATAAAGTGGCACCGTTACTTGGAGCGATTCGGGGAAGTTTAATCAATGTATTGATTAGTGACGAGCAAACTGTTCATAGCATCTTAGCGCTTGATGATGCGTACCCTGCGATCAACGAATCTTAGTGCTCGCAAGCGATCTACTCACAAAAGGAGGTGGCCGATAAAAAATATTTTCCATCACATGTACCACATGAATACGAGGTGGAAATTGTGGTGCAACAACAATTTGCAATTTGCACGATAATAAGGAGTAGGAAGGATGAAAAAACGATTTATTCTATTTGGATTGCTCTTGGTTTTTGCCCTCTTGCTGACCGCATGTGGGAGCCCCCAAGAAGAAGCGCCTGCTGCTGAACCTGTTGAAGAAGCAGAGGTCGTGGAAGAAGAAGCCGCTGAGGAAGTGGAAGAGCCTGAACCCGCATATGGCGAACCAACCCTGATTGCTGAAGGTCTGGGAACTGCCGATGATTTGGAACCAAGTGAAGATGAGATCGCCGGGGCGAAGGCTCACCTTGCGGACGATGAATCTTTCATTGGTATCGTGGCCTGCACGTACTCTACAGATTATCACTCTGCCGTTCCTGATGCGGCTGTGGCTTACGCAGAAGAGGTTGGCCTGGGTGTCGAAACCTTCGACTCTGAAATCGACGTTGAGAAGCAAATCAGCGGCATCGAAAACTTTGTCTCCAGCGGTGCTGATGTGATCGTAGTATGTGTTTTCGATCCACCCAGCGTCCAGTCTGCGCTTGAAGAGGCCGCGGCTGCAGGAGTTTATATCGTCCAATATGCCGGCCGAAACGCTGCCGAGTACGGTGGTGTCACCATCAGTATTGAGGATGAAGACTTGGGTGCGGCAGCAGGTCAGTACGCGGCTCAATTGATCAGCGATGAAATGGGCGGTGAAGCCAATGTAGCGATCCTCGATTACCCCGATGTACCCAACGTCGTAATACGTGCCGATGCCATTGCCGCGGCCCTGGCAGAAGGCGCGCCTGACGCGGTGATCGTTGGCAACTATTTGGGCGGGACCACAGAGTTTGGTCTGAATTCAATGGAGACAGCCCTGCAAGAGCACCCTGAGATCAACGTGGTGGTCAGCATCAACGATGCAGGTGCTTATGGGGCCATGCAGGCCCTCGAAGCAGCTGGAAAGACTGCTGAAGACAGCATCATTGTTGGCATCGATGCAGAACCACAGGCGTTGGAATATATCAACTCGGGCACGATGTACAGGGGCACAGTGGATACTGCGCCAGCTGAGACCGGCCGGATGACCATCAAAGCTGCCGTTAAATTATTGGCGGGTAGCACAATTCCGCAGAACATCCGTGTGCCCGTCAACTTGATGACGGCTGAATAGCGTATGGGATAAGGTATTCCTGGCAAAGGGACCGGGTTCCTCGTAAGCATCACGGCAATACCGTGCTAAACACAGTTTAGAAAGTTTTTTCGGCAAAAACAATGTACCAGGAACCCGGCCTGTGAATTATAACCTGGAAGATCCTTATCGAAGCAAATGAGGGGAGGGTGCTCTCGATCCCTCCTCTCACCTTCTCACTTGATCAGGGAACAAAATGCCAAACAACAAACCAGACAAAACACCAGAGCAGCGGGTCGGTAATCTCAGCAACCGCGTCATCAAATTTCTAGGGGAACAAGGCTTTATTGTTATTTTTATTCTTTGGGGGTTGTTTCTGAGCTTTTCCACAGATTCATTTGCTACCCCCAATAATATTTTCACGATATTGCGCCAGGCGACCATCATCGGAATTCTTGCCATCGGTGAGCACTTGATCGTATTGCTCGGTACGATGGACATCTCTCTGGCTTCCATTCTTACACTGACTGGCGTTGCTATGGCCGCAGCGCTGGTCAATTTTGGCTTGCCTCCATATCTCGCGGCTCTTGTAGTTTTAGCGATTGGGGCGCTGATTGGCTTGGTCAATGGGTTGATCGTCACACGCTTGAAAATCAATCCCATCATCACCACCCTGGGGATGATGAGTATTTTAGAGGGGTTGGCGTTTGTGTACACCCAGGGCAAGACGATTTTTGGGGAGGAAATCGATCCCATTGAATTCTTGTCGCGTGGACGTATACTCGAAGTCATCCCTGTTCCAGTGATCGTGCTATTCATCTTGTACTTTCTGGCGTTTTTGTTGCTTCGGCATACGGTCTTTGGGGCGCGCATTTTTGCTGTAGGAAATAACGAGAAGGCCACCTGGTTGGCAGGCATCAATACCGACAATGTCAAACTGGCTGCGTTCACCCTAGCGGGTATGCTGGCTGGTGTCGGTGGGATCATGCAGGTCGCCCGCCAGGGTACGGCAACCGGGGGGATGGGGTCGGACTTTCTTTTCCCAGTGTTGACTGCCGTTGTTTTGGGTGGGGCTAGCCTTTCGGGAGGGCGCGGCAAAATCTTGAACACCCTGGTCGCGGCCATCTTCTTGACCACCATCACAAACGGCATGATCCTGCTGGGTGTCAGCATCTATGCACAACGCATCGTCTCTGGAGCCATTTTGGTTACCGCATTATCTCTCGACCGACTGCGAACGGTGAGGATTTAGTCCGATGAATGAGACCCCCTTTCTGGAAATTCAGGAAACGAGCAAAACCTATCCGGGTGTGGAGGCCTTGCGGGAAGTCTCTTTTGAGATTTTCCCGGGACATGTACACGCGTTGGTAGGGGAGAACGGGGCAGGGAAATCAACACTCATCAAGATCATTGCAGGGGCGGAACAACCCGATCCTGGGGGCGCCGTCCGTATGAATGGGTTGCCGTATGCTCCCCAAAACCCCAGAGATGCCCTTGATAAGAATGTGGCCACCATTTACCAGATCATGAACCTGCTTCCGGATCGGACAATCATGTACAACGTCCTCTTAGGCAATGAGCCAGCCCGCGGGGGCTTGATCGATAAGCAGACACTGCGACAAAGAACTGAGACTGTGCTCGCGACCCTCAATGCACATCATCTCTCTCCCCAAATGCTGGTTGGTGAGCTCAAGGTTGGCGAGAAGCAGGTTGTGGAGATCGCCAAAGCCCTGGTCAACCAGAGCAAGTTGTTGATCATGGATGAGCCGACCGCGGCATTGAATCAGGCTGAAGCGCAAGCGCTCTTCGAAAATATCCGCAAATTGCGCGCGGATGGCGTTACGATCATCTATGTTTCTCATCGTCTGGATGAGATCTTTGATTTGGCAGATTCGGTCACCGTCTTGCGAGATGGCGAACATATTCTCACCAGACCCATAGATGAGGTCAGTCGAGATTCACTGATCGAAGCCATGATTGGTCGAAAGCTGGAAAATGTTTTCCCGGAGCGCGCCAGCACAAAGGGAGGAGAAGTGTTGCGGGTGGAGAATCTATCCTCTGGGAAAATTCTCAAGGAAATCGATTTTTCACTTGCCCAAGGGGAGGTGTTGGCGATCGCCGGACTCTCAGGAAGCGGCAAGGCCGATCTGGGTAAGGCACTCTTTGGCGCCATTCCCATCGATAACGGGCAACTTTTTATCCATGGAAAACCTTACAAACCCAGCCCAAAGCGAGCCATAAAGAGAGGGATTCCGTATTTACCCGAAGATCGCAAGGCGGACGGCTTGTTGCAAGAATTGAATATCCGCCGAAATATCTCATTATCCGTGTTGGAGAGCAGAGCATCGAGCCGGATGGGTGTCATCAGCCGGCAGCGGGAGCAAGAGGTCGCTCGGGAGCAGATTAGCGCATTGGATATCAAGACCCCCACAATGGAGCAGTATGTCTACAACCTCAGCGGGGGCAACCAACAAAAGGTCGTCCTGGGTCGTTGTCTTGCGGTCGACCCCGAGATTTTCATCTTGATGGAGCCGACTCAAGGCATTGATGTAGGTGTCAAGTTCGAGATCTACCAGTTGATCATCGAACAGGCTGCAGCTGGAAAATCCATCCTCTTAATCTCTTCGGAGCTGGCGGAAGTTCTCGGCCTGGCACACCGCATCTTGGTGATGCATGATGGCCGCATCGTAGCAAACCTTATCACTGAAGACACCAATCAGGAAGAGATCTTACGGTTTGCGTTGGGAGAGGCAATCGCATAGATTCTTGGCGGATTCCTGCGTACTTTGGGAAACATCCCAAATAGGTCTAGAGAATCTTCTAATCTGCTTGTGACCAAAGGAAAATTATTCTTAGTGAAGGAGATCGAACGAATGTCGAACGATTACAAACGAGAAACTGGAAAACGCATCAAACAATGGGGCATCGAAGGGGATATCGACCGCCATATCGAGGGTACAGCTGAGCACCCTATTATGTATCGGGCTTTGGGTACCGAACCCCAAACTGGACATCCATTTAATCTCCATGGGGACATCAAAAGCCAGGGGGCCGCGCTGCGGGGCACCTTCGAGAACAACCAGCAAGTCGTTCCAGCCATTGCCCAAAAACTGGTCGAGAAAGGCTTTATCGGTATGGTTGGCCATGGGTTGGGCACCTCGCAATTTGTGGCCCAGACGGCCGCAGGCGCGTTTTGGGATTACGCGCGTTGGGATGCCCGAGATTTGGACTCCTTAGAGTATGTTGTCTACGGGCATCCGATCGACTTCTCGAAATATGTTTTCTTTTCTTATTCTGGTAGCGGCAGCACCGTCGACAGCAATCGTGCGGCGGCAAAGGCCAAGGAATTAGGCGCCTATCAAGTAGCCTTTACCAGCATTGCAGGCAGTCCGATCACGCAGAAATGTGATGAAGCCATCGTATGTTCCGGGGGCTTCGATACGGGCGGCTCGGATACCTTCCACTATACGACCAGGCTGGCTGTTTCGGTTTGGCTGGCTATTGAAATTGGGGCACTGACTCGGCCTGAGGAGCGGGACTGGGATGACCTGAGAGGTAGGCTCTTCTCAACAGCGGATAAATTCGATGGTATGTTCGAATGGGTCAGTAAACGTGCCGAGCTGCTATCGCATCGCTATCGGGATGTGCGCTGTATCTTGGCTGTTGGCAGCGGCTCGAATGAGGGCACTGCTGAGGAGATAGCTTTAAAATATGATGAGATGGGTCATATCCCCACGAAGGGTATGTGCGCTGGACGACATATCCACGGAGCTTTAGGGTTGACTCAGCACGACATTCTGACCATTATCGTGGCGCCATTGGATGACCCCAACTACGAGGCGCTGCGCGACGTCGCCCAGGCTTCATTTATGCTCAAATCGCCATCAATCGCGCTGATTAGCGAACAAGATGAGCGCGTTGCCGAGCAGGTCGATGATGTCTTCAGGCTCGATGAGACTGATCCCAATATTTTCTCAGTGCTGGCTATCTTGCCTGGTCAATTGCTGCCGTATTGGAGCGCGGTAGCGCAGGGTGACATCAATCCCGATTGCCAGCGCGCCAATATCGCCCGTCATGCCAAAGTTTGGAATTGGCTTTTTCCGAAGGATACTCACTAGAATAATTCTTGCAAGAGGAGAATCTCCCCAGAAATAGTGGGTGGGGGCGAAGCCCCCACCCCCAATTTACAGGGAAACCTTTGATCCATTTATCGAGACCCGGTAGCGGTGCCTCAAAATTATCAGATATGAATAGTACTATGCCGAGAGATATTTCTGTGATTGGGCCCTTGAATGTCGATCTCTTGATCGTCGGCGAGGGCCCTGAAGATTGGTCTTCGCTGCCTACTTGGGATGGCCCTGCTGATATGCAAATGACGGCCGCGGGTTCGGTGGGCTACAACGTCAGCGATTTGGCTAAGTTGGGTTTGCATGTGATGGTCAGCTCGTGCGTTCCAGACGACCCTTTGGGCGCTTTTATCCATAATTCCTTGCGGCGTGATGGCGTAGATGTCCATGCTATTCAGATGGTGCCAGATACGTTAGCTGGGATTGGTGTGTATATGTTATTGTTCGGCAGCCGCAAGCGACCTCTGACGTACCGCTTGCCAACGCATGAGCCCTGGCCCCAATTCTATTCCCTTGAGAGCATAGATGATCTCCTCGATGCGCGTATCCTGCATAACGGCGGGTACCTCCATTTCAAGGATGTTTGGCAGGGGGTTACCGTCGATATCTTCCAAGAAGCAAAAGCGCGTCAACTTTTAACCACGATGGATCCTCAATTCCCCCTGTTTGCTATGCAAGCTCCCTGGTTGGTGGAAATCGAGGATGTCCTGGAATTTGTCGATATCCTTTTTTGTGATGAGACCGAGGCTTGCATGATGACGGCTGAAGAGGACCTCACCGCATGCGCCAAGATTTTGCTCGATGCCGGACCTGAACTGGTGATTATTAAACAGGGAGCGGAGGGAGCTACAATTTTCAAGCAGGGTTGGCAACATCATCAAAGTGCGATTGTGGTAGGGGAATTGGTTGATAGCATTGGGGCAGGTGATGCTTTCGATGCAGGATTTCTGTATGCTACGCTACAAAAATGGCCTTTAGAAAAGCGCATGTTATTTGCCAGTTTAGCGGCGGGATTCACGGTGACAGGCGTTGGCGGCACGAATACTTTCCCCGAACTTGATGAGTTATTGCATACATTGAGTGAATATGGATGAACCTGAATTCCCTTTCGCTTGTCCATATATACCATTTGTCAGGACCAGAAAGTAGGTATCAGGAAATCCCGCCTTGAATTCCACATCTGGCTCCGTCCTCCGCGATTCCTAGGAAGACCAGAACGGGTTCTCCAGGAATTGCCCGGGGTGATCCCCCAGATGTAGGGGTGTGTGCGGTGCTCTGCACCTCACACACCCCTACACCTGGATAGTCCCACGGCGTTTCCCAGTGAGCCCCAGAACGAGTTGAAGTTATTCAGAAAAATGGGGCTATAATAGAGGCAAGTAGATTGAACTTGCTTTGATAACCAGTGGGGGAATTCTGCTGATCAATGCAAGCCCGTGAAATAAAGCTGGATCTGTGATGAGTAAGATAACGGAGTTTTATTCCTCTACTCTAAATACACCGCTGCGCTTGGGCTTGGTTTCGCTTGTCATGTCAGAAATCTTGACCCTTGGGGTAATCTTTGCGCTCGGCGAAAAAGACTCAGTTTTACTCGGGGCTATCATTGCAGGAGTTTGCGGTTTTTTTATCGCCTTTGGAGCCAGCCATGTATTCTTGAAATACCAGGAGGATATCGAAACAAAAAATATCCAATTGGAGATGTACCAGAGGGAGTTGAGATTAGCAAAAGAAAATCTTGAAAAAAGGGTGGATGAGCGCACGAGAGATTTACTAGAGGCCAATCAGCAGATCACGAATTCCCTGCGCGAAAAAGAGGTGTTGCTAAAAGAAATCCATCATCGGGTAAAGAACAATCTACAAATCGTTTCCAGCCTTCTGTATTTGCAGTCGAGACGGATCGCCGATGTTGACACGGTGTCGCTCTTCGAAGATAGCAAACAGCGGATTTTTGCGATGGCGCTTGTTCACGAAACCCTGTATTCCTCGAATGACCTCTCCAAAATTGATTTTTTCGGTTATGTGAAGATGTTGGTTTCGGAGTTAGAAGAAGTTTATCGTCATATCGATCCAAGCATTAATTGTCTTGTAGAAATAGAAAAAGTAATAACGCTTGATATTGATTGTGCCATCCCCTGTGGTTTGATCGTCAATGAGCTTGTTTCAAATGCCTTCAAGCACGCTTTTCGAAAATCTCACGGTGGGACAATAGTCGTGCGCATGACGAAGGACGATCAAGGAAAAATTACACTGGCTATAATCGATGATGGCATTGGGTTACCAATCGATTTTGATGTATCTGATTCGAGCAATATGGGACTTGAAATCGTATCTCTATTGGTATCGCAACTCGATGGGGAGATAGATTTTGTGTCAGATCATGGGACGCGCATCGAGATCGAGTTCGAAGAAAACGCCTGTGAATAGGGATTTGATCCTATTTGAGAGGGGACACGCTAGCACCCAGGTTACTGGGTGCTAGATGGAACGCTCTTGCAGATATTCCAGTATCTGAAAAGGCATTGATCATCGCCTTGGAGATTGCCTGACGGTTCTCGCCGGGGAATACGAAAATTCCCGGTCCCGCACCCGATAATGTCACGGCGAGAGCGCCAGCCTGACGACCTCTTTCCAATGCCTCGCGCGAACCTGGGATTAAAGGGAAGCGATAGGGTTGGTGCAATCGGTCGCGCGTAGCTTCGGCCAACAAACTTACGTTCCCTGATCTTAACGCTTCGATGACGAAGGGTGTGCGGCTGTGATTAAAAATTGCATCTGCCCGGGGGATGAATTCGGGCAGAATGGCGCGTGACTCCTCCGTAAGCAACGCCACGTCTGGGAGTATGATCAGGATGGGCATAATGGATATGGGAATCTGGTGCAGCAAGACAGTGCCATCGTCCTTGATAGCACCCATAGCCAATCCGCCGAAGAGCGCCGGAGAAACGTTATCAGGGTGGCCTTCCATCGATGTGGCTAGATTGAGCAGGTCGAATTTGTCTAATGGAGATCCCAGCAGCTCGTTTGCACCCAAGAGTCCTGATAGCAAGGCTGCTGTGCTAGAGCCCATCCCTGATGCAAAGGGGATGCGATTGATGCAGCGCAGGCTAACACCGCGCGGGATTTCTTCTCCCAGGTAGCGATAGAGTTCCAAAAAAGATTGCAGGATGTAATTGCCCTCATCCTTGGGAACTTCTGCGGCGTTTTCTCCATCGGCTTGAACATGGAATCCATCATCAGTTAGCATGAAGGAGGCCTGATTCCATAAGTCAAGGGCCAACCCGATGGAGTCGAACCCAGGGCCTAGATTCGCGGTGGAGGCTGGCACTTGAACGGTGACTTTGGTATAGCGATGGATCATGATTATCTCTCAGGAAAAAATGGCGTCCTCTAAGTCCTCGAGCTTGGGAGGCAATGGTCGTGGCTTTTGCATGCTGGCAGTGACGATATCGGGGTCTTTGAGTCCGTGTCCGGTACAAATTGCGACGACGCGCATGCCGCGCAAATCAATTTGATTCTCATTTAGCTGTTTGGCTAGACCCGCTACTCCTGCCGCGGAAGCGGGCTCGACCCACAAGCCTTCTTTGGCGAGATCTTTTTGCATGGACAGGATTTCTTCGTCGCTGGCAGCGATGATGCGCCCCTGGGATTCTTCTGCCGCCTGAAGGGCTTGCTCTCCTCTGGCTGGGCGGCCGATGCGAATGGCGGTCGCCACGGTCTCGGGCTGATCGACTGCGTGCCCCAGCACTAATGGAGCAGATCCCTGGGCTTGCACACCTAAAATACGGGGTAATCCGGTGCCCTTGCTTTGGTCGTAAGCCTTGAACCCAGCCCAATACGAGGTGATATTTCCCGCATTACCCACCGGCAAACACAACCAATCTGGGGCTTTTCCGAGTGCATCGCAAATCTCAAATGCGGCCGTCTTTTGTCCCTCGATACGGTACGGGTTGATGGAATTGACCAAAGCGATGGGGTGTTTGCTTGAAATCTCTACCACCATGGCCAGCGCGTCATCGAAAGACCCGTCGATTTGCAAAACTTGTGCGCCGTATGCCACTGCGCCAGCGAGTTTTCCTGTGGCGACCTTGCCCTGTGGAATCAGAACCACGGCTTTTAAACCAGCCCGGGCGGCATAAGCCGCCGCCGATGCAGCGGTATTGCCTGTCGAGGCACAGATCACGGCTTTTGCCCCGCGGCCAACCGCCTCACTAATGGCTGCCGTCATACCGCGGTCCTTAAAGGAACCAGTGGGGTTTAAGCCCTCGAATTTGATAAACAATTCGAATCCGCCGCCAAGTTTTTCGGCTAGCCTTGGCACAGGGATCAGACGCGTGTCTCCTTCCAGAAGACTGACCGTCTGCGTGTGGTCAGGCAAATCGAGCAGATGTCCATAGCGATGCAATACGCCAGAGTACTTCATGCGATGAATCCTTCGCGCGGAATTAAGATGCTGGATTATAACGATGTGAGAAGTAGAAAGCTAGGTTTGGACGAAAGTTTATGCAGTGGGAGTTGTTACGATGCAATTGTCCGCGCCAAAACCACTGGGAGCGTACCCGTCGGCATGCCATTCATTACACCAGAATTCGCTGTCCAGTAAATAGCGGAAGTGAAATTCGCAACCGGGTTCTAGATCCAGGGTGACCTTGAAAGTGCCATTCTTGAGCTTTTTCATCGGGGTGGCTGCCGGGTCCCAATCGTTGAAATCACCTACGAGGTGGACCGTCTGGACGTCCACCCACTCGGGGAGTTCCTCCTGCGGGATTTCAAAGGTAATCTTACTGACTTGTCGAGATTTTACATATTGTTTTTTGATCATCCATACCTCCGACGGATATCAATGATTTTTTTTATACCCTCCTAATCTAATCATTGTTCAGCGATTTCGTCGAGATTTGATCAAGAAGTACTAAGGTACTTATTATTTTTTATCGATTATATGCTACTATATTTTATAGAGTTTTCCGATTGTGCTTGTACTAGCAAAGGAGGATGCTATGAGTAAAACGATTTGTATCGTTCTTAGTTTGGTCATGTTCCTGATAACCGCAGCTCCAGTGCCGCTAGGGACACCAATCTATTCAGAGGAAACCCCAGAGGTTGAATTATCGAACTTGCCAGCAGATCCCGAGATGGTGGAGTTCCAGGCGGAAGATGGTAAGAACCTGGTGGGATATTATTATGCATCGAAATATGCCGACGCTCCGGTGATCGTTCTGATGCATTGGGCTGGCGGCGATCAGCGGGATTGGTGCAGAATTGCGCCGTGGCTGCAGAACCGCCTCGATGAGGAACCTGAAGAGATGCCTGGTTGCCCTGAACCCCCAGGAACTTACCCCCATTGGGATCCATCCTGGTTCCCACCTATGGATGAAGAGATTTCATATTCAGTCTTCACCTTCGATTTTAGAGATTTTGGTGAAAGTCAGGCTGGATTAGGCACTCCGCTTAATTGGGGCTTGGATGGCGTGGCGGCTTACAAAACCGCTTCAGAGATGCCTCGAACTGCCGCAGCATTAGGTGCCGGTAAGGTGGCGAAAAATGCCCAGGTTGTTGATGCCTTGCCCTTGATGATAGGCATCGGTTCAAGCATTGGCGCCGATGTTGTCGCGTGGGCATGTGATGCATTCAATGCCTTGGGAGAGGCGTTATGTGTTGGGGCAATCTCTCTTTCCCCAGGGAGTTACATCGATAACAACTATACAGAAGATGCCCAAAAGCTTTTTGAAGCTGAACCCACAATTCCATTGAGCTGTCTTGCAGGCAAGGGAGATTATTCAGCCAGTACGTGTGAAAAGGCAGTTGAGTATCTCTACGAATTGATTATCTATGACGGTACTGGAGCACATGGCACTTTGATGATCGACCCTGATGAGCTCTATGATCCAAATGTGTTGGATTACATTCTCGATTTTGCTGAGATGATATTTAATCCCCCGTCAGAAGAATAGGGTTTGATCTGTAAACAAATAGACCGGCCCTTGAGTAGATCAGAGGCCGGTCCTTTTGTTTTAATTTGAAGTTGGTTATCCGAGCTCCAAGGGTCCGCCAGAGGAATCATCATCGAACCACTTGATTTCGACCTCCAGGCTGTGTTGGATACCCTTACGTTTCTTGTCTTCATCTTCAACCTGGATTTCCAAGATCAGGTTGTGTGGCATGGTAAGGTTGATTTCTTCTTTACCCTGACGTAGGACGACTTGGCCATCGTTGACCTTGTCTGCCAGTAGGTGTAGGAATTCACTTACTTCTGCGCGGTTCTTGCGTTCTTCACTCTTGAATAATTTGGTCTCTTTGCCCATAGCGGTTCTCCTTTCTAAGAATCTTTCTGATGTACTCATTATAAACGATAGTGACTACCTATCAGGACAATTTACCCCTGAATAATATAAGGATTTTTGAAGATTCACTCTGGTTCTCTAGGATCAGAGTGGAAGTTGACAGAAATGGGGGTATGGGACGTGCGGAGCACGCCCCATACCCCCATTTCTTGAGTTCACCGAGGTCGAAATGCGATCAAGGGAATTTGCTCCTTGAAAAAGTCAAGCATTTTATGTTCATCCTCAGGGATTTCATAGCCAATTAGTTTGGCGAGTCCACGCAGGGCCTTGGGATGTCGGAGGTGGTAGTTCCTGAAAATTTCTTCCGCCTCAGTGACTGTCAGGCGCTCTGCAGCCACGAGGATTTTTCTTCCCGCGGCCTGAATGGTTACTCGGGGGTTCTTGCTGATGTTTTTGAACCAATCGGCCTGCTCCCCAAAACCTGAAGCCACATAATAGCTATTGGTCGATTTATCGTAGTGAACCACTTCAAGCATCGCTTGGCGAGGTTTGCCACTGATCCGACCGATATGAGTCAACAGTAGGGCGCGGTGTCCGAACATCCAACCCAGCTTCAGGCGGTATAACCAGATTGGCAGCCTCCAGAGTATGGCTTTCAATCCGCGCGGCGGATCGGGGAGCGGTATAGGTTTGCTTTCTGTCATATTATCGTTTGCGGTACTTTTTTCCTGGCAATTTGTATTTTTCAGGCCCGGGAGAGAGAAATGGCAATTTGATGACTTCGTAGCGAACCAGCAGCCAGATCAGGCCGATAAACCCCATTAGCGCATAGACTAATCGCGACCAGCTCAAATCAGTGCCTGGGATGCGAGGTTGGTCGGGGCGGAAGGCTTCGATAATCACTCTGCCTACTCCTGCTAGTAAGAGCCAACTGGCGAAGGCTGTTCCTGGTTTAATCTTCTCTTCGTAGCGGCGCGCAATCCACAGAATCAGGCCAGCAGTCAGGAAGTTCCAGATCATTTCGTAAGCGAACGTCGGGTGGAAACGCGTGGTCTCTGCTGGGTAGAGGGCAAGGTTATGCCAGGGAGCGATGCGGTGAAAGCCATCGATGGGAATGCCCCAAGGAAGATCTGTCGGAGGGCCGTAGAGTTCCTGGTTGATAAAATTGGCTGGTCGAGCGAGAGCTTGCCCAATGAGCAGCGAGGGGGCCACAGAATCCAGGATCAAGAGGATATCAACTTTGTGGCGCCGGGCATACAGATAGGCAGCTCCTAGTCCGAAAAGGACTGCACCAAAAATATGCAGTCCGCCCTCGGTTATGCGGATAATACGCCCTGGGTTGTCTAGAAAGGTTCGACCGCCGCCGAATATGTCATTGAGCACATACCACACCCTGGCTCCGATGATCCCTGCAGGCAGCACCCAAATCAGCGCATCCCAGACGAACTCAGATTTTCCACCACGGCGCACGATCTCTTTTTCGGTGATCCAGGCGCTGACCATCACGCCGATGGCGATCAGCAGCCCATACCAGCGGAAGGCGAGTTCTACCTTCCCTAAGTTGATTGTAAAGATGACTGGATCGATCATTTTTGCTCCTAAACCTCGAGAAATAATCTTATAACTTACGCTGTTCAGCGGGGAAATTGTGGGGAATAGGGGACGGGGGCAAAGCTCCCACCCCCTATTCCCCAAAAAACATACTTCAAGTGTGTTACTCCTATATCTTTGTTAGATTACTCAATATACCCTAGGGCTCTAAGTCTTTCTTGGACGTGATCCTCGTGCAAGTTACTGGGTTGTGCCGTAGTGCCCACTGGGGACCTTGAAAATGCCCAGGACAAACAGCGATCTAATTCAACTCCCAATTTTTCGAGATGGTGGTTATTTTCGAGCAACGCATAGTTCTCGCCAGGATCATCCGCCAGGTTGAAGAGAGCGTCGGCGATGTTTTCCACGCGCATCAATTTGAAGACACCGTCGTAGAGCGCCCAATGGGTGGCATTGCAGTTGAATTCATCCATGATAGCTGGCTCGTGTTTCTCGATGATGGTGACCAAATTCATGGATGGATACCCCTCGCTAAATACTCGTCTGGGAGAGGCAGCTTCCAATCGGTGGCGATCTTTCAAGCTGAGCTCGCTTGTTTTAATAGTGCCTGCATACGAAGTCTCGATCTCATCAATGCTAGCAGCCTGCAAAGCGGTATGGAACGTGTAGGTCGTCGAAACGGGCTCGCTGATGCGCTCCTCCTGAGTTTGCCCGGGGAAGCGAATCAGCAAAGGCACATGGATCAACTCCTGGTAAACCCCCAGCCCATGGCCCATGAGGTTGTGCTCGCCCAGCATTTCGCCATGATCGGCGACAATGATCACCATGGTATTTTCCCGGATTTCTGGTACGTTTAAGGTGGCCAATAGTTGCCCTAAGAGATGATCCTGATATGCGACTTCCGCGTCGTACATTTCGCTCAGAGTTTGGGCCTCTAAATCAGTGTAAGGTTCCTTCATGGGTAAGAGCCAGTGGAATGCGCGTGTGTTGTAATCGCGCATGAACCTGGCAGCTTCAGGTTCGACCTTAACAATTGATGCGAATTCTTTGATGAACCTGTCTGGAGGGGTATATGGGAGATGGGTGCCCATCAAGTTTAGGAAGGAGAATTGGGGTTGCGAGCCTGCGTCCACTTGCCCGCGGAAGTAGCGCTCGGTGTCTCTGATCGCTGTTGGCCCATCTCCTTTGAAGTTGGCGTAACGCGTCCACAGGGATACCAGCTTGGGATTGAGAATGAATTGGAAGACCGATGGTGAGCCAGCTACGGCTTGCTGTATTGGTGTAGCTATACCTTCGAGTACCTTGCGGTAGCCATCGCGTAAATTGTTGAACACCTTCAACGGCAAGTAGCCGTTATCCATCGGAGTAGATTGGATCGCCCCACCATAGTTGTAGAATTGATCGAAGCCCCGTCGCAAGCCATTTTCCAGCACACCCACCAGGGGGTTGTTGCAGAATCCCACTGTCTGGTACCCATCGAATTTCAAATATTCAGCCAGGGTTGTGAAATCCTCGCTTAGCATGCTGCTGGCTTGGACGGTTTGGTGAGTGCTGGGGAATTCTCCACTGAACATCGATGCATGGGAAGGGATGGTCCATTGCGCGGGGGCGATGGCGTTCTCGTACAGGGTAGCAGTCCTGGCGAACTCATCGAGATTTGGGGAGGTGCCTCGCGAATAGCCATAGCATCCAAGTCGATCAACGCGGTGAGTATCTAAGACAATAAAGACGATATTAGGTTTTTGTTTTGGCATAAGCTTAGAAGTTAAAGGCACCCAAAGCGACCAGTGCAACCACGATTCCGATCCCCAGCAGGCATCCCGCGACCATTTCGGCGATGGTATGCCTCCTTAAGAAATAACGCACATAAAAGGTGAGCGCTACGAGGGGTACGATGGCCAAACCCGCGACAACGTTGAAGCCCACTCCGGCAAACGCCGCGATCGTAGTTATGCTGGTTGTGTGAGCGCTTATCAACCAGCGGGCGTTGATGATCGCCAACAACGTGATGGCGCTGATATTTGTGAGGATGAAGGTTAGCAAGAGGGGCGAGCTACTCAGTGCTCGCAGAATGAAATAAGCTACGAGTGCACCGCTGATCCCAATAAAATAAGGTATATGCCGGTCACTTTGCTTACTGATATGGAGATCATTGATCTGTCCGCTCTTTAGCATGTAAACGATGTAGAGGATCGGCACCAATGTAGAAAGGATTCCAAAGATCGCCGCGTGAAGCGAGCCTTGTAGAAAGGGCAGTTCGGTCCAGGCGATGATGAATCCTGCGAGTGCAAATGTGCTGGGAGGGCTGAAGATGTTGGAATACATCCGGGCGATCCGTACAGCCAAGCTGGTGTTATTGGGATTGGCGTCAAGTGGGTTGCGGGCCATAATGATTGTGATTCCGATGGATGAGAACCGAATGATTTTACCACGAACGTTTCAGGTGAATCTTTCAAATCAAGACAGATTTGGTATAATTAACTGTCGGATCGTTAAGATTTTGCGACAGATAAGCAACGCCGGGCTTTGCCCGGTGTTGTTGCGTAAGATCGCATCAAAAAAGATAGGACTTACGCAGTTCAGCGAGAAAATGGCTGGGAATAGGGGGTGGGGGCGTAG